>PUMM01000106.1 GCA_003551365.1 Clostridia bacterium
ATCCAGTTGTGATAGGATATCCATAGGTCTGGGCCCCTTTCTACCCGTCCAGGGTTTGTTTTTTCCTACTATAAGGGTAGCCCAGACCGCTCTCTTTTTACAGACAATTTAACACGTGACCGAGCGTCAGCGCAGGGATTTGAACAATTTGCCGCACGGATGCCAGACGACCTCACAATGCGGATGTAAGGCCCTGTCGCGCCGCCGGGAGTGTACCGATCACTGCGGCACCTGCACACGCAGGTTCCCGGTACCAGGGGGAGGGGATCTGCGTGTGCCCCTCCCCCTGCAATCACCCGGCGGCAATAAGACTGTGCACCGCTGGATCTGCGTGACAGCTGTCAGGATCAGCCTGCCCGTATCCCTACCAGGCATGATGAGAGCAATCGTCAACGGACGAATGAATTCGTCGATGCATGACCGGGCAGCAGGAACCCATGCACACTGCCCTCCACCCCATCACCGGAGACAACGTCACTGGCAGATTGGGCAGCTCCTGCCGACTGACCCGTATCATGAATGTGCTCTGACGTTGTGTATAGGCCGAAGTCCGCTGCTGGAGTAACTGTCTGACAGCAGGGGCCGTGGGCGGAGGACCTGCCTGCGTCCAGGCGGTCGGGACACTGCTCACTCCTCGGTCATCTGATTTGCTGCCCGCAATGACATGCTGCGTGCGCATTGTCGGTCAGTGGTGGGACCTCCGCGCGAGCGAACACCCCAAAATGCGACATCCGCGGCCACCGCCTCGGATTTGCCCGCATGAGTGCCGCACATACTAAACCCGCAAACACTGTGCGGAGGTGGACGGCTGGTGGAGGGTCGCTACCAGATTGGAATGCGGGTAGCCGTGATCACACTGCTGACCAACGCCCTTCTGGCGGCAGGGAAGGCGGCGGGTGGGGTGGCGTTCGGCAGTGCCTCCCTGCTGGCCGATGCGGTGCACTCAGCCGCGGACTGCCTGTCCACCTCGATAGTACTGATCGGACTGCACGTATCCTCCCGACCCGCTGACCGTGACCACCCTTACGGCCACGGCAAGGCGGAGACACTGGCCAGTGCCCTGCTGTCCCTCACCCTCATGATCAGTGCTGCCTGGCTGGCCTGGCGTGGCGGTGGGAAGCTGCTGCAGCCGGCACCGTTGCCTCCGCACGCCGCGGCCATGGCGGTCGCACTGGTCTCCATAGCCATCAAGGAGGCCCTGTATCGGCACGCTCACCGGGCTGCACTGCAGACGGGCAGCGAGCTGCTGGATGTAGATGCCTGGCATCACCGGGCCGATGCTCTGTCTTCTCTCGCGGTGCTGGCGGGTGTGGGCGCGGCTCAACTCGGTGTTCCGCGCGCCGATCCTCTGGCGGCCATTCTGGTTTCCGTCGTCGTGCTCCGGGTAGCGTGGACTCTTCTACACTCCGCGGTCGATACTCTCATGGACACCCGGCCGCACGAATACGCACAGGAAACTGCCCGAATCAGAAGCATCGCTGCATCTGCTTCAGGCATCCGGAGGGTGGACGGGGTGAGGATGCGTAAGTACGGCGGACAGCTGGTGGTCGACCTGCAGGTGAGTGTAAGGGGTACCCTTCCTCTGCAGCAGGCACATCGTGCCGCCCACGATCTTGAGTCGCGGATCGAATCCGCGCTGCCGAGCGTCTGCGAGGTGTTTGTGCACATAAACCCGACATCAGATTGACACTGTGGGGCGGTGGTGATATTGTTCAGGTAAAATATGATACCCGCATGTGGTGAGGTGCCCCCGTAAGGGGAGAATAGGGAAGCCGGTGTGAGTCCGGCGCGGTCCCGCCACTGTAACCGGTTAGTGTCTCCGTCTCGCGCCACTGTCAGCCTCGACGGGAAGGCCGATACGGAGATATGTACATCCGGAAGCCAGGAGACCTGCCTCATCATCGCGTCCGCCGAACCCTTCGGTTGAAAGGGTCGCGGGTGAGTTTGTCTCCGGGGAAATCCCCGCAAAAGGCGAACTGGAACTCGTGAAACCCCAGCCGACGGCTGGGGTTTTTTCGGACCTGAAAGGAGGAGAACGTGTCCAGCACCGCGAGCGAGGTGAGTCAAAATGGAACGCACGTGGCCCTGCGCGACGTGACCTTCCGTTACAGCCGCGATCAGCAGCCGGTTGTCACTGATCTCAACATGGATATAAAACGCGGGGACTTCTCCGCCATCGTCGGACCCAATGGGGCGGGCAAATCGACGCTGCTGCGGTTGATCACCGGTTATCTCCGACCCGAAGAGGGAGACCTGCAGTTCGAGGGCTCTCCGTTGCCACAAATGCCGCCTCGCCTCCGCGCGCAGAAAATGGCCTTCGTGAAACAGAACCGGGATGACCGGTTTCACTTTACCGTGGCGGAGATGGTGCAGATGGGGCGTCTCCCGCACTCGGGAAACGGCAGGATCCGGGACCGCGAGGTCGTGAGCTCAACCCTGCAGCTGTGCAATCTGCAGCACCTGGCCCACCGCCCCGTGACTGCCCTCAGCGGGGGCGAACGGCAGAGAGTGGCCATAGCCCGCGCCCTGTCCCAGGAACCGGACCTTCTCCTCCTCGATGAACCGACCACCCATCTGGACATACACTTCCAGATAGAGACGCTGGAACTGCTCTCCTCCCTCAATGAGCAGAAGTCCACCACGGTGGTCATGGTCCTGCACGATCTCAACCTGGCGGCCCAATACTGTCACCGACTGACCCTCATGCACGAGGGGCAAGTCATCTGCTCCGGCACTGCAGCGGAAGTACTCCAGCCGGAGAACATCAGGCGGGCATACGGCACGGAGCGGGTGACTGTGACTTCGCACCCGCGCACCAAGAAACCCGTGCTCCTACCCCTGTGAGGGTATCTACGGAGGAGGTCGTATTGATCTTGCACCCCAAACAATTCCCAGTGCGCTGGCACATGCTGCTGGTAGCCATAATCGCGCTCGCCGCGCTGTCGATGGCCGGATGCGGTCCCGCCGGGGACCAGCCTCCCGCGGGCGAAGGAGAACAGGAACCGGTTTCCATAACGGATGATCGGGAGAGCGAAACCGAATTCGCCACAACTCCGGATCGCATAGTATCCATAGGTCCCGTCAATACGGAGATCCTGTACGCCATAGGCGCCGGCGACCTGGTGGTGGGCGTGGATATGTTTTCCGACTGGCCCGACGCCACCGGAGAGGTGGATGGCGTGGGCGATCTGCGCGAGCCCAATATAGAGGTGATTGCAGCACTGGAGCCGGACGTAGTGATCATATCACACACCACTATGGAGACCATCGAGAAACTGGAAGGCATGGACCTCAAGGTAGTCGCCCTGCTCACCGAAGACCTGGACGGGCTCAATCGCAATGCTGAGAGACTGGGCCGCATTACGGGTCATGAGGATGGGGCGGAGCGACTTCTCGCAGCCATGGAAGAGGCCTTCGACTGCATCCGGGAGGCCATCGGCGAGGTGGACGAAAAGCCACGGGTGTTCTTCGAGATCGACCCGGATCCGCTGTGGACCGCCGGAGGCGGCAGCTTCCCCGATTTGCTGATTGACATGGCCGGGGGCAAAAACATCTTCTCCGACATGGACCCCTGGGCTGAGGTCAGCTCAGAGGCCGTCATCGACCGGGATCCGGACATCATCCTCGGTACCCTGGAGCAGACACGCGAGATGATCGACTCCGGGCAGAGAAGCGGCTGGGATAACATCTCCGCGGTGCGGGAGAATCGGGTGGAAATTCTGGACGACGACCTGATAAATAGGGCCGGACCGCGGCTAATTCTGGGCTTTGCCGAGATGGCGGAGGCCATGTGGCCACAACGCCTGGACGAGCTGCCGTGCGTAGAGGAATACGAGAGTAACCTGATGCAATGGATTGAGGAATAGTCAGACTGTGGAAATGAGGAGAACGTCTTGCAGGCGAGTCGCGACCCGAAGATGACATCTGGCGCTGTATCATTTCCCGTCTTCCTGGTGGTGGGTATCGTAGTCCTGGCGGGAGCACTGGTTGCCAGTATGATGTGGGGAGCGGTCACTGTCCCCGGGGGCACCGTTATTCGCGCCCTCTTCGGTTCTCCCGGGGTGAGCGATTCGCAGCGGGCCATTATCATGCAGGTCCGCCTGCCCCGGACCCTGATGGCTGCCATCATCGGAGCGGGGCTGAGCCTGGCCGGTGCCGCCTTTCAGGGCCTGTTTCGCAACCCGCTGGCCGAACCCTATGTACTGGGGGTCTCCAGCGGGGCTTCTTTTGGCGCAGTACTGGCCATGGTAGTGGGCATACAAATCCGGGTACTGGGAGTGGGAGCGGTCCCGGTTATGGCGTTCGCCGGGGCCCTCATCACCACCTTCGTAGTCTACAATCTGGCCCGCTGGAACGGCGAGGTGGACGTAACTACCATGCTCCTGGCCGGTATTGCCGTAAGCGCCATGTTTTCTGCCCTGATATCGCTGCTGCTGACGTTTGCACGGGAGAGAGTGATAGGCAGTGCCGTATTCTGGATGATGGGCGGTCTGTCCGGTGCCAACTGGGCCCGCCTGTATCTGATCGCCGGACCCTTCCTGCTGGGTTCGCTCTGCCTGTGGTGGATGGCACACCCCCTCAACGCCTTCCTCCTGGGCGAGGAGGAGGCCCATAACCTCGGGGTCAACATTTCCGTGCTGAAAAAGACTGTACTGGTGATTGCGTCGCTTCTGACTGCATCGGCAGTGGCGGCAAGCGGCGCCATCGGGTTCGTGGGACTCATGGTTCCCCATGCAGTGCGGGCCTTCGTGGGGCCGGACCACCGACGCCTCTTCCCCGGCGTAGCTGTGGCCGGGGCGGGGTTTTTGATCCTGGCCGATACCGCAGCGCGCACCGTACTGGCCCCCATGGAGCTGCAGGTGGGAATTCTCACCGCCATGCTGGGCGGTCCCTTTTTCATATACATACTGCAGCACCACCGGCGCACGCCCATGAACTTCTAGCGCGGTTAAGGCGGAGAAATGATCGTCCGCCATTTTCTCCTCAGTGGATGATCATATATATCGGCAAACCTGTCGTGTGCCACGAGGAATGCCCTCAGCACCTCTGGGCAGAACTGGCCCGGTCGGGTCCGGGAATCACCGGTCATTATGAGCGTGCGCGCCCGTTCGTGGTTCACAGGCATCTTGTAGGGGCGATGCGAGCGCAGGGCGTCGTATACGTCGGCCACCGCGACAATCCGGGCGGCCAGAGGAATATCGTGGCCCCGCAGGCCAAATGGGTACCCCGTTCCGTCCCAGTTTTCGTGGTGATACAGGGCAATCTGCCGCGCGGTGCTCGTCTTCGGGCGCAGGGCCAGAATGCCCGCCCCGCACAGCGTGTGCATTCGGACCAGATTCATCTCCCGCCGGGTGAGCGGTCCGGGCTTCTGCAGGATTTTCCTGGGCATCAGAATCTTACCCACATCGTGCAGACGAGCTGCCCCGGCGATGCTCCTCACTTCCCCCCTCGACAGCCCCAGCTGTGTGGCCAGCTCCCTGCTGTATTCAGAAACCCGGTGCACATGATCGTCCTCCGGCCAATCTCCCGACTCGGCCAGGTGTCGGACAGAGTCCTGCCGGCTGGTCAGCCTACCTATCTCTGTTGCCAGGACCGCAGCGCGTTCGGCCCCGGGCACGGCAGCCGTCAGGGGCGGGGGAAAATGTCGGTGCGAACTGTACAGCGCTTCAGTGGCCATTGCGACCATCACCTCTCGGCATCCCTTCCTGCTTTCAATATCGGAATGCTGCCCTTCTCAGTTGAATGGAAAGTACAGGGACAGAATGAGAAGATGCGATCCGGACCTGGGCTCCCGGACTCCCAACCACTGCAGTCGCTCGCCTCGTCCCGTCAGGTATGAGCCTCCTGTTTCGCCCGCGGTCGCATCCCTGTTCAAAAAACAAAAATTGTGCAGGGTTGGCCGTGGTGTGAAGTGATGGGGATCGGTCTGCTGCAGCGCGACAAGAAGGCAGTGCTGCACGGAACTCTACCGGCACCGCTCACCCACCTGCCCTCAGCTATGCACCTGGATGAGCATCTGCGCATGGACTGGGTGCCACGACGCCAGTCTGCGCACCCCGGCCACCGGGAAACCGCACGGCCCACGCAGCAGGCACCGAACCGGCGACACGACCTAGTGTTTCCTTGCGGCAAGACGCCCAGTTGCCGCCTCCTTCCGGTATACGCCGCTGACCGCCGGCCTGCTCCAGCGGTACAGTACACATACTTCCACCAATAGGGCCAAAGGCATCAGAATACCCGCCACCACATATCCGGGCACGTCCACGCGAACCACGATAAGATTCAGGAGAGTCACCAGGAGTACCAGGTTGATCAGGGCGGCAATATTCACAGCCAGCGTGCGTCCGTCGCGAATCAACAGACCCTGGTTGTAGGCCTGCAATCCCGTCAGCAGGGGCGCAACGGCCAGAAACAAAAGAGAGAGATTCGCCGCCTGCAGAGTGTCTCCCCGCAATCCAATCATTGCTCCGTGATAAAGATCGGCCAGGGGCGACAGGGCAACCAGGGCCAGCAGCGCCGCACATCCAGCGGCCACTACCTGGGCGAAGCGGCGGACCATCTGCAGGGTGGAGACATCCTTCACCCAGGCTACCACCACCTGCTGCATCATCTGCAGATGCCCTTCCAGCAGGGACATGCTCCCCAATGCCACCGGAAAGGCCGCCAGTGAAAGCACCGGCTGCAGCCCCCGGGCCACCCCGCTGAGCATCAGCGGCCGGGCCAGGATGCGGAGTCCACTGGTGATGGCCAGGGGAATGAAGAACCGGAAAAATCCTCCCACCGTACGGCTCTCCAGCGGGTTGTCCTCATCACTCTCTTCCGGTAGGGGCTTTGCACACAGCAGCTGTCGGGCTGCGATCAGGGCGATCCCGGTGTCGGTGACCACCCCCAGGGTCAGTGCCGCCGCTCCGACCAGCACGCCGTACTGCGGGAACCACATCACCCCGACTACCGTCACCGCCACCATCACCACAATGCGGGCTCCCGTGGACCAGCCGATGATGCCCGTCCAGCCAAACCGGGTGAGTATGCCGTTATAATAGCGGCGCACCCCGATGAGACCGGGCCAGAGAATCAACACAATCAGGGCGGGGCGGGCTGCCTCGGCCACCGCACGGGGATACTGCAGCACGGTGATAATGGCAAAATCGTAAACGGCGGCGTTAAGGGCCACCAGGGCCGTGATCGCAGTCAGCACAACATTTACGGCCAGCATGCAGCGCTTGGTGAGCTGGTAGTTGCGCTCATCGACGACCAGGGCATTTGCGGCGACAAATAGCATGATGATGGGTGACTCGATCAGTACCGCTGCATAGAAGGCCAGGCTGTAGGCGGCCAGAACCAGGTCGGGGTCCTGTAGTCGGGAGAGCCCGGCGTGCACGATCGGCTGCCCCGCCGACATCAGCAGGCCGGTCATGGCCAATGGTATGTAAAAGCGACCTATATCCCAGTAGGATGGTCTGCTATCCATCGGTCGGCATCATCTCTCCGTCCCGTCGCACACTTCTTCCGCCGCGAGACCAAAACTGCCGCATACCTCTCTCACTGTCATCCGCCCCACATCCTACCACTGCCCGGACGCACTCCATCTCTGCGCCACGGGCCGGTGGCAACTTCACTCAGTTTACTACCTCTCATCGGCTCTCTCAACTGAGGATATGGATACTCGCGACGAACTCGGTGACTCTTTGCCGGCGGGGAGACTGAGACCAGGGAAAGGCAATTATGTGGGGACTGGTAAGCAGAGGGACAGCAGTTGTAGCTGCAGCAGGAATATTGTCCAGATCGGCAGTTCCGACGCCGGGGCCGCCGGACCACCGGGGGGAGGTCGCACCGGGGGAGGCTCGCTGCTGCCATTTGGAACCGCAGCCGATGCGGCAAAGTGAATGCCGCATACGGGTGAATGCAGCGTGCCAGTAGTGCTCAGAAACGATGGGAGATATCACCACGTTCTCATGCGCGCCAATAACCCGGTCGGAGCCCAGCCTATCCTCCCGAGCCGCTGTCCGGAGGACGGGGTCAGAGTGACTCCAGAAGACGTCTCTTGGAATCCTGCACGTGGTGCAGCGCGATTTCGGTCGCCTTTGCAACGTCACCCTGCATTATGGCTTCTCCCAGACTTCTGTGCTCCTGCACCAGTTCATCAACTGGTATACGAGTGGCCCTGGTCACGCGAAACATCCTTATACTGTGAATATTCAACATCTCCAGGGTCCTGACTAGATAGCTGTTCCCGGTCATCGCCGCAATGCAGGCGTGAAACTCCAGGTCGAGCTCGTAATTCTTCTCTGGAGGATAGTCCTCCAGGGCGCCCATAATGTCGTGCAATCCCTGTAGATCCTCTTCATCTGCACCCCTTATGGCCGCACAGATCTCCAGCGGAACCAGGGTCTCGCGCATCTCGAAGATATCACCGACATCGGAAAGGGTGACTTCCGTCACGTGTGCACCCGATCCAGGCCTTATTTCCACCAGGTGCTCGGAAGCGAGCCTGTGCAGGGCCTCCCGGATTGGGGTGCGGCCCAGCTCAAAGTTGGAAACGAGATCTGCTTCCCGCAGATGCTCACCGGGTTTGAGTTCCAGGGTGAGTATGGCATTGCGTAGTACCCGGTATGCCCTTGTGCTGGCCAGCTCATTCCTGCTCACGGATAACACCAACTCCATTCATCTGACGATGCGGTCACCCACCCCACCCGTCCTCTGCCTCAATGCAACCCGCACTGACACCTCATTGCATCATTTTCGATACTGGCGCCCCTCATATCCACCCATTCCGTCCTAGCTGGTAGATCTTTGCAGGCTTTTCCCATGTTATCACGCCCGCCTGATGCGATTCAAACATACACATCGAAGGGAGCCGGCAGTGCATCCCCACGCCATCCGCCCGGCTCATGATCATGTCGCGGCCCCCTTTCACTTCGCAAGCACAAAACAGCCATATATCATGATTATTATAATATATGCAGTAGATATGATGCACCCATACAAGGTATGCGCTGCATCCACTGCCCGCGGAATATGATGTCCTGAATACGCTGCCATCAGCACCAGTTGTGCGGATGTGCGGCGCCGCTCCCATCCGCAGCGGGTGGTTGCTGCAGCGATGTATTTCGTCCCATGTGCCGTGCATGCCGGCGGTTTGTGCGCCGGATGCGCATAAAAGGAGTGGATGGAGAAATCATCTGATCACATTCTCTGCCGACATCATATATTGCCATATGGCCGACAGGTCGCCTTGACAATATATCGGCTGTGTACTATTCTGCTTCTGTCAGGACTGGTACAAGTGCAGAACCAGGAGTCGCATTGCGGACTGATAGTGTCGAGATGTACAGGGTCCTCAATGCACATCCCCCCTCCCTTCTTTGCCCCTGAGCGAGTATTGCAGTTCAGGGGCAAAGGAGCTACCTGGCGTGAAATAGACTCACACCCCTGTCAACCGAGAACTTCCCCAGCCAAATCTGCAGAAGACGAAGTGCACTCCGTCTCTCTGTGCATCCTCGCCGGCAGGGTACCGTCCCGGTTCCGCCGAAGCTGGCGGCAACTGTCGACTGCAACCTCTCCCGCGCCGTGGGCGAGAAAGGGAATGGGAGGAGAAAACTGCATTATGAACAGTTCCGGACGACTCACCGAACTGCAGAGGAAAATGGAAAGTGCATTGTTCGACGCCCTCATATTCGGCATCGGACCAAACTTCCGCTACTTCACCGGGCTGCCGGCCGAGTGGAGGCGGGAGAATGAACCGGCTAGGCCGGGTGCGCTCCTGGTGCTTGCCCGGGGGGCGGAGCCGTGCGTGGTACTGGACGAAACGGTTGCTGATTGGGCAGATCGTGCACTCATGGAGACCGTGTGGGTGAACTCGCAGACGGAAATCGTACAGGTTCTGAGAAGACTGCTACCCGGTCGTCGGGTCGGGATAGGTCCCGCACCGGCGGAGGAATACCTGAGCCGTCTGGTACACAGTGTACTGCCGCGACCGCAGGTGGAAAATGCAGACCCGTTGGGCGAAGAGATGCGCTATCGCAAGGATGAGGACGAAGTAAGCTGTCTCCGTCGGGCCGCTCGTCTGTGCGACCGGGCCATGGGAGAAATCACCCGGCATATCCGTCCGGGCGTCACCCAGGCCGAACTGCAGGAGATGGTTGCCCGGATTGGTGCAGATGCGGGAGCAGAGGACGTGTCATTTTCACCCACCGCCGGTTTCGTGCAATCGGGCACAGAAGCCGGTGACGACCCCTTCGTCTACCCGCAGGACGAGGGACTGTTGCCCGGAACGTCCATAGCTTTCGACTTTGGCTTCGTGGTGGACGGGTATTGCTCCGACTTCGGCCGCTCGTTCTACTGCGGTCCGGCACCGGAGCACATCGCAAGCGCCTACCGCGCCCTGCAGGAATCACAGATGCACCTCATCAGTAGGATGCAGCCCGGCCAGCTGCTCTTGAGCGAGCTCTTCGACGTCATGGAAGAGGCGCTGGATGCTCGCGGATATGGCGATTACCTGCGCGCCCGCCTCCCCGAACGCGGCCTGGGACACCAGATCGGCGTAGATCTACACGAGCCCCCCCATCTCCGGCCGGGCTCGGAGGTCACGCTGCAGCCCGGAATGGTCATGGCCATCGAACCCAAACTGTGGATGCCGGGCGAGTACTACCTGCGGGTGGAGGACATCGTTCACATTACCGAGGAGGGGCCAGAAATTCTTACCACATATGACCGCGATGAGTTTGCACTACCGCTCGATTGAGGATGGATCGTGCGGGAGGGAGCATTTCCTCCCTCCCGCACCATTCCCCTTCGGCCGGCCGTCTAGTAGCCGAGTTCCTCGGGAATCAGCACCACAGTAACATCCGTATCGCCGGGTTTTCTGTCCATGATGACAGTTATTCCACATATGGTCTCCGGCGCCGCACACTCCACGCAGTAACCGGTTCTGGCACACGGGCTGCGCGTGTCCAGGCGAATGGCATTGATGGGAGCGGCAATCCGCTTCACGCGGTCCACACCCTCCTGCAGATCGTCGGCGATCTTGTTGGCGCCGGCCACCACGATCACCCGCTCCGGCCCAAAGGTCATGGCAGCCACGCGGTTACCCGTGCCGTCTATGTTGACCAGCTGACCATCCAGTGTGACTGCATTGGTGCCGGTCAGCAGCACGTCTGAGGTGAGCTGCTGCAGCCGCAGCTCGCGCATCTCCTCAGCAGACGCGTCGGCCACCCAGTGCTGCACCACGCCGTTGCCGCGCTCCTCCAGAGATTCCATGAGACCCAATTCCCGCACCGTCACCGTCCCGGGGACTCCCACGGTATCTTCCGCATCGATCATCTCCATAATTCTGCGCTGCGCATCCTCCCGGTCACTCGCACACACTGCGGCAAACCCGTTTTCAGTCAGTGCGGCGGCGGTTGCCTCACAGCGCAGCCGGTAATACTCTCTTCTGGCTTCCTGATAATCGGGCATTCTTGCTCCTCCCTCACAGGTATTGTATGGTCACATCGCACATCACAGCTTCTACAGGCGGGACGCCGGCCCTGCCTTCCCGGATGCGCAATGTGCTCCTCTGGCGCAGTTCGGAGGTATCGACCCGGCCGGCGGCGAACGTAATCCACTGTACAGCACTACACCTTGGTGGCCCCGGACTGGCAGCTGCCTGTGTGTGAGTGCACCGTACGGCTGGAGGGATTGCATTGCAGATCACCAGGGCCACGGCACAGGATGCTTCTGCCTATGCAGAGATGGATCTCGATCTCGACTTCGATTATGTGTGGGAGATCTTCCCGGAGCTGGCGGCCGGGGGCGGGCTGTACAAGGCCGCCGAGGGCGGTCAGATGATCGGATTGGCCATGCTCCGGCATATCGATGCAGAATGCGCGTATCTCACGGCCGCCCGCGTCGACCGCCGACACCGCAACCGGGGGGTAATCACCACCCTGAGTCAGCATCTGATCCAGGTCGCCCGGGAAAGAGGATACACCTGGGTCGGTCTGTGCACGGACGCCAGCAACCTCGCCGCCGGGCGGGCGGCAGAAAAGATTGGCCTGCACCTGGTGGGGCGCAATCTCAGCTGCAATTGTCACCGCGCACAGGAGCGACAGTCCCCGCCCGTCGACGATCTGGTCGCCGGATCATTGCCGCGGGCAGAACTGCAGGAGATACTCTCCGCTGCCTACTCCGACACCGGAGTTCTTCCCCGCCTGCCCTACGGCATGATTCCCTGGCCCGGACAGCCGGTTCCGGACAGATATTTGGTAAATCTGCAGCGCTTCGATCCACTCGACTCAACAGGGGAGAGACGGGTACTACTCAACGCCCTGTCGCGGGACGAGCCACACCTTCTGTTCCTTTCCCCCGCCCCCGCTCTGCCCTCCCGGGTCATTCAGGCTGCCGTGCGCAGCACCGGGCCATTCCCGGCTGTCCACATGGAGTTTCCCGTCCGGTGCGAGGACGACTGGCGCCGGGCACCGAAGCTGCCCGATGGATGGCACGTTCACCGCTATCTGGTCTTCGGTCGCGACCTGCTCAGAGATGAACGAGGTCCCTAATCTCGCCGCAGAAGCAGGATGGCGACCAGCAACGCCACCACCGCAGCAGCCGGAATCCAGATCCCGCGGTAGTCCATGGGTAGGTCGCAGCTTCCCTCCGCGATTTCCGCAGCTGTCGGATCGAAATACCCGTACAGGTCATCCAGAAGCGGTGTCCCGACTCCTCTCTGCCGGAGGAAGGCCAAAAACTCATCGGTCAGGTGCTCCATCTCGTCCCGCGCTGCCGCCGCGTGCCCCTCTCCGCTCACCTCGATCGCCGGCATACACAGCACTTTGCGCAGTGCCGCCACAAACAGGGGCTCCGGTATATGGGGAAGGGGGACCAGAGGGCGCGGCGAGGTCGGAACACCCGCTCTCTGCAGGGCCCGCACGGCCTCCTTGATGCCGCGGACCGCGAGAACCAGTGCATCGGGAGTACGGGCCATCCGCTTGACATCCGTGCCGCAGGCGTACAGCAGCGGCGCAAATGCCGGCATGAGCAGGGCAACGTGATACTTGAGCCAGGCGTCCATATCGCGGCGAACCTCAACCCGATAGCCGGGCATCCTGCGCAGGGCCCCGGCCACATCCAGAGTTCTCTCCCGCATCTGCCCGTCCGCCTCCCCAATGGGAAGCGGCCAGCTGGTTCGCTCGTTCACCGACAGAGCGCGAATGGTGTGACCCTCCCTCACTCCCCCGGGACACGGGAAGCCGACCATGACGCGATCCTCTCCCAGGGCATCGATGAACCGGGTGGGCCCGGCGGCATTGTTCATCATGAATACAAACGTGGGTACTCTCTCATTCTCCGCCAGCACAGGCAGGGCCTCCAGGGCCTGATTCTTGCGCATTATCACCATTACCATATCGTAGTAATCCTCGCGCCCCAGGCTCTCAACCGGGTTCACCCGCGTGACTTTGCGCTGGCCCGTCTCCGCATCAAGCAGAACGATACCGTGCTCCCGCAGGTCCTGCAGACGCTGTCCCCGCGCCAGCACGGAAACGTCGTGTCCCGCCTCCTGCAGCTGGGTGGCGAATATGCTGCCCAGTGGACCGGCACCAAAGACCAGGATTCGCTTCATCCTGGATCCGGCAAGTGAGGGTGTTCGGATCGCCTCAAATGCAAGCTGGGCGGGGCATCGCGGTGGATGGGTTACGGAAAAAACAATGGCAGAAAAGGAGGGCTCCTCGGTACAC
>PUMM01000033.1 GCA_003551365.1 Clostridia bacterium
CCCGCCCCGTAGCCTGGGTCGGGATCCGGCGGTGGATCGTCCGCAAGGACGGTTCGCCGCCGGTGCGAAAGCTGCTGAGCATCCTGTCATGAGTTATCGAGGGAACGGGTGATGTCTACATGACGGAGTACACAATTCGACGCCTTCTGCTGGTGGCTCCCACTGCCCTGATAGTAATCATTGTGGTGTTCCTCGCTGTCCGGGTGGTGCCGGGTGACCCCATAGACTTCATGATCCCGGCAGATATGGCCGGTGACGCGCGTGAGGAGTACACCGCCATGATCCGTGCGCACTACGGATTTGACCAACCAATGCACCTGCAGCTGGTGGATTATCTGGGCCGGGTGCTCCGGCTGGATTTCGGTGAGTCACTGCGGCGCAGGACGCCGGTGGCAGAGGAACTGGCCTGGCGCATACCCAACACCCTGCAGCTGGGGGTGTTGGCCCTGACCATGTCTGTGCTGTTGGGAGTACCGATCGGTATCATCTCCGCCGTGCGGCGGGGTACTTTCCTGGATAACCTGAGCATGCTGGGCGCACTGTTCGGGGTGTCCATGCCCTCATTCTTCTTTGGTTACATGTTGATGTTGTTCCTCGGTCTGCACCTGCGGGTACTTCCCCTCTCCGGATACGGGGGGCCGATATATACGTGGGAGGGAATGCGGCACGCCATAATGCCCGGCACCACCCTGGCGCTGGCCTCACTGGCGGTGCTGGCCCGCTTCACGCGATCCAGTATGCTGGAGGTGATAGCCGAGGACTACATCCGCACGGCCCGCTCCAAGGGAATATCCGAGCGGCGGGTGATTCTCAAACATGCCCTCAAGAATGCCCTCATACCGGTGGTGACTCTTCTGGGCATTATGTTCGGAGCCACGCTGGCCGGTTCGGTGGTCGTGGAGGCAGTTTTCGCCTGGCCCGGCGTTGGACGGTACATGATCGGGGGCATCACCGCGCGGGATTTTCCGGTCGTACAGGCTTCTGTTCTGGTGATTGCCCTCGGCTTCATTATGGCCAACCTGCTGACCGATTTGATATATGCGTTCATCGATCCCCGCATAGCCTACGACTGAACTGCACGGGAGGTGTACACCTATGGCTGGAGATATCAAGCAATCAGACGGCGCGGAACAGAGTGGCGACGGCGGGGATATGGGCGGAGCCGGGATGGATCGCAAGCTCCTGCACCGCTTTTTGCGCAACCGCATGGGCACAGCGGGTGTTGTCATACTGCTGATCGTCGTTCTGCTGGGAGTATTTGCGCCGCAGCTGGCGCCGTACGATCCGCTCAAACAGAACCTGCTGCGCCGCTTTGAAACTCCCTCGGCCGATCACCTGCTGGGTACAGATGAGCTGGGCCGGGACATACTGTCCCGCACTGTGTACGGTGCCCGGGTGTCCCTTCTGGTGGGCTTCAGCGCGGCCTTCGGGGGGTTGGTGGTGGGAGTTTCCATTGGGATGCTGTCCGGCTTTTTCGGCGGAAGGTTCGATGATCTGATAATGCGGTTGATAGATGTGATGATGTCGTTTCCCGGAGTGCTTCTGGCCATCCTCATCGTCAGCATCATTGGTACCGGTACAGTTAACGTGATAATTGCCCTCGCGGTGTGGCGCATCCCCACCTTTGCCCGGGTCAGCCGCGGGAGCGTACTGTCGCTGAAGGAGAAGGAGTTTGTCGAGGCCAGCCGGGCAGTGGGGGCAGGTACTGTGCGCATCCTGGTGCGGCATCTGGCCGTCAACTCCATGGCGCCGATATTTGTTTATCTCAGCCTGTCCACCGCCACCGCCATACTCACCGCGGCCTCGCTCAGCTTCCTGGGCCTGGGGGTTCAGCCGCCCACGGCCGAGTGGGGGTTGATGGTCAGTACCGGGCGCCAGTATCTGCGGCAGGCTCCCCATCTAATCGTGATTCCGGGCATGGCCATCTTCTTCACGGTCCTTTCTATCAACTTCGTCGGCGATGCCATGCGTGACGTCCTGGATCCCCGCCTCAAGATGTGACTGGAGGTTCCGGCGTGACCTGCGAAGGGACGGAGTGTCGGGGTTGTGGCGCAGACAGGGTGTATCGGCAGAAGCTGCCTCTCCGTATCGGCTGACCGGTGGGGCGGTGCTTGCGGCCCGTGCTGCAGTCCGTTCCTTCGTCCAATCTCTCGCACCGCTCACCCTCCGCTCAAACTCAGGCGCCCCCCTTACGATACTAAAAAACGGGGTTCACTCCTCGCGGCGCAGGCTCTGGCTGCGTGCCAGATCTGCTTCTTACGTCTGAAGTGAGGGGGACTCCCCGTGGAGTGAGCGGAAATGAGGTTTTTCACTCATGTCGATTCTGACAGGCAATGCGGCAAATGTAGACAGTCTGGGGCCTGTGGATGGGCGCACCACATGGAAGATGCTGGCGCTCTTCATTGCGGTCGGAGTGTTCTTTGCCAATCCGGCCAACGTCCTCACCGTCGATCTCTCCTTTTCCGAGGAGCCGATCCGCATCGGGATAACTCCCCTGGTGGCTATGCTGGCCGGTATGACCCTGGGTCCCGGGTGGGGCCTGTTTGTGGGCGGGTTGAACGATCTGATCTCCGTGTACATATGGCACGGTATCGAACAGTTCGTCCTGGGGTTCTGCCTCGTGGCCATGGCCCGCGGGTTTTTCGCCGGTTACGTATACAACTTCCTGTCGACGCGGTTCAGCCTCAGAGCAGTGGCCGCCTCCGTAGGGGTTTCTCACTTCATCCTCGGCGGGTTTGCTACCCCCTTCTTCCTTTACCTGGAGTATGGTATTCCGATGGCCGACAACGTGCTGCTCCGGCTGGCCGCCCAGCTGTTCAGCATTCCCTTTTATGCGACGGTGGCCTTCATCGTGCTCAAGTTCATCAAGGACTCGCGGGACCTGCGCCGGCTCAATGCCCGTCTGCACCACCTGCTGCAGACGGATGAACTCACCGGTCTGGCCAACAGGCGGTGCCTTCTCGAGTTCATGGGAGAGAGGGTGCGGGCAGATGGGGACGGATCTACCCTTTCGGTCATCATTGTCGATCTGGACGATTTCAAGCACATAAACGATCGCTACGGCCACCAGGTGGGCGATGCAGTGCTGGGCGCCATCGGGGAGTTTTTCCATTCGCAGACCAGGGCGGAAGATCTGGCGGGGCGAATGGGCGGGGACGAGTTCATGATCATTTTGGATGACGTGGACCTCTGTACGGCCCACCGTATAGCCGATCGCCTGCGCATGGACATATCGCGCCTGGACATCCCGCGTGTCTGCGAGAGTATAACCGCCACTCTGGGCGTCTCCCAGCTGCGCCCCGGAGAGGATGTCGACGGGCTGATTGCCCGGGCCGATGATGCCCTCTATCGCGGAAAGCATGCAGGGCGGAACGTCGCTCTGCGAGAAGAAGAGGTGGCGAGCATCTGACCGGTGCGTCCCGGGGCAGCTGCCACAGGCGTGTCTCCATTTTCCGACCACAGACATAGGCTTGCATGGCGGACGATTTGACCGTCAGTGTGGCGGTCTGTGTCCAGACATTGACGGGTGCGCCCGGCGATGGTTGAATGTACTGAAGACAGGAAGTGAAGGCAGGTATGAGGCGAACCGGTGAACGGAACGGCAGAGACATCGGTATGGCGAGTTCGGCAGCCAATTGGGTGAGGCGATCCGTAGCTGCGCTGCGCGGCGCCTACTACGGCTGGGTCATAGTTGCAGTGGCGGCGCTGGGCGTGTTCATGTCCGGGCCCGGTCAGACCTACTCCGTGTCCACATTCATAGATCCGCTCATAGCCGATTTCGGCTGGAGCCGGGCGCAGGTTTCCGGCATGTACTCGGGCGGAACCCTCGCGGCCGGTTTTCTGATGACGGTGGTCGGGCGCCTGGTGGACAGGCGCGGCTACCGCACCATGCTCACGATAATCGCCCTGTGTTTCGCCGGGGCCCTGTTCTTCATGAGCACGGTGCAGTCATTGGCCGCTCTCTTTTTCGGTTTCATGATGATCCGCACTTTCGGTCAGGGATCCCTGACCCTCATACCCAACTCCATGGTGCCGCAGTGGTTCGTGCGCCGGCGGGGACGGGTCCTCAGTGTATTGGCCATTGCGGGGGCAGCCAGTTCGGCGGTGCTGCCCTTCGTCAATATCCAGCTCATAGACGGCATGGGCTGGAGATTTGCCTGGATCTTCTGGGGGTGCGTCCTGGCTCTGGTCATGGCCCCCGTAGCCTGGTATTTCACCCGGGAGCGTCCGGAAGACCTGGGCATGCTCCCGGATAATGCTGCCCGCCGCCCGGCCCCTTCTTCCGCCGGGGAGGAGGGGGAACAGGAGGACGATGAGATATCCTGGGATGTGTCCGAGGTGCTGCGCACCTCCACGTTTTGGATCGTGCTCATAGTCGTGTCGATTCCCAGCATGGTGGGGACCGGGGCGCAGTTTCACCACATGTCCATACTCGCCCGAAATGGCGTGTCGCTGGAGATAGCCGCCGCGGTATTCACGGTGGCAGCGGTGACCCGGGTGTGTGTGACCCCTCTCGCCGGGTACGCCTGCGACCATTTCCGCATGAAATTCGTGATCGCTGTGGGTATGCTCCTGCAGGCCGTCAACCTGTTCTACATGCTTTTCGTCGCCTCCGCCCCGTCGGCGGTGGCTCTCGGAGTCATTCAGGGCACCCGTATGGCCATTCTGCAGCTGGCCAATGCGGTGGTATGGCCCCACTTCTTCGGCCGCCGCTATCTGGCCAGCATCCGGGGAGTCACCACCATGGCCATGGTGATATCGTCCTCGCTGGGACCTCTCCCCTTTGGTTTGGGCTACGATATTTTCGATGGATACATGGAAGTGTTGATTCTGATGACCGTTCTGCCCCTGGCTGGCGCCGGGGCCATTCTGTTTGTCCAGCGCCCGCACAAGAAGGCAGATCTGACCTGACTTTTCCAATAGACCCGTGCATCGCCGGTTCAGCTGGGCCCCCCGGCGGCACCTGTCCGCCCCGCGGTCGTGCGGGGGACCTGCACGGTGCGATAGGGTGTGCGGTGCGGTGAGCCTTCTGCCGTCCATACCGTCTGTGTACCGGGGCGGGCCACCCAGGACCAGAGAGTTACCGTGGCATGCTCCACTTCGGGGTTGCCCCGTGCGCAGATGCCGTCAGTTTGGTCTGATAGAATGCCGCGGGCGGCGGCCGGGTCAAGACGACCCGCGCGGCGGCGGAACCAGTGGTACAGGGTGCCGACCCGGCGGCGGCTTTTGGGCAGACGGGGGCGGGCCTCTTCCTCCGGTTCGGAGGCGAAATGATTGGACATTGCTGCGAACTCGCGGCTTTCTGCCGTATGCACCCGTCCCGGTTCGGCCTCTATGAGACATATTGCCTCCCGCCCATCCATGATCAGGTAGTTGACCGCGGAGGCGTGCGGTACGGCCCGCAGAAACTCTGCCGCCTCATCCGCCGTGCTGCAGCGCTCCAGAATGCGTCGGGTTATCAGCGGAAAGCGCAGGCCGCTCCCGCGGCGGCGGGCGGGGACTATAGCCGTCGCGATAGTCAGACCGGCCTCGTTTACTCCGCCGTAGCGTCCGATGGGATGATTGGTGAAACCGAGATGGGCCAGTCCACGGGCGGGAACCGTCCGGCATATGCGGGCATTTTGTCCTGCCCCGGGGCGGAAGTCCCAGTTGCGGCCGAACAGGGGAATCCCGTCGACGGTATGTCGGCCGGAGACGGCGAAGGCGGAGCATCCCACGGTGTCGCGGCGGGCCAGGACGCATCGGCGCAGTGCGGAGGCCTCCTCCGCACCATCGGCCCGGAGAAGCAGAAGCTGCAGCTTGAGGTGAAGCTCCGGGGCGTGCTGCCGCAGTGCATCTTCAGCGGCGCACAGATCTGCATCGGATGCGCAGTGGGTCTCCGTAAACCTGCCTGTCCTCACCCGGTTCATCCTCGCCTCAGGTCGCCGCCCGTACACGTCGCCACCTCCCGCCCGCATTTTCCGACCCGCTACCAGCTAATACTCCCCGGCGCGGTGCACGTCAAGGGGTGTGGGAGGCATATTCTCAGCCCTCGTGGCGGGGCATGCGGTCAAGGCCGGCGTCCCCAGCGGCCCCGCGTAGTGGTGGGTGATGCTTTTCCCTCTCCATTTCGGGCGGCCCCGGGGGTGATATCTTTTGTTCGCATTCGTGAAAGGGGCGATGCTGGCATGAGGGTCACCATCTGCAGCGGATGTCCGTGGGGTGTCACAGCAACAGCCACCGCATGCGGCGCAGCCCTTCTGGAGGGGGCGGCGGGCAGAAGCTGAGACGGATGACATCTTCCTGATTGAGTATATGGCCAGCACCGATGAGTGCCGGAACGAGCCGGTCGCTGGCAGCGATCCGTCCAGAGAGGAGTCGCGGGGCGAGGGGTAGAGAGCCGCGGAGCGCATGTGCCTTTGTGGCCCGTCACCGGCTATTCGACTCCTGCCCGTCCCTTTTTCATCCCCCGATGGTGCGGTGACCTGCAGTGTTGCCGGAGATCTGGTCTGCATATACATCTCGGCAGGCGGGACTGTGGTCATAAAGGCGGATAGAGGGGGTAGTTCCGTGCCCACAGCAAATATGGAGGATTACCTGGAGCGGATGTATCGTCTCATTGAGCAGAAGGGCTTCGCCCGGGCCGTGGACATAGCCGATGCGCTGGAGATAAGTCCCTCCTCGGTGACTCACATGCTGCAGCGGCTGGCCGACCGGGGATATGTGCGCTATGAGAAATATCGCGGAGTGCAGCTGACCCGGGCCGGTTGGAGAATCGGCCGGCGTATGGTGCAAAGACACCGTGATCTGACCAGACTGCTCCGGCTCCTGGGAGTGCAGGATGAAGAGACCATATATCGGGACGTGGAGGGGATCGAGCATCATCTGAGCAGTGTCAGCATGGAGAGGGTCCGCGCCCTGCTGCGGCACGCGGAGAGGTGCCCGGGGTGGTGGGCGGAGTTCTCTGACCATCCTTCGCAGTGATACCGATCATGCTGTGCACGCCCAACTTTCTTCGGTGCATACAATAGTGCAGCGAAATCGGAGAGTTGGGAGGTTTCTGGCATGCGCAAGCTGATCCTGGCAGCAGCGGCGGTGGGCATAGCTCTGATCATCCTCACCTCACAGCAGCTCATCTCGGGCGAACTGCACATTCCGGCTGAGTCACAAGACAACCCCCGACTGGAAGTGGTCGCCACCTATTCTGTCATATGTGATCTGGTGCGGCAGGTGGCGGGTGGGCGCGCGGTGGTGCACAGTCTGGTGCCACCCGGTGTCGACCCGCACACCTATGAGCCCACTCCCGCGGACCTGCTGCAGGTAACCGCGGCGGATGGCGTATTCTACCACGGCATGGATCTGGAGCTGTGGTTCGACCGTTTCATGTCCGCCACCGGGGGGAAATCGGAGGTGTGGGAGGTGAGTGAGGGGGTGCAGCCGCTGTCGATAGAGGGGGGCGCCTATGCCGGGTATCCCGATCCGCACGCCTGGATGGACGTCACCCTGGTGCAGAAATATGTGGAGAATATCTACAGGGGGCTGGTCGAGCTGGACCCGTCTGGCCGAAAGATTTACCGGGAGAATGCCGATCGCTACCTGCGAGAGCTGGCGGAGCTGGATGCGTGGATCCGCAGGCGGGTGCGGGAGATTCCTCCCGAGAACCGTCTGCTGCTCACCAGCGAAAATGCCTTTCAATATTTCGCCCGCACCTACGATTTTTCCATACTCGGTTACATCTACCACCTCGCACCGGAGGATGAGCCACCCGCGCGCCGGATCACCGGGCTGGTGGATGCAGCGCGTGAGGCCGGACTCCCGGCGATCTTTGCTGAGACCACCCTCGAGCCCCGCATAATGCAGCAGATAGCCGCGGAGACTGGCGCAGAGCTGATCGACGACATATATGTGGACTCCCTGGGGCCGGAGGGAAGTGACGCTGACACCTACGTGCGGATGATGCGGCACAATGTGCAGCGCTTCGTGCAGGGCCTGGGGGAGTGAGTCCGCCGTGTGCGATGTGCAGTCTTTGCTGCAGGTGAAAAATCTGACCGTACACTACGGCCAGAGGGCGGTTCTGTCCGATCTGACCCTGCAATGCCGGCGGGGTGAGATTCTGGGCGTGATGGGGCCAAATGGTGCCGGGAAATCCACCCTGCTGCAGGCGGTGCTGGGGCTGGTCCGCCGCACACGGGGTCGGGTTCTTCTGGGAGGCGAGCTGATCGCCCGCGGGAACCGGAGAATCGCCTACGTTCCCCAGCGCGACCAGGTGGATCTGGATTTTCCCGTCACCGCCCTGGAGGTAGTGGCCATGGGATTATTTCCCCGACTGGGGATGCTCCGTCCTCCCCGCCGGCGCGACTACCACAGGGCCCGGATGAGGCTGGAGCAGGTGGGTCTGGGAGACCGGGCTGACTCCCGCCTGGGCCAGCTATCCGGGGGACAGCAGCAGCGGGTGTTCCTGGCGCGGGCCCTGGCGCAGGGGGCGGAGCTGTTCCTGTTGGATGAACCCCTCTCGGCCGTCGATGCGGACTCGGAGCAGCTGATGCTCTGGGCCCTGCGGGATCTGCGCGAGCGGGGATGCGGTGTGCTGCTGGTGGGGCACGACTTCGGGGTGGTGCGCCACCTGTGTGATCGGGTGCTGCTGCTCAACCGCCGTCGGATTGCCTGCGGAACTCCGGCAGAAGTTCTGTCGCCCCGCACGGTGGCTGCCGCCTACGGGGGACGGCGGGTGAGCGGATGATGCTGGATATGCTGTCAGAGCCGCTTTCCTACGGCTTCATGCAGCGCGCCCTGGTGACCTCGGTGGCCGTCGGCGTCATATGTCCGGTGATGGGCAGCTTCCTGATTGTGCGCCGCTGGGCCCTGTTGGGAGATGCGATCTCACACGCGGTACTGCCGGGCATCGCCGTAGCCTACCTCCTGCAGCTCCCCTTCTTTCTGGGCGCGGTGACCACGGGGTTGGCCACCGGTCTGGGCATCGGGGTCATCGAGCGCAACACCAGGATCAAGCCGGACGCGGCCATGGGGATCATGTTCGTGGGTGCCTTCGCGCTGGGGCTGGCCATAATCAGCCGGGTGCCCGGGCACATAGATCTGTATCACATTCTCTTCGGCAATGTGCTCGGGGTGCGGGAGACGGATCTGTACCTGGCGCTGGTCTGCGGTGCGGGGGTGTGCGGGACGGTGCTCCTGCTGTACAAGGAGCTTCTGACCTGGGCATTTGATCCGGTGTCCGCGCAGGTGACCGGTATGCCGGTGCGCGGCTTGCACTATATGATGATGCTGCTACTCTCGGTCACCATTGTGGCTTCGCTGCAGGCGGTGGGCATAGTTCTCGTCATCGCCATGCTCATCACTCCGGCGGCCACTGCCTTCCTGTTGACGGGCCGGTTTCTCAGTATGATGGGGGTGGCGGTGGTGCTGGGAGTGCTGACGGGAGTGGCGGGACTGTATCTGTCTTACTACATGGACATAGCTTCTGGGGCCACCATGGTTCTGGTCGGGGTGCTGCTGTTTGTCCTCACGGCGCTGTTTGCGCCCGGGGAAGGCGCGGTGTGGGGCTGGATCGGCCATGCGGATGAAAAAGGACGCGCGCAGGTGGAAAACGATGGGTGATGGATCAGTCCAGAGCGCGGATGGCCTCTGCGTTGCGAGCAAAGAGATCGGTAAAGATTTCGTCCCGCACTGCTGGTGGCAGTTCATCCAGTATATCCGACGCCAGCTGCACCAGAGACTGCACGCCGGAGGGATGATCGTCGGGGCCGAGGGCAGAACAGGCCACATGCAGCTTCTGGCGGCGGGTGCGCGGGAGGTGCTCTGCGAGTCCCTTGATGCCCAGCTGACCCCATTCGGGCTGGTGCAGGTGGCGGAGGAGCCTTCCGACATCGGCGGCCAGATGCCCGGCCAGGCGCGTGGCCCACAGTTCATCACCCCGGCGGCAGGCCACTTCGTACTCCAGAAGGCTGAAAGAGAAGATGTTGAAGGCGCGGGCGACCCCGGCCGGTGTGAGGGAAGGGGTGCGGGGGCGGTAGTCCTGCAGCAGGTTCTCGGGGTCGTGCAGGATGCGGATCTCATCCGTATGCGTAAGATCCTCCCGGGTCGTTGCATACAGGTCGAGGTGCAGGCGATCGTCGAAGACTACCACCAACTGGGGGGCGACGAAATGGGACTCTGAATGATAGATGACCGGGCGGTAGTGCCGGACGTGCTGCAGGCGGCGATCCAGAAAGCTGTCCAGTTTGCCGCGGCGGATCAGGCAGTAGAGATCCACATCGGAGAGGTGGTCGTCTGTGCCCCGGGCAATGGATCCCTTGAGAAATACCGCCCGGACCGCCCGATCACGGCGCAGCGAGTCAGTCACCAGGCGCACGGCCTCGGCCTGTCTTTCGTGCATGTCACCGCCCTCTCTCGCTCTGCATCAGAAACACCCCAGCTGGCACTCGCGCAGTTTGACTCCCTCTGCTGTGAACTTGTCGCCCACCGCCCGGGAGGCTGCTCCGAAGGCGCGGGCCACCAGATGGGCCCGGCGGCAGCTCATGCTCGCGCCGGCGACGGAGAAGGCCAGGTTGTCCTCCCCTTCCACCAGGCGACGCAGCTGTTCTCCGTTTACTGTCAGGTGGCAGAAATCGCGGGCCTCGGCTGCCGAGGGTTTCTCCTCACCCGGGGCGTCGAGAAATATGGCCAGCTCGGGGTGCAGGTGCGGCAGCACGCGGTTTCCCTCGACCACCAGATAATCCGCCCCAGCAGATTCGCTCAGCGCCTCGCCCAGTGCCTCCTCCAGATCCGCGGGAGATGCACGCAGCAGGACGGCGGGAGTCGCTCCTGCGGCCGCCAACTGCTGGGTGTCCTTACCCGTTTTGTGCGTCACTGCGGGGTCGGCTGTGACCTGGATGTCTTCGTGTCCCTCCGAGATGGACGTCTTGATTGCTGCGACGCGTCCGGGCAGGTTGCCCACGATCCAGCTGGCCAGTGACGTCTTGCCTGCATTGCTTCTGGCCCCGGCCACTACGATTGCTTCTGACATGTCAGCATCGCTCCCTTCGCGCTGCTACGTTGCTCACCTCATTATTCGCGATGCGGCGGTCATTTCCCGCCGCCCGCGGCGACGGATGATCCTGCGATGACCGTCTGCCCGACAGGTCGTCCACAGGAAGACGATGGGTGCAGAACGAAAGGGATGGGTGAGGGGACCGGAAGGAGAGGTGGATGATCATGTACGAGGCCGACGTGGCAATCACTGGGGGAACGCTGGTGACGGTAGATGAAGAGCGTCGGGTCATCGAGGACGGACTGGTTCTCATTGAGGGTGAGCGGCTGTCCTACGTCGGGCCGGCGGAGGATGTGCAGTGGCGGGCGGAAGAGGTGGTCCGTGCGGATGGAGATCTGATATTGCCCGGTCTTGTCGATGTGCACGGTCATGCCGGCCACGGCCTGGTGAAGAGCCTGGGCGACGGTCCGGGCAGCAGCTGGCTGGAGGTGGCAGAGGAGGTCTACTTCCGTGCGGCCACCGGCGGTTTCTGGCGGGAGGAGGCGCGGTTGTCCGCCCTGGAACGGCTCAAGTTCGGCGTCACCACAGGCTATTGCATGCTGGGCAGCATGCCGCGGGCGGACGATGCCCGCTGGGCCCTGCTGCACGCCGAGGGTGTCTCCAGTGTGGGCATCCGGGACATAGTGGGCGTCGGGCCGGCGCAGCCTCCGTGGCCCATTGCGGTGCGCCGGTTCGAGGGAGATCGGGTAGAGGATGACCAGCTCACGCTGGAGCAGTCGCTGCAGGTGACCGAGGAGGTCTGCCGCGCCCACGCGGAGGATGAGTTTCCCTCCCGCACTGCAGTGCACGTGAGTCCCTCGCGCGTGGGCGACCCGGCCGGCCTGGGAGAGGATGTACTGCGCTACCAGACCGATGAAGTGATCCGCATCGCCCGGGATTTCGATCTGATGATCAATACGCACGTGTACGCGGGCGGCATAGAGCATGCGCACAGAAATTCCGAGGTGCTGGGGCCCGGAACGCTGCTGGCGCACAGCACGGGAATTTCGCAGCGCGAGGTGCAGATCCTGGCCGAGACCGGAGCACAGGTGGCGCACTGCCCCAGCGCCCGGGCCGTGGTGCGGGGATGGTGTCCGGTTGTGCCGCTGCTGGAGGCGGGAGTGAATGTGGCGCTCGCCACTGATGGGTCGGGGCCGGATCGAAGTTTCTGCCTGTTCAAGGAGCTGCGCACTGCTGCCATCATCCACCGCATCCACGAGGGGGACGAAACGGTGCTGCCCCCGGGCAGGCTGCTGGAGATGGCCACCATTGATGCTGCGCGGGCCGTGGGTATGGAGGAGGAAGTAGGTTCGCTGGAGGCCGGCAAACTGGCCGATGTGATTGTGGTGGATGCCGCGCAGCCGCACCAGTATCCCCGGGGCATGCCCGTGCATCGACTCGCCTATGTCACTACCGGTGCGGACGTGAAAACGGTCATGGTCGCGGGCGAGGTATTGATGCGGGACCGCACAGCCCTGACCGTTGACGAGGATGAGGTCCTGGACGCGGCGCAGGAGGAGTTTTCCGCCATGTTGGAACGTTCCGGGTTGGCCGCCGAGATGCACACGGGACGGAATATCTGGCGGACAGTCCGTCCGGAGGTGCAGGAGTAGAGAAAGGAGTGAGTGACAATGGCAGATACGCCGGTTCACGTATATCGGGCCAAGTATGTGCTGATGCATGAGGATGGATCGCACTGGCTGCTGGAGGACGGCGAGGTGGCAGTGCGGGGGGATGAGATTATATACGTGGGGAGGGCCGGCACCTGCCCGGAGGAGGCAGATGAGGTGTCGGATCTGGGTCACTATCTGATATGCCCCGGTTTCGTCAATCTACACTGTCACCCGGGAGGTGCCCCGCTTTCCAAGAGTCTGGTGGAGGATGCGGGGACGCCGGGTTTTTACATGTCCAGTCTCTATGAGTATGGAAATGTGCGTTCGGTGTCGGCAGAGGAGAGGAATGTGGCGGTGCAGTATTCTCTCGTGGAACTGCTGCGCTCCGGATGCACGACGCTGGTGGATATGGGGAGCATTGAACACATTGACCTGTTCCGGGAGTTGGGGGTGCGGGCCTGTCTGATACCGGCGTATCGTTCGGCGGAGTGGTACACCGAGGACGGGCATCACCTGCAGTACCGGTGGGACGAGGAGGCCGGGCGCGCCGGTCTGCGCGAGAATGTGCAGTGGGTGCGGGAGCTGCAGGATGATGATATGATTTGGTCCGCTCTGGGCCCGGCCCAGGTGGATACCTGTTCGGGCGATCTTCTACGCCGTACCCGCGAGGCGGCCGATGAGTTGGGATGCCGCATCCACATTCACGCCGCCCAATCGCACGTCGAGGTGGCGGAGATGATGCGGCGCACCGGCATGACTGCCCTGCAATTTCTCGATCATGTGGGGCTGCTCGGTCCCGACCTGGTGGTCGCCCACTGCATTCTCACTGGAACGCATCCGGACTCCGGTCTGTCTTTTACGCGCGACGCCGAGCTGCTGGGCCGCCGCGGGGCCCACG
>PUMM01000079.1 GCA_003551365.1 Clostridia bacterium
GACCTCGGCGAGCTCATTGTTCACCCATTGGCCCTGCAGACGCTCACCGTCGGTACTGGTGTAGACGCCCTCGCCGTGCAGCTGTCCGTCCTTCATTTCCCCGGTGTATTCTGCCCCGGAGTCCCAGGTGAAGGTGCCCTCGCCTTGCGGTTTTCCGTCCACAAAGTCACCGCGGTATTCGTCACCCGACTCCCAGACCCGAAAACCCCGCCCGGTCATGCGACCTTCCCGGAATTCACCCTCGTAGGTGTCACCGGACACCAACTCCAACGTTCCCTCTCCGTGCATCTCATTGTCGACAAACTCGCCCTCATAACGATCACCATTGGCCCACACGTATACGCCATACCCGTGCCGCAGATCATCCCTGTACTCTCCGGTGTACTCGTGACCGGAAGCCCAGGTGAAGGTGCCCTCGCCATGCATCCTGCCCTCATGCCATTCGCCGCTGTACCGGTGGCCTTCCTCGTCCTCCCACGTTCCGCTTCCGTGCGGCATACCGTCCTGCAGCTCACCCTCGTAGATCCCGTCCCGGTAGCTGATGCGGGTCTCGCCCCTCTGCTTCTGGGCCGTATCACTCATCCGCGCCATCTTGGCCCGACTGATGTTCTCATCTCCAGAGAACTGCACGGCATAATCAAGGTCTAACTCCGCAATGCGCGCATCATAGCCACTGGGCCATTGTAAACCCTCCGTGCTGTACCCCAATACCCGCATGAGGATCGTGGCCCATTCGCGCATGGTGAGGGGATCTTCCGGGTTATAGTATCCATGGCCATCGCCGACGATCAGACCGTCACCGGCAATGAGGTTGATCCAGCCCCGGGCCCATTTCTCCGCCGGCATATCCTCGCCCACGTCAGCAAATAACGTCCTCCCCTCCGCCCGCCCGGCATCGGTCTCCGAATGACCGGACAACAGGGCGGCGACTTTGGCTGCCTGCGCCCGGTTCAGCTCCCTCTCCGGGTAGAAGTTGCCATCCGGCATGCCCTCCAGAATGCCCTGCTCCACCATCCGGTCAATGGCTTCCTCGTGTCGATGTCCCTGCACATCAGCCATCGCTCCCACTCCGACTGGAAAGATCAATGCGGTCACGCAGGCAATAGCCAGTGCCACGGTGTGCCATCTCATACGCTCTGCCCCCCTCTGCGCCCGCTATCCCGCGGGCAACTGCTCACGCTATGTTATGTCCGAAAAGCCTCTGCCGCTCCGGTACTCACCTGCCGGGTGTCCTCGCCGCCGTTCTGCCCATCCCGCTGCTGCACGTGGCCCTCTCCGGAAAAGCCCCCGGCCCCGGCCGCCTGCGCTGATTATTGTGGCGCACCACTGTGACAGGGGGCTGTCATCATGTCGGTTGCGAACCGTATCCTGCGGCTGGGGAGCAGTGCGTGCGGGGAAGAGATTGTGGTGTCGCCCTGGATGACTCTACAGAGCGGTTGATCTGCGGCCTCTTGTCGGGGGAAGCTGGGTGCATCTCACCACCTCACGGCTCCGAATTGGCTCTGTCAGTGTTCAGCTGTTTCGATTTTCGCTGCGAAAACCCTCCATGCATGTCGATATCTGTCCCGCTATCCTCTACTCCGGCGGCGTGGCGCCGGTGGGAAGGACAATGCAGCTCATCCCTTCGGCAAAGTGATCGAGCCAACCAGAACCTCGCTCCTGCACTGCACCAAGGGATCGTCCCCGGTGATGGCGAACCCGGGTGGCAGAGTGATGACAGCACAATGCACTCGAGCAAAACTGCAGGGAGAGAATAACCCGCAGCTTCACACCAGGATGAGCGCTGGATGGCTGTAAGGACACAACACCGACGTATCTGACTCACATCAGCACGGGAGGTGCATCATGAGCAGCCTGACCACACTCAGTGATGTGCTCGATCTCATCGGCGCCCTCAACGATAAACCCGGCGAGGACACGGCCAGAGAACGCTTTCGGCGCCATCTCCGAAAGCGAATAACGAGCACCGGGCAGGTGCGTGACTTCGTGGAGGAGTGCCTGCGCAATTCCGGCCCGCAGTACAATCGGGCACTGCAGGATCTGGTGAACCACATCGGGACGCTCCTCGAATTCGAGGTGACTTTCGGCCGCTACAGCGGAGTGCAGAGAGAGATCGGATTCGATGGGCTGTGGCGCTCGCCGAGCGGAACGACCATTGTCGTGGAGACCAAGACCACTGACGCCTACTCCATAAGCACGGCCACACTCCTGAATTACATGAATGAACTGGTGTCAGAGAAGCGGGTGGATCCAGAGGAAGAGGTTTTGGGCCTGTACGTCGTGGGCCGCAGGGACAACTCCTGCCGGGAGTTGGAGAATTCCATCATTGCCGAGAGAAATACCGATACTCTCCGGATAATATCCACCGACCATCTGCTCTCGCTGGCAGAACTCATTGCTGACAATCAGATGGGCCACGATTCAGCACTCACTATTCTGCGACCGTCCAGGCCCTCCATAGACCCGCTGATCGACCTCATGACTGATGTCATTTCCACGACAGGCACTCATGCCCCGACACCAGAGATGGTGGAGCAAGTTGAAGAGGAAAGAATCGCTTATCCGCAAGTCGATGAGGAGACAGGTGATGATGCGGCCGAATACTACCTGACATCCGCCCAACAAGGCCACAGTGAGTCGGCAGAGGAGATGGTGTGCCGACTTCTGAGGGAGAATATCTGGGCTTTCCGCGAGAACACTCCCTTGCGGGATCGCGTGAATCCGGGAGACTGGATATGCTTTTACGCCGCGGGCAACGGCGTGATCGGACATGGTAGGGTGCGCATTCCTCCCGGCGAAGACCCCGAAACTGGGGAGAAGGCAAGGAATATGGATCTTTCTTCCTATCCACTCGCACTGGACTCCGTGCAGCTGTATCCCGATGAACCCACAGTCATAGATGTTGATATGCGAAAACGGCTCGATGCTTTTGAAGGACGCGACCCCTCCACAGCATGGGGATGGTTCGTACACACGCTGCGGCGCATCTCCCGACATGATTTCTCTCTTTTGACCGGAGAGAAGAATCTGTGACGGATGGCAAACACCCGCTGCCGTATCCTCCCTTCCTCCGGGCACGGCCGGATGCCGGGAGGATGATGCGCGATCATGCAGCACCACAACGTCAACCGACGAAATTGGGGCCGTTATCAACACCGGCCCCAATTTACGCTCACCCGACTGTCTTTCCTATCGGACCACCTCAGTCGGTTATCTTCACCTCAAAGGTAGTCTTATCGAAGTAAACGTCGACATCCGGGTCATCGGCATCGCCGAGATCTGCACCGGCGACTGCGTGTAGAGTAACTGTCTTCGTGAAATCGCTGTCAGCAGTGGCAACTACCTTGATGTCGTGCACCTCGCCAGCCAGCTCGCGCAACAGGGCACGGGAGCCCCCGTTGAGGTCACTCAGCCACACCTTATCATCAACCAGGTCACCTGGGGTCACCGTGACCGACCAGCCAGTCATCTCACCCTTCTTGACCGTCATGGTGATGGTAACATCACCATCAAGATGGTCTGAGTCAATGTTCGTCGCGTCGATCAACACGTCGAACTCCAGATCGCCGTGGGCAGATTCCAGGCCTTCGCCATAGGTGGCAGTTATCGTGAAATCGAAATCGACGGTATCATTGAGTTTCTTACTCACATCCCTGTCCACCTGCAGGTTCACGTAGGCCCCCGGCACGTACCGCACGTATCCCACTACTCCGTCCAGCAGGAAGACCTCGTGCAGCAGATCGCCAGCAGAGAGATCGCCGCGCACTCCGAAGTCCTCATCCTCCAGGTCGTAGTAGAAGACGTCGTCGGCCAGCGGCGACAGGGCAGCACGAAACTCCGCATCATTGGTGTAGTACCGGATGACAGTGGAGGTACTCGTACGGTAGCGCAGGGCCGCCTTAACCTCGTACTCGAAGTCCATGTTAGCCAGATCATCATCATTGACATCATAGATGTCGGCGTCATCCACCACAAAGACGACCCGGTTCATGTGTACGTCCTCGTCGAAGCCATCGAAGCTGACGTCCTGCAGCGTGACCTCAGTACCGTCCGCCAGTTCCAGCTCGACATCGATACCGCGCCGCGTGGTGACGTAGTCAGTCAGAATCGCAAAATACTGATCGTCGACCGGTTCGTCATCCAGGATCACCTGGATCTTCTCGGCGTGATTGAGGAGCACCACGATGTCCCGGCCAATTCCGACCGCCTGGAAATCGCTGCGGCCGAGGTAGTCATCATCGTAGTCGTAGTCATCGCCATCGATGCGGACCCAGTCCCGCCCGATGCGCTCCAGTTCCCCATCCACGATGTCCTTGGTGATGACCGATATCCAGATGACGTAGGCGTCCTCATCGTCCGAGTCACCCTTCGTGCGCACGGTGGCAATCGCCGGAGCATCCCAGCGACTGTCGAAGACGTCCCAGGCCTCGGCCAGTTTCTCCAAAGAAACGCGTCTGCCGTCGAGCAGAATGGCCGTGTCCTCATCGAGTTCCAACTCATCACTCACCATGCCGTCCTCGTCCCAGATCTCGATGGTGGCCTCGTCGTCATCCTCGTCATAGTCCATATCGGCAAAGAGGACGTCCTCATAGGTGTCGATGGTCATGACTGCCCGCGTCACCACGTCGCCCGCGATGGTCAGGGTGATGTCATGGCCGTCATCCTCGTAGCTCTTCACCTTTTTGATGTCATCGTCGTCGCTCAGCTTGAAGCTCTCATCGTTGATGCGCACCGTGACATCCAGTTCTTCTTCCTCCGCATCCCAGCGCAGGTCGTACTTGACTTTCTCATCGTCGACTTTGATGGTGATGGTGGATTTGTTATCATCAATGTCCAGCTCAATGAACTCACCGGTGACGCGGCTGACCACGTCGGCGTCAATGTAGGCGACCTCACCGGCCCGGTTCAGGAGGTAGTAGATCGTGGTTTCCTCCAGGTCCTCGAGATTCTCAGCGTTGAAAAGGGTGACCTTGGCAGCAAGATCATAGGTGTAACCGTCGATCTTGATGGTGCCTTTCTGCAGGTTCACCTCATCGACATTGCCCTCTTCCATCGTGAAAAGGTACTTCCAGTCGTCCTCATCCACATCGTCCTCGCGGGGATGCTCGCCATCCACAGCCCGCGGAACATTGAACATGGTGTTTCTCACCATGCGCGCCATGTCCTCACGGGTCACGGGCACGTCGGGGCCGAGGGCAACCATCTCGTCATCGATAATGTCCAGGCTGATGGCCTGGGAGTACGGGCCGGCCGGCCAGGGATCGCGCACATCATACCGCAGGGCCCGGAGCAGCATGGTGGAAGCCTCCGCGAAGGTGACGTCACTCTGCGGACGGAAGGTGCCATCTGGATAACCCTCCACTATTCCCTGCGCCGCTGCGGCGTTGATCCACCCGAACATCCAGGGATACACGACGTCCGGAAAGTCCGGACTGACCGCTTCCATGGCACGCGCCACGCGCTCCAGCTTCAGAACGCGCATGGACACCACGCAAAATTCCGCGCGGGTGAGCATGGACATGGGCTTCACGTAACCTCTGGCGTCACCGATGTAAATGCCCGTCGCCCCGAGAATGGCAAAATCCTCGACGAACAGGTCATCTATGTCATCGGCGTCCGGGAAGGGAGCCCTGACCAGCTTCACCGCGTCGGAGGGTCCGGCGTCAGCCTGATCCGCTGCAATTCCGACTGTTACACTGAGCAAAAAGACCACCACTAGTGCCATGACAGACAGTTTGCGCAATGTCCACATTGATACCGCCTCCAATTCGTGTTCTATGGATTACATTATAGGCTATTTGCAGGCAAAAATCTTATGAAAAGTGATTTGTTAGCATCTCGTAAACATAGGATAGGTATGCTGCCATATCCGCCTATATGCTCCCGCATGTTCTGTATATGGCGAGGGCAATGCTCGGGGTCGCATTCGCCATGAGGTGGATTTGTGCCCATGGGAGCATCCATCCGCCGCGCGAAAAGTCGGCAAATAGGCGAAGAAATATTGTCCGGGGGATCTTACGTGTTGCGCCGCACTGCGGTATGCTGGAGATAGAATTGATTGCAGAGAGGAGCGGCTTCGCCTCATGAGCGGCACTACCTATGAACTACAGGTGACCCTGCAATTTACACCCGGCAAGATATGGCGAAGGATCCGCGTGCCCGGAGATACCGATCTCGCCTCCCTGCACCATATCCTGCAGCAGGTGATGGGCTGGCAGAGTTATCACCTCTACGCCTTCGAGTGCGGGGGGTGGATATACGGTGAGGCCGATGCAGGCCACCCCGGCGACCACTGCGACGGTCAGGCCAGCCAGGTCACCCTGGAGGATCTTCTCCCCGACTGCGGGGACACCATGATGTACCACTATGATCCCGACGACAACTGGATGCACCTCATCACCGTGCAGGACATCCTGTCCGAACCCATCTGGGACCCGATCTGCCTGGATGGGGCCGGGGCCTGCCCCCCGGAGGGCTGTGGTGGTCCGCTCGGGTACTACCGCCTCCTCCATGCGCTGAATGATGCCAACCAGTCCGAACACGCCGAGGCTGTGCTGGAGCTGGGCGGCGATTTCTGCCCCGACGACTTCGATATCGATGCGGTGAACTGGAACCTGCAGTCGGGCAGAGAAATGTGTGGCGAGTATCCGTACTGCATCGACAATCTGATCGAGGATTTCCTCCTGCACGAAAGCGAACGCGTGGCCCACACCACCTATCAGAAGTACCGGCGATGCATGGACACTCTCAGGAGTGCACTAAATTCTTACGGTTACCTGCACTCCGACATCAACATCGATTCAGTGGAGTACGCGGGCGAGACCTTCTGTCAGGTGGCGGGTCTGACGCCGCTGTTGATCTACCTCCCGGAGTTTTTCGATTACTACCTGGCGCGAAAGAGCTCCGCAACGGTGAGCGAGTTAAAGGAGCAGCGCACCACCGTGCGGCGCTTTTTGCAGTGGCTGGCCGACGGGAATATGATTGACCCCGAGACAGCCTCCGAACAACGCAGGAAGGTCCTGGAGCTGGCGCGCGAGGCCATAAATACGGCCAGAGTCAGGGACAGGGTATCCACACCGGTAGAGTTTCCCCGCCCCGATCAGGTCGACGATCTCATCGAGGATCACTTCACCATCGTGCGCGTGGAGCCCGGCCAGCTGTGGCTGGAACACGTGGGCAATCAGGGAGGTTCAATAGCAGTGCGCGCTCCCAGCACCTTCACCCACCTGTGTCAGCCGGGGATGGACCTGTCAGCAGAACTGCAGCTGTCGGGCGAGCGCTGGTACCTGGCCTATGTGTACAATGCCTACCCCCGGGTGTAGGGAGATGCGGCCGGTGTCCCCCACCGTGCAGAAATCTCTGCTCAGCGGACTTCGCCGCCCCGCTTCCCCGCGAGGAATCCGGTCCAATCCACCTCCTCCGTAAAGTGCACTCCTTGCTCATCTGCCGCCGATTACAGGCAGCTCATGTGCGGTGCTCTTAACGCAGCAAATGTGAGAATTGCATAACATCCGCAGACAGCTCCCTCATCCTGAGGAGGAATTGGCGTGAGGCAGTCGTGCGCAAGTATGCACAGTTTGAGATGAGTTCGCAGTACCCGTAGACTGCTGCAGTGAAGGGAGGAGATATATCGTGCATACGAAAAATCTCATTGGTGTGCTGACGACAGGGGCAATCCTGTTTGCAGTTGCGCTGACGGGAAGTGTAGCCGCCGGACCCGGTGCAGCTGCCGGGCCCGATGCGCAGCAGGCGGAACTGCCAGAGGCCTTCACGGAGGAAACCGAGGACCGGCCTCTTCCGCCCAGCATCCAACCGGTGATGTTTCTGCAGGGAAGCGACTACGACATTGGTTACCAGTACGGGTACTTTGCAGCCGACTACATCGAGGCTTTCAGTGATCGCGTCTGGTCGCAGATGTTTGCCCAGGGACGCACAGAAGAAGAGGTACTCGAGATTCTCGATGGCTTTCAGTACTACATAGATGAAGCCGGGCCGGAGATAACCGAACACACCAGGGGTATGGCCGACGGTGCACAGGCCGCCGGGTATGATGTCAGCTATTATGATGCCCTCATATCCAGTCATGAGTGGGACATTGTGGCAGCCGACTCGCCCGCCGCGGAATATCCTCCGGTGGACCGCGATCAGCTGCCCCCGCAGGGCGGGGACGGTCGGGATGACGAGCCCGCAGCTGAGCGCGGGTGCACGGCCCTCGCCGCGTGGGGCAGTGCCACGGAAGACGGGGAGCTGCTCGGCGCCAGCTCGGCAGATGGTGTCTTTGGTCCGCAGGTTACGCTGGCGGTATTCCCCGAGGAAGGCAATCCTATGATCACCACCGGCGAGTTCGGCGTGTGGGCGTGGAACTACACGCTGAACAGGGAAGGTCTGTTCCAGGCAATCCAGTTCACCGCAACCCCGGAGAGACCAGAGGATGAAGACTATGGATTGGCCAGCACTCTCTCCATCTACCGCATCGGGCGTCTCGCCGATGATGTAGAGGAGGCAGGCGAAATACTGGAGGAACACCCCCTCACCATCGGAGAGAACTACCTCTTCGCCGATCCGGGGGGCCTTGGCGAGGTGCATGAGACGACCGCCGACCTGCACATGGTGCGGGAGAGCGGCGACTATGATGAGGATGACTTCATCATCAGTTCCAACTACCGCAAGATTCCCGAGATGCACGTGGCCGGCGTGGGAACTGGTCAGGACCGCTACGAGCAGCTCGACGAGGCAATGACGGAGCTGCACGGCGAGGTCAGCCTGAACGATGTGCAGGATATGTACGCCACGGCTCCCGTGGCCCGGCCCCGGAACCGGTCCATTCAACTGGCCGAGGTCACCGAAGACAGCGCAGTGAGCTACATCTCGACCGGCGGAATCAGTGATATAGCGCTGGAGCGCCAGGTTCCCATACGACCCACCAACAGCTTCTACCGGCTGGAGATCCTGGACTCCCCGGATGAAATGACCGACGACGCGCAGGTGCACGCAGAAAAGTACATCGAAGAGGCCACACAGCAGCTGTATCAGTACGACTTCACCGCCCGGGGATTCACCTACCTGGATGACTTTTTGCTGCAGGCGCGCGAGGAATACGAAAGGGGAATCAACGCCCTGGCCGACGCACGGCTGAAGGCCGAGGAGGGTGACGACAAGCACGCCCTTCTGCACTACAGCAAAGCGGCCACGGCCTTTACCCGGGCGCAAGCATTTGCCAACAAGGTAGCTGACAATGCCGACCACCTGGGAGCCGGACCGGGCATAAGATAGAGCAATGATGGCACACCCGGGATGAGGAATCACCCCTTCCGGGGCACCTCATCCCGGAAAGAGCGGAGACCGGGCATGCTCTCCATGCTGCATTATCCCCACGAGACGCGCTCCCGGCGTCATCGCGCGTGCAGGGTGAGTGGCCGGTCCGACCACCGGCGACCCCGGGGCAGCACTGCACCGGTCACTGGCCGTGTGCAGGTGCAGTTGGCCGATTGTGCAACCCACTGCACCTAGCCCCAGTGCCACCAGTTCTGAATCTTGCCCACCACGCTCATGCCCACCCCGCCCAGGAAGATGACAAAACCGGCAAAACCCATTCTCTCCGCCCCGGCCATGGCAGATCCAATGAACAGTACCGCTCCGAGCAGAATGAGGAGGAAGCCGAGCACAATCCACGGCTTGCCGACATAGGGATTGCCGATCCTCATACCGACATTGCTCCCATCCTGCCGCTCTGCCTCCTCCTGAATGGTTTCAGAAAGAGGATACCCACACTGCAGACAGCCGGTAGAGCGCACGTTCACGGCAGCGCCGCATTCCGGGCATCTCTCGCCGGCCCGGTCTACCGGGCAGCCGCAACCCGGGCAGCTCACTGCCCGGTCGCTGATCTGACGGCCGCATTCCTCACATGAGATCAATGCCATGCCTCACACTCCCATTTCCACCCGATGCACTGCTGATCAGCTGCGGCTTCCCGTCCCCGGGTGGGGAAGACGCTGGGACATCGAACCGCACCGACACCGGCACATCTCATGTGCCATGTACTGGCATTTCTCGCCCCGGACTCGATATCCTGCCCCCGGCGGATGCACCCCCAGAGACACCGCGAGGGGTTTGCGGGATTCTGCAGACAGGGGCAGTAGCGCCGAACTCGATCGGGCATCCTGTGGCCGGACAGCGACCGGATCTGGCGGGCGCAAGACCGCGGGAGTGCAGGGACTTCACCGCACATAGTGATGGGATACATGAGCATGCGATCTGCCCGTATTTTCCCTCCAGGGTATACCGGGGAGGGCCGGGTGCCAGAGATAACTCCACCATCCGGCGCGAAGAACGTGAAATGGTCACAGACTGCGTTCGAGTTTTCGATCTTGTGTGTGCTATAGTGGCTGCGAATGGGGACGGCCATGGGCAGAGAGAGGATCCGTCCAGAGGATCAGAGCAAGCCGGAAGGGGAGAAACAGCACATGCTTCACGCGAAAACGCTGGTGCGATTGTTCCTGTACACTGGGGTCCCTTTCGGATTATTGATGGGACTCTTTGGCATTGTGAACTGGGGGGCACGCCCCGGAATAGTGTCCGGACTCATAGCGGGGATCCTGTTTGGCGGGATTATGACCGGCATACTGGGTTATCTGCACATAAGAGGGGTTGAGCGCAACATCACGGACGATGCGGACGAAATAAACCATCATATGAAACAACACCGGAACATAGAGCTCCCGATGTCATACGAGAGAGCTTTTGAACTGTGCATTGCATCACTGCAGGAGATCGAAAAGGCCGAGGTGCAGTCCAGCGACTACTCTGCGGGAAGCATTACCGCCAGGACGGGGACCACCTGGGACAGCTGGGGGGAGTTGATTTCGTTCAGATTGACCGAAGCGGAGGGCGACGGGATCCGCGTCGAGCTTACGAGTGAGCCCTCCACCCGGCAGATAGTCGACTATGGAAAAAACCTCGAGAATGCAAATGCAATCGTTGCCTTTCTGCAGGGAAGCGGCAGACGGTGAGCACCGGATCTCCGCGACCGGTCACCCGGAAATCGACAGGCGCAGATGGCAATTATTCATCGGGGCGGGCAATACAGAGTGCATAGAACCCGCCCGAAGGGCGAAGTCAATCCAGGGGGATCACCTCCCCGGCGTTTCCATCCACCCGCACCATCTGGCCGTCCCACAGCTTCTCTAACACCCCCGGGATTCCGGCCACGGCCGGTATACCGTACTCCCTGGCCACCCCCGATCCGTGTGACATCATTCCCCCCACCTCCATCACCAGGGCACCGGCGGTTAGAAAGAGTGGCGTCCAGCCCGGATCGGTGGCGGGCGCCACCAGCACCTCTCCCCTCTCCAGCTGGACCCGGCGGGGGTCGCGCACCACGCGCACCGGCCCCTCATGCGTGCCAGCAGACACGGCCAGACCCGTCAGACCGCTCGCTTTTCGCTCAGCAGAAAAGAACATCTCTCCCCGATCACTGATCACCAACGGCACCCGCCTTCTTTTCATCTCCCGCCGGTACTCGCTCCGCCTGCGCCACGCCCTCTCGCGCAGGTCCCCACCTCGCCCGATCTCCTGCACCCGCAGGAAGAACACATCATCCGGAGCATCCAGCTGTCCGCGCTCGAACAGCTGCTCACCCACCCGCTTCAGCACCTCGCGGCAGACGGCAAGAATCCGCACCATGTCGAACTTGGGCCTCTCGCGCATCCCCGCCAGCTGACGCACGCGGTGCAGCAGAAAGGACATGTAGCGGGCGGCGAGAAAACCTCGCTCGCGCCGGGTCCGGGTTACTATCTCTTCCATCCGGGCCTCCGCCTCCCGCACTGCAGCGGCGCGCCGCCCCCGCACATCCTCCCCTCCCAGCAACAGGGATTCGGCCATACTCAGGGCTGGCCCGGGATCTTCCCGCCAGCGCGGCACTCCCACGTCCATCTCGGTTATGGCCCGATGACCGTAGGTGCGGAGAAACTCCTGAAAGGCTGGTGCTTCGGGATCGACCTGCCCCTCCCCGGTCAGCGACTCCGCGGCCGCCTCCTGCAGTCCGACTCCCATCTCGGTGGTGGGGTCGTTGGGCAGCCAACGCAGGACGGGATCCAGCAGTGTCTCATCATCGAACCATTTTCCGAGCTTCTGGCGACACAGGTACAGAGAGCCCATGCCGACGTACAGGGCAGAAGCCTCCTGCATTATCACCTGCAGCGTCCGCACCGATACATCCGTCACAAAGCTGAGGTGCCCCTCGATGTCGCGGTCATCACCCGCCTGCCGCCCCAGCCGCTCGATGGCCCGATCAACGCGGGCCAGAAGTGACCCGACTGCGCGGGAGGGCGATATCAGCACGTAGACCATCCACACCATCAGCCGCGCCAAAAGACCGCACAGCATTGTGACGGCGGAAAACGGTGGGAGGCGCAGGGCAGCGCGCGGGGACACGCCGTCTTCACCGCTGCGCCTCTCCCACTGCTGTCGCAGTATGGCCGGACCCTCCGGGTCCACTATCTCCAAAAATCCCAGCATGTCCTCGCGCAGGCGGTCATTCTGCAGCATGGGCGTCATATCCCAGAACAGGCGCCCCCCGACCTCCTGCAGCGGGGGAGCCTCCATGCGCATCACCGACGAGTATATCGGACGCACCTGTTCGTACAGCCCGCAGAACAGATCGATACCCATGGGTGTGCAGGGCTCAGCCACACCCTGCGCGCCGTAGGAAAGACAGTAGTGCAGCTGCAGCGGACGGCCGTCGTCTGGGGAGTCCGGCAGGGGATACAGGCCGACCACCGGTCGGGACTGCAGAAAATGCAGCTGGCCCTCCCGGTCTATAGCCCATTCCACATCCTGCGGCCACTTCATGTGCTCCTCTATCTCCGCACCCGCCCGCGCCAACCGGACGACTTCCTGCGGGGAGAGAGAGGGCCTGCCCCGCAGATCATCCGGCGTCTGACTGCGGCGTGTACCCTCTTCCGCCGCGGCCACTGTGGTGTCCTTATCGCCAATGCAGCTCTGCACGATCCGGCCCGAGTCCCTCTCTACCGTCCACTGATCCGGCGTCACGCTGCCGGCCACCACCGACTCGCCCAGCCCCCACGCAGCATTCACCACCACCCGTTCGCGCCTGCCGGTCAGCGGGTCGGCAGTGAACATGACTCCTGCACGTTCCGCATCCACCATCTCCTGCACCACTACGGCCGGCGCCGGGTCATCGGTTATCAGATCCGATCGGTGACGATAGGTGAGGGCGCGAAAGCTCCACACCGATCCCCAGCAGATCCGCACTGCCCGCAGCAGCTCTTCCCTCCCCCGCACGTTCAGAACGGAATCGTGCTGCCCCGCGAAGGAAGCATCCGGCGCATCCTCGCCCCGGGCGGACGAGCGCACGGCGACTGGAACCCCGCCCAGCTGCTGCGCCGCTCCTTCCACTGCAGAGGAGACATCCAGGGGCATAATCGCACAGACAAATGACTCCCGCAC
>PUMM01000015.1 GCA_003551365.1 Clostridia bacterium
ACCAGACATGGTCCGATGAAGCGCTCGGGCGGTAGGTCATGGGCGGTGGCACCATTGCGGGCGAAGTGCAGGGGGGCGTCGACGTGGGTTGCACAGTGTGGGCTCAATGTCAGAGATGATAGATTCACGCTATCTCCATCGTCGATGCGTCCCTTCCACTGCAGCGCGAAGGCAGTGTCACCCGGCCAGCCGGGCTGGGATGCAGAGAGAGTGCGGGAGATGTCCAGGATGGTTCTGTACTCGCGGAGCATGCAATCAACCTTCCTTTCCCCCTGGGGGATACGCCCCCAGAGAATCTGCATCGAATCTGAGTGAGGATAGAGCGCATTTCTGATCGCGGCTGCCACTGCCGGGCTGTCGATAGTTGCTGTTGTTGACACCCAGCATCTGTGATGGTATTGTACCGGAAACTGTTTAATCGGTAAAAGGCTGAGAGTGGGAGTAGTAGGTGGCTGCCCTTACCGCTCCAGAGAGCCGGTGCCAGGTGAGATGCCGGTGCGGCCGCACTGCCGAATGGACCCGCGAGCTGCGCACCGAAAGGACGTTCCGTCCCGGTAGGCTGCGACGGTATTCCCCCGTGACAGGGAAGGGGTATCGGTCACCGTGACCCGTATCCCATGAGTGGTTTTCTCCCGGCGTGCCGGGAGACACAACCAGTTGGGTGGCACCGCGAAAGCGACCTTTCGCCCCAGGCGGCGGAAGGTTCTTTTCGTTCTGGAGGAGAGTAGGTTCGCAATGAGGATTGGCCCGGGCAAACGTTGTCCGGAGTGCGGGCAGGCGATATCCTTCCGGGCCGACCGGAGTGAGTTGAGCAGATGGGATGTACTGCGGCGGTGGCGCGGAGTGACAGATGCCCTGTCGACCTTTCTTTCTGTAAAATGCGGGGGATGGTTTGATTACCGTCGTGCCCGCCTCGACGAGTGATCACCGGGCGCGGTCACGCGCGGGGAGGTCAGCAACCTGGGGGACGCTGCAACAGAGCTGCAGATGGGGACAAGATTTCGGCAAGGAAGATGGACACCAGTGGGGAAACTCGAGTGATGAGTTCGGACCATCGGATCAGTTGCCTGAGAGCCAAGCGCTATGTTGACACAGGAGTTTACTTGCATTTAGAGGTGATAGGAAGTGAAGCGATACATAATTCGCAGGGTAATTTCCATGGTCTTTGTGTTGCTGGGTGTGATTGTTCTGGTGTTTCTCTCGCTGCATCTGGCGCCGGGAGATCCAGTGGATATGCTTATTCCCATGGACATGGCGGGGGATATGGGCAGGGAGGCAGCGGAGCAGATTCGGGCAGAGTATGGCCTCGATCAGCCGCTGCATGTCCAGTTTCTGGATTATATTGCCCAACTCGCCAGGTTCGATTTGGGGCGCTCAATCACGGACCGGACTCCCATTAGTGAGGAGCTGGGCAGGCGGATGCCGGCCACTCTGCAGCTGGGACTCATGGCCATGGTCATCGGCCTGGTAGTGGGAATACCGGCGGGCGTGATGTCAGCTCTGCGCCGCAGTACCTGGGTTGATAACCTGGTCATGTTCTTCGCGCTGTCGGGGGTCTCGTTCCCCGGGTTTTTCCTGGCGACCATTTTGATCCTCGTGTTCGGGCTGTACTGGCCCATACTCCCCCCCTCGGGCTTTTCTAATGCGCCCTTTTTCACGTGGGAGAGTCTCCGGTACATGATACTCCCCTCTCTGACCCTGGCTACCGTGGTTGCAGCCACAATGGCCCGGCTGACCCGCTCCTCCATGCTGGACGTTCTGAAGGAGGACTACGTCCGCACAGCGCGGGCCAAGGGGCTCAAGGAGAGGGTGGTAGTTTACAAGCATGCTTTCCGTAATTCGCTGATACCCGTCGTGACCATTTTGGGCCTGCAGATTGGCTACATGATGGGTGGTGCAGTGGTGGTGGAAACGGTATTCTCCTGGCCCGGTGTTGGACGCTATCTGGTCAGTGCAGTGATCGGGCGCAACTATCCGGTGGTTCAGGGTTGTGTCCTCGTATTGGCGGCCATATTCGTCACTGTCGTGTTCATAACGGACCTTTCCTATGCAGTCGTAGATCCCAGGGTGAGATACTCGTGAGGGGCGGATGACTTTGTCGCCGAGAATGCAGTTGATACTGGATACCTGGCGTCGCTTTGTCGCTAACCGTGGTGCGGTTGTGGGGCTTTCATTCATCGCGCTGATCACCTGTGCTGCAATATTTGCCCCGTGGGTTTCCACCCACAATCCGGGCAGTCAGGATATCATGCGCAGCCTTGAGGGCCCGGGGCCAGACCACATTCTGGGCACGGATGAACTGGGGCGAGATGTTTTCAGCCGGGTCGTCCACGGGGGACGCCTGTCGCTGGCCGTTGGTCTCTCTGCTCTCAGTTTTGGAGCTGTCCTGGGAGTATCGCTGGGACTTGTCGCCGGTTTCTATGGAGGTATGGTGGAGAATCTGATCATGCGTGTGGTGGACCTGTTGATGGCCTTTCCCGGTGTGCTGCTGGCCATCCTTGTGGTCGCCATGTTGGGTTCAGGTATGGTGAATCTCGTCATTGCCATCGGGATCTCCATGACTCCCCGCTTTGCCCGTCTGACTCACGGTACGGTATTGACACTGCGCGAGCAGGAGTACGTGGAGGCCGCACGGGCACTGGGTGTGGGCAATTTGCGAATAATGGTGCGGCACATACTCATGAACACTTTGTCGCCGCTCATAGTCTACGCCACGCTTTCCATACCCACGGCCATATTGCAGGCCGCGGCACTGAGCTTTCTGGGAATAGGTCTGCAGGCGGGAGATGCCGAGTGGGGAGCCATGGTCAGCTCGGCCCGTCCCTACCTTCGGTCCGCCCCGCACATGGCGCTGTTCCCGGGATTTGCCATATTTTTGACGACTCTTTCCTTCAATTTTGTGGGTGACGCCCTGCGCGACGCCCTGGATCCGAAATTGAAGGTTTGAAATAGAGGTCCTTACATGAACGAGGGCCTACTCATTGCAAAGGGGTGTATAGCAGAATGATGAAGACAAGATCGCTGATGCTGATCATGGCGCTCGTGTGCAGCCTTTTCATTTTTGCTGCCTGTGCGCCGGAGGCGGAGGATCCGGAGGATCCAGAGGCGCCGGAACCTGAGGAGCCGGAAGAGACAGAAGATCCGGACGATGAAGAGGATGAAGAGGACAAGGATGGTGGCACTCTCACTGTGGCCCTTCCCTCCAACCCGGTCAACATCGACCCGCGTCTGCAGTGGGATTCGACTTCCATGCTGCCATTGAGCAACGTGGTGGATCGTTTCTATACCGTGGACGACGATGACGAGTTGCGCCCCCTGGCAGCCACCGACTGGTATGCCAATGAGGACGCTGACAAGTTTACCTTCGAGCTGCGCGAGGGCGTCAGGTATCACGACGGCACCGAGATGACCTCCGAAACCATCGCGGAGGTGATCCGCTGGACGGCGGAGAAGGACGAGTACCCGCAGGCGCAGTTTTGGACCAACCTGGATCGGGTGGAGACTCCGGACGATCACACGCTGGTCATCCATACTACCGAACCAATTTCGCCTGCAGAATTCTGGCGGGAGCGGCAGTACAGCCCCTGGCCCATCTCTCTGGAACAGCAGGAAGAACACGGAGACGAGGGCGTTCGTGATCCCGTAGGTGCCGGCCCCTTCAAATTCGTCTCCTACACCTCGGATGATCAGATTGTTCTGGAGCGCAATGAGGACTACTGGGCGGGCCCCCCGCATCTGGATGAGCTAATATTCCGCATCATACCAGACGCCTCCACTCGGCGTGTGGAGATGGAAGCGGGAACAATTGATGTACTGCCGGATGTTGAACCGCGCGATGTCGCGGAGTACGAGGACATGGGGTTGAATGTCCAGGCTAATGAGGCTCCGATCCGGGCCATGGTCAGCGTCAATTTCAAAAATGAGATACTGCAGGATATGAACGTGCGCCAGGCCATCGCGCATGCACTCAACCGCGATGCCATAATCGAGCGCCTGTTCCATGGGTACGCGACCAAGGCCATCAACTACCAGCACCCGAACAGCCCCTACTACGATGATACGGTCGAGGGATATGAATACGATCCCGCCCGGGCCGAGGAGCTGCTGGAGGAGTCCGGTTGGATGCTGGAGGGCGATTACCGCTATCGCGACGGCGAGCGTCTGGAGCTGGAAATAGCCAGCCGCGACCACGATACCTGGGACATGATGTCGCAGATCATGGAAGACCAGCTGCGAGAGATCGGCATAGACGCCGACGTTAACACCACTGACACCACGGCATTTCACAACGCCGTGCGGGACGGAACCTACGACATATGCTACTGGGTTCTGCACGGAAATGCCTGGGATCAGATGGGACACCCCAACCTGCAGACGGATGCCTGGGGCAACATCTCGCACATGAGAGACTCCAAACCGGAGATCCAGGATCTGCAGGATGAGATCAACGATCTCATAATGGAGTTCGAGGGTGCCCTCACCGAGGATACCCGGGAATCCACCACGGTGGAAATGCAGCACATTATCAATGAAAATCTCGTGGTCATCCCGCTGTGGTTCCCGCACAGAATTCACGTCACTCAGCCGTACGTGCAGGACCTGGAGATGCCCGCTATCCGAAGCGACATTCGCTATGAGGATGCGTGGTTGTCCGAATAGGCTAACCGTCTGACAATAGCCTGTAACCTGCGTGGGCGGGATCCGTACATATGGACGGGTCTCGCCCGCGCTGCTTATGCGGCTTCTGGGAAGGTAGATGATGCATGGATTTCCGAGCTGTGGACGACTGGGTCTCCCACCTGGTCGAAGAATACAATGGAGAGGGTCGTTTTGCCGACCGTCCGTTTGTTCCCGAGCGGGAAGCGATCGGTTCGCTGGAGGACAGAGTGCAGGGGAAGCTGCGGGATCTCGCCGGCATCGAAGCAGTAGACGGGCCGCAAGAGGTGACTCTGTGTCACCTGCGAGAGGTGATGGAGACGCTTCTGGCCCGGATGAGGGACGACAGGGCACATCCCTTCCGGTATCTCACCCAGGCGGTACAGGGTTTCCCCGCCTTCATTGAGCGGGATGAGCGTCCCCGCCATCGTCGGGTCGAGATTCTGATCGGACGACTTCGCCGACTGCCCGCCCTGGTGCGCGCTGTGGTGCGCAGGACGGGCGAGGTGCAACCGGATCGGCAGGCGATGACGGTCGAGGCGGCGGGCAACGCCAGTGACTTGCTGCGGCGCATCGGCGACCGGTTGACCCACCTGGATCGCTGGCGGGGCACAGGTAAGATGGAGGAGATAATGTCGCTGCTGGACGATTCACGTGCTGCCTGCCGGCAGGCCGCAGAATGCCGCCGGTTTCCGGCAGGTGGAGATGCGCCCATCGATCCAGTTCCGTATGATGAGCTGCTGGCAAAAGTATTCGGCGCCTCTGCCCGGGATCTGGCTGAAAGAACCCCGGATGATGTGCAGGGGTTGCTCGAGCAGATGGAAGTGGTCGCGCAAGAGATTCGCCCGGGCAGCTCACCCGACGAGATTCTCGCCGGGGATCTCAGGAAGTATGCGGATGGGTACTCAATGCTGGAGGATATGAAGGGGTTCGTGCGGACGGCGCAGGGCAGATGTGCTGAGGCGCTGGAGCTGCCGGCGGAAGAGCGATGCATTGTGACCCCCGTGCCCGCCCACCTGCAGCACCTCTTTCCGTGGGGAGGATACAGTGGCCCCGACACCCTCGCCGGACACCTGACCGGCTACTGCTACATCAACACCGAGAATCTTGAATCCCTGAACAGCGGGTGGTTGATGAATATGGCACTGCACGAAGCCTACCCCGGGCATCACACCCATCACGTCTGTGCGGCAGATGGCAACGTACCCCGAACTGCGCGCACATCGTGCCTGTACAGTAGGGCCTCGCACGCGCTGGAAGGTGCTGCCCATCGGTCCGAGGAAGTATACTGGGAGATATTTGCCGATCCGGTCTTCCGCCTGTTCGTTCTGTACCGCCGGCTTCACACGGCAGTACGCATTCTCTGTGAACTAAAACTGCACCACTACCGCCGGGGCGATGGGGCCGCACTGCAGCTTTACAGAGAGCACATGGGCTTTCCGCCAGATGTTGCGAGAGCACAGGTGCGTCTGCAGCACATGTGGCGGGGCTACATGACCTCATATTTCACGGGGTTCAGAAAGCTGCGGAAGATCGAGGAGAGGATGGGTTTCGACCCGGACGCCTTCACGCAACTGATATTCACCTGGGGGTTTGTGTCTGTCGAGATTCTGGATATGCTGGCACAGCTATCCCGGGATGAGCGATGCGCCCTGCGGGATAGATTCTCCCGGGACGTCTGACAGATGATCGCGTCCGCCGTGTGACTCCCTGGCCGCTCCTTTGTGCACATTGACTTACCACTGTCTCGACCTCGGCGAGAACCAGGACAAGATATTGGCACACCCACACAATAAATGAGCAAGGTATGAGCCCGGAGGAAAAGAACTCAGGAAGATACGGAAGTAAGGCCAGTGGATAGGAGGCGGAGCTCTGTGCGCGATGTTGTGGAGGCAGCTCTGAACCGGGCGGACCACTTCGGTGTGAGCTATGCGGATGTTCGGGTGGAGGATATTAGCAGGGAGGTATTCCTGCTGCAGAATGGATCCCTGCGCGGGGATGGCCTGCAGTTCAGTTCCGGTATGAATGTTCGCGTGCTGCTGGATGGGTCATGGGGGTTCTCTGCCACCCCGGAGCAGTCGACTGAGGCGGCTGCCGCGGCAGCCGAGGAGGCAGTGGCCGTAGCTCGGGCCAGTGCTTCCCTCGGGGGCAGGGTCGTTCATCTGGCACCGACAGACGTGGTGCAGGCCAGCTACGAGACTCCCATCGAGGAGGATCCGTCCGCCGTCCCCCTGGAGGAGAAGGTGAGCATCCTGCTCCGCTGCGATGAGGCCATGCAGCGGGATGACGTCGCCGCCCGGATGGCGCGGATGGAATTTGTGTGCAGGGACAAGCTCTTTGCCAGTACGGAGGGGTCACGGATCGACCAGCGCATTCGCTACGCTGGGGGCGGAATCGCCGCAGTGGCGGCGGGTGGAGGAGACTCGCAGATCCGATCGTACCCGCACTGCTGGCAGAACGGCGGACAGTTCCGCACCGGGGGATTCGAGACGATCAGGGAACTCAACCTGCCGGCAGCGGGACAATGCACGGCCGCGGAGGCGGCACAGCTGCTGCGTTCGGAGCCGTGTCCATCTGGTACCTTCAACGTTGTGGTGGAACCCTCCCAGCTGGCCCTGATGATACATGAATGCTGTGGGCACCCGGTCGAACTGGATCGCGTCCTCGGCACAGAGGAGAGTCTGGCCGGCACCAGCTTCCTCACCCCCGAGCTGTTGAACGACTTCCAGTACGGCTCGGAGGAGGTCAATCTCACTGCCGACGCCACCCTCCCGGGTGGGCTCGGCACCTTCGGATACGATGACGAGGGGGTTCCGGCCGGGACAACGCCGCTGGTGCGAAACGGGATCTTTGCGGGCTATCTGACCTCACGGGAAACCGCCCCGATCGTGCGAGCGCCCGCTGGCGGCACCATGCGGGCGGATAGCTGGTCCAATCTGCCGCTCATCCGCATGACCAATGTGAACCTTGAGCCGGGCAATGCGGGGTCGCTTTCGGATATCCTTGCCGATACCTCCGGCGGACTGTACATGGACGGGATCCGGAGCTGGAGCATCGATGATCGCCGGCTGAAGTTTCAGTTCGGCAGTGAAGCAGCCTGGGAAATATCCGGCGGGAGGCGCAAGAAGATGTACCGCAACCCGACGTATCGAGGAGTTACCCCCGCCTTCTGGCGATCGTGTGATGCAGTGGGCGGAGAGGAAGAGTGGAGCCTGTGGGGATTTCCCACCTGCGGCAAGGGGCATCCCCCGCAGAGCGGGCAGGTTGGGCATGGAACAGCACCCGCCCGATTTCGCAGTGTGCAAGTGGGTGGTGCATGATGCTCGGGCGCGAACGGGCTCTGCGCCTGGCAGAGAGAGTTCTCGGGACGATGGAGGGTGATGAGAACCAGGTCAGCCTCACCATCAGCAACCGGGCACTCACCCGTCTGGCGAACTCCGAGATTCATCAGAACGTGACATACCGGGATTGCAGTGCAAATATGCGTACCATTGTCGATGATGCATCGGGCTATGCCAGCTGCAATCAGCTGGACGATGACAGTGTGAGGCGAGCCGCCGATTATGCGCGCCGCATGGCGATGCGTGCTCCTGCGGGGACAGCAGCACCCATGGCCGGCCGGGCTGAGTACCCGGATGTGCAGACAGCCTTTGATTCCACACTTTACTTTGACGCAGATCGGCGGGCTCAGGCCGCAGCAGAGGTCGTTGAGCGGGCTGCGTCCCGCGGTTTGTCCGCCGCCGGGGCCATTTCCTCCGCGGTACTCGAGCGAGTGATGATCAACGATCGGGGACTGCAGGCGCACGAGATCAGCACTGAGGTCGATGCACTCTGTGTGATTTCGTCCGGGGAGGGGTCCGGCTACGCGGCACGGGCAGCCCGGGATGCCGCCGACGTCGACTTCGCTGCGATGGCCACAGAGGCGGCCGAAAAATGCGAGATGAACCGGGAGGGGGAGGAACTCCCGCCCGGTCAGTACACAGTTTTCCTCGATGAATATGCCGTCGGGGACATGCTGGCCATGCTTTCGTCCATGGGATTCGGTGCGGACCAGGTGGCTCAGGGCAGCAGTTTCATGACCGACCACTTTGGTGAGCGGTTGGTAGATGAACGCCTAAACATAAGTGACGATGCTCTCGACCAGCGGGGTCTGCCGGACACCTTTGATCTGGAGGGAGTGCCCCGGAGTCGCGTCTCCCTGATTGATGGAGGCAGGCCGGTCGGGGCCGTACATGATCTGACCACGGCTAGCAGAGAAGGATGCAGATCAACCGGACATGCCGGACCGCGGGGTCCCGGCTCGCCCTCCGCTGCCCACCTATTCGTGCAGGGCGGTGACGCCGCCCGGGAGGATATGCTGGCGACGGTGGATTTCGGCCTGTACATAACCCGCTTTCATTACATCGCCCCGGTCAACGCTGCTCAGACCCGGTGGACGGGGATGACGCGGGACGGTGTGTTTGTCATCGACAAAGGCGAAGTATCCCGGCCGGTGCAGGACGTGCGGTTTGACGAACGGATTCTGGGATCCATGCAGCGGCTGCGCTCCCTGTCGCGGGGACGAAGGATCACCCGGCCGCGCGGTGTAACGGCAGTAGTGCCGGCGATGGTCATCGACGGGTTCAACATTACAGGCTCGGCGACATGAAAAGAAAAGGTGGAGCACGCAAAGATAGGCTGAGGCGAGGCCCACGGTGCATCCGGGGTGTCTGGCCGCAACAGACGGGAGATGAGGGTCGAGCCGGGCTGCGGAGAGAGAACGCACACGCGGCTTTGTGGCCGCACGCGGAAGACCTGATGAAGTACTCAGAAAGGGGTATCTGATGTGAGTTCCATAGGATTCATTGAGACCAAGGGAATGGTGGCGGCTTATGAGGCGGCAGATTCGATGGTCAAGGCGGCAAATGTCACTCTTATGGGTGTCAGCAAGGCGGGAGCCGGCCTGGTGTCTGTGGCAGTACGCGGTGATGTCGGAGCAGTGAAGGCTGCAGTGGATGCCGGAGCGGCCGCCGGCAAGCGCGTCGGCGAGGTGGTCTCGGTTCACGTCATTCCCCGCCCGCACAGTGATCTGGAGGACCTTCTGTGCGCAGAAGGCTGGGAGGCTGACGACGAGTAAGGACAGTCAGCATTGCTGAGGGAGGAGACTCCATGGCTGACGTACTGACATCGGAAGATATTCGCAGCATGGGTGAGAGCTCGGGCGAGATTCGCGTCTCGCCCGGGGCGATCATCACCGACGTTGCCCGGGAGACGGCGGAGCAGTTGGGGGTGCGCATAGTTCCTGCCGATGCCGCAGCTACCGGGGAGACGGCCGCTCGGCCCGCCGGCGAGGAGCGCCCGGTGCAGGATAAGAGGCAGCCCCGCCAGGTGCTTGATCTCAATGACCCGGACGCGGGAATCGAGACGGATGCCGCGCCCCCTTCTCGAGCGGGTGATGTTGCCAACGTAGTGCCCAGTTCGCCGTTTTCCCCTGGGGAGATGCGCCTGCTGCGCGCGGAGTTTCCCAGCCTGTCTGCCAGCTGCCATCTGGCCAACTGCTCGCAGGGCGCACAGTCCAGGACTGTGCGCAGGGCCGTCGAGCAATACATGACCAACTGGCTCGATTCCGGTATGGACTGGGATTACTGGGTAGAAGAAGTTGGGAAAGCAAAGAACGAATTCGCCGGCCTCATCAATGCCGAGCCGGAGGAGGTTGCCGTGGTGTCCTCGGTGTCCGAGGCGATATCCTCGGTGGCCAGTGCACTGGACTATGAGGGCGACAAAAACAGAATCCTGCTCACCGAGGCCGAGTTTCCCACCGTGGGACACGTGTGGCTGGCACACGAGAAGTATGGTGCCGAGGTTGACTTTGTGCCTCTGACCGACGGGGAGATTCCCCTGCAGGAGTATGAGCGCATGATGGACGAGCGCACGGCACTTGCCTCCATCACCCATGTCTATTATCAGACCGGATACCAGCAGGACCTCAACGCGGTTGCCGATGTCATCCATCGGCAGGGCGGTCTGGTTCTGGTGGACGCGTACCAGAGTGCGGGAACGTGCGAGATCGATGTGAAGGAGTTGGATATAGATCTTCTGACCACGGGTAATCTCAAGTACCTGCTGGGAGTTCCCGGCATTGCCTTCATCTACGTCCGCTCCGATCTGGTCTCCGATCTGCATCCGGCAGAGACCGGTTGGTTCGCTCAGCACAATCCCTTTGCCTTTCAGGTGAAGGATCTCGATTACGCACACACTGCCAGACGGCTGGAGGGCGGAACTCCTCCGGTCACGGCGGCCTTTGCCGCCCAGGCGGGAATGCAGCTGCTGCGGGATGTGGGTCTGAACAGAATCGAGAAGCACATCGACTACCTTTCCGGATACTGTATGCAGTCTGCGCTGGACCGCGGCCTGAGCGTGGCCAGCCCGCTGGATGTGGCCAAAAAGGGAGCCACGACGGCCATCGAGGTGCCCGGCGATTCGCACGAGGTGGAGATGGAATTGAAGCGCCGTGGCGTGGTTACATCTGCGCGCGGCAATGTGATTCGCATTGCGCCCCACTACTTCAACACTGATGAGGATATTGACCTGGCCCTGGACGAGTTGACCAGAGTGCTCAGGCGATGATGAGGAGAGGTGAAAGCGCGTGTTTCTGGCTCGAGTAACCGGCAGGGTGGTTGCATCGGCGAAAGATGAGGGGCTGTCGGGTCGCACTTTGCTGATTTGCTATCCCGTGCGGGATATTGATGCCATTGATGAATCAGCGCCGGGCGACAGTGATGCGGTAGTGGCGGTCGATCTCATCGGCGCGACGGAGGAAAGTCTCATCCTGGTATGCACCGGTTCGGCCGCTCGCGCCGCTGCTGGTGACGTCCGGGGGGTCGATGCCGCTGCGGTTGCACTGGTCGACTACCTGGTGCGGGATGGGCGGCGCATTGAACCAGAATGGTAGGTGATCCATGAGCATGGAAAATCTCGAACTCCGCGTCTATGTGCTGATAGATAATATTCAGCCGCAATATGCTGCGCTGACGGGCACGGTGGCGCAGGGTGACATACCGGTGCCCGGGATGACCCAGCTGTATCTGGAGGTTGCTCCGGGCAGCTCCGTAGTGTCTCTGTTGGATGGTGGGCTGTGGGCAGCCGATGTTCGTCCGGGCTTTCAGGTGCTGGAGCGCGAGTTTGGTCAGGTAGAAGTACACAGCGAACAGGTGGATGCGGTGCGTGCGGCGGGGCAGGCCATGCTGGAACGGGCCGGACTGCAGGAGAGCGACCGACTGCGGCCGCGGGTGGTCACCGATTACACCGTCAACCAGGTGACCCCGCACCAGGCGCAGCTCATAAACCGCAACCGGCACGGATCACTTCTGCTGGCGGGGGAGACTCTGCTGGTCATGGAAGTGGAGCCGGCTGGCTATGTGGCTCTGGCCGCCAATGCGGCGGAGCGCGATTCTCGCGTGACGCTGGTCAACTTCGATCCGGTGGGGCGGTACGGTCGACTGGTGATGGCCGGTGAACACTCTGAGGTTGGAGCCGGGCGCGAGGCGGCCATGCGCGTAATCGAAGAGAATGCGCAAAAGTGAGGCGGATGCCCATGAATGAACGGACAGATGATAACACCCGACGGACAGTCATAACTGCCGATGATGTGCGCGACGTTGCCCGCAGCGGCGGAGATGCAGTTTGGGTGAATGAGTACAGCATCATCACGGACGAAGCCCGTGATGCCGCGCGGCAGCAGGGGGTGGAATTGCGGGAATCCTCCGACGATTCTGTGGGGACCGCGCCCTCTCCACTGCCCACCGATGTCCCGGAAGGAGAGCGACCACCCCGTGTCCCTGCCCGGGTGCAGCCGCGCAGTGACGCGGTGGTTTCCGGGGGGCGGGTGGCCGTAGACGGCAGCGAGATAGTCCCCGCCGATGTGGCTGTGAGCCGGGGTGAGGTGGTGGCGGTCGGCAGTGATCTGAGGACGGACGGTCTGCAGGTTGATGCCACCGGATTGCTGGTGCTGCCGGGAGTATTCGATCCGCACGTCCATCTCGGGCTGTTCGCACCGCTGGAGGAGGAGCTCCGCTCGGAGGGGACATCTGCTCTGCTGGGCGGAGTTACGTCAGTGGGGTGTTTTATGGATGGCGCGGGTTCGCACCGACAGCGCCTCCGCGATGCCGCAACCCTGGCCGCGCGGGAGGCGCCGGTGGACATCATCCCTCACCTGGTGATAGGTGAGCGCGAACAGCTCTCAGAGATCGATGCCTACCTTGAGATGGGTGTCCGCTCATTCAAGGTGTACATGTGCGGATTGCCCGGCCTCATAGAGCCGGTGGATGATGCATTCATGGCAGATCTTTTCGCGCAGCTTGCTCCCCATCGCCATCGCGTTCAGGTGTGCGTGCACGCCGAAAATGCGGCGTTGGTGCAGAGGGCGCGAGATCAGCTGCAGGCGCGGGTGGAGGAACCCGATCTCATGCAGTGGGCGCAGGCCCATCCGGAGGAGGCCGAGGCAGAAGCAGTACAGCGCGCTGCCTCTCTGGCGAGGGCGCAGGGGATCCGCTTGTATTTCGTACACATTTCCTCGCGCGCCGGATTGGATGCGGTGCGCCGGGCACGCGCCGACGGGGCACATGTCCGGGCGGAGACAACGTCCCCCTATCTGACCGAACCCCCCTCCGGCGACAGCGAACAGCTCGGCAAGATGGTGCCGCCGCTGCGCGGTCGGGACACAGTTGATGCCCTGTGGCGGGCGCTGCAGGCCGGCGATATAGACACGGTAGG
>PUMM01000088.1 GCA_003551365.1 Clostridia bacterium
ATCCTCCCCATCTTCGGCCCCACAGGCAGCCAGCGTCAGCAGAAGCATGATACCGACACTCAGAATGCCCAGTCTGCGTAAGTCGTTCATCTCGTTCCTCCTCGAGCAATGCTGCACGCAACAGCAACTCCTCAGCGTCAATGGTTGAGTAGAGTCTATCGTTGACCTGGGGGGTGCGTCAAGCTTTACCCGCTAATTTCTTTATCCGACCCAGATGAGCATTGTTTCCCATTGGCGCACCTGAAAGATTTGCTGCACCCTGCCCCATCTCCCCACAACAGATGCGAGACAGTGTAATGCTTACTGTTTCCATGCACGTACAAGGTTCCGCATGCCAGTACGTACCGCCAGCTCTATGCAACGTCGCACTTTCAGAAGTCGTCAGAGTTCCCCAGCACCTTTCAGTGCTTTTGACGAATAATGACCAATCATGTAACGTTTGAAATTATAGTCTCGTCCCGCTGCGGGAGGAAAATGAGGAAATACATGATCCTCCGGCGGGATGGGCACAGGGAATCATCTATCTGAGGCCGGGGTGAACCCAACGCTACTGGAGCAGTCCATCTGTCGCGGCAGTGCCCCGCTCCGAAAGGTGGAATGCGAAATGCATCACGACACGAATCCTATCCTGAACACCTGCAGAGAGATAGAGGAGCTGGCACGCAAGGCCGACCACTCGACCACAGAGGAGAGCGCTGAAGGGCTCGAGGCAGTCCTGCAAGAGATCCGCCAGCGAGCCACACGCCTCCGCGAGCTGGTGGACGAGGATTGAATCAGTCGGGTGAGAAACTGGCCACCCTCCTGTCCCGGAGTGCAGAGAATGACTCGGGCCAGGAGACCTGCAGCATATGCGAAGCTCCGGCGGAGTTAGCGCCGTCGAGGCGATTGTGAAGTCGAGAGGCCTTCCAGAGGTCAGCGCTCCTCTTCATCCGGCGCACTGTCGGGAGCAACCACCTCATCCAGCCAGGCAGGATGCCGGGTGTCGACCGGTAGATTGCGGGCGGAAAAGCTCTTTATGTCCAGCACAGGCGTGCCGTCCAGAGCGTCCAACCCCTGCACCTTCAGGAGTGTCCCCTCCAGCTCCAATAATCGGCACACGCTTACGGCTATGGGATTGGGACGACGCGGGCTGCGGGTGGCAAAAACCCCCACCCGGGGTAGATGATTCTTCCCCATGGGATGCACCTGTAGGGTCCGGCGCCTCTCCCCTTCCGAGCGATCGAACCAACACAGCACCATGATGTGCGAAAAGTCATCCAGCCCACACAACGCGGGCGCATATTCCTCAGAGACCACAATTTCCGAGACGATATCTTCCCATCCCTCCGCGGGACGTTCCAACATACCATTTTGCACATGTCCGACCGGGGCAACTTCAATGGTCAAGATGCCTACCTCCCTCAGAATGAATTAGTGTTATCTTATCACATATTCGTGCTACCAGCCCAGTGACCCCACACCCACCGGGGCCGCACCGGGCATTGGCAGGCCGACATCCACTGGAAGGATTTGATCGGGAGATTGCGAATACTTTCCCGCAGTGAGGAGGTACAACGATGAGCATAGACGTGCACAACCACTTCTATCCGCAATCCTACCTGCAGCTGCTGGAGAGCGGGAAATACCGGGCAAAGCTCGATCATTCCGCCGGATCGGACCCGGTGCTGCACTACGCCGGCGACTACAACATCCTGGTTCCGGGCCACCGCGATCTGTCCGCGCGCCTGGAGGATATGCAACGGGCCGCAATGCAGTCGCAGGCATTGACCCTCACCACGCCGGGGGTGCACATTGAGGAGGCACAGGCCGGGGCGGAACTGGCCCGCGCCGTCAACGAGGATTTCTCGGCCATCTGCCGGGAGAACGGAGAGAGTTTCTACGCCTTTGCCGCCCTTCCCCTGCAGGAGCCCTCCGCCGCAGTCGATGAGCTGCGCCATGCAGTGACTGAGCTCGGCCTGCACGGCGCGCTGCTGTTCACCAACATCAACGGGCGTCCGCTGGATGACCCCGCATTCGCCCCGATCTTCGCGGCGGCAGAGGAACTGCGGGCTCCCCTTCTGGTACACCCGACCTCCCCCGATGACTACAGCATGCTCGATGACTACCGGCTGGTGCCCCTGCTGGGATTCCTCTTTGACACCACCACCACAGTGTCGCGCCTGGTATTGTCGGGCACCTTCGAGCGACACCCGGATCTCGTTCTGATAGCTGCCCACCTGGGCGGGACCCTCCCCTACGTGGCGGAGAGGCTGGACCGGGGCTACGCGGTTTACCCGGAGATATCCGATCTGATCCCGCGTCCCCCCTCAGAGTATCTGGGGCGCCTGTACTACGACACGGTGGCCTTTGATCCCGATGCGCTGGAGTTCGCACGAACCAGCATGGGTACGGACAGGTTGCTTCTGGGGTCGGACTACCCGCACCAGATCGGAGATATGCGTCGGGCCCTGGATGTCATCGACGAGATGAAGCTGCCCGGGGAGGACAGAGAGAGTATCATGCGCGGCAACTTCCTGCGCCTGGTGAATGCGATCGACCGATAGATACCTGCGTGGGCGGCGGGGTTCACCCGCCGTCCCCCATCCCTGGGATATGTCGTGCCGATTCGGCGATTCCGGGGCGGTCGACAAACACACCGGCCACAGTTGCGGCAGGTCAACCTGGAGCATGCAGCTGTGCAGTCAGGCGCAAAACCCATTTCCTGCAGTCCGGGCGCCCATCATGTCAGAGGCCAGCAGGCGTTAGGTGACACCGGGTCGTGTCTCCTACTCCCAGCGGAAGGTCCGCGCGGCCACAATGACCCCTGCGACGAGGACACCACCCAGAACGGAGATCTCAAGAAGATGATCACTCAGGCGGTGCCCGGCCCATAGACCGCTCAGGAGTGTCACCACATGGGTGAGGGGCACAAACCGCGCCACGTTCTGCACCGTCTCGGGCATGACCTGCTGCGGAACCACGGCCCCCGAGAGCACAACCATGGGATAGAGCAGAACATTGCCCACTACCATGGCAACTCTGCTGGTGGGCACAACGCTCGCGAGGACGTAGGCGATACTCAGAAAAGCGGCTGCGCTCAGGATCACGCCCAGAGCGAGAATCGGCAGGCTTCCGTGCAACTGCACTCCATATCCCACTCTGCCGAGAAGGAAGACCACTGTGACACCCAACACCATCATGGCCAGATTGGCAGAGACAGCTCCCGCCATATAGGTGAGAGGCCTGATGGGCGTGGCCCGGAAGCGGCGCAGCACACCCGTCTCCCGACGCGTGGCCATCTCTATTGGCACCCCCGCAATACCGACGACTCCGATGACCAGGGCGGCATACCCCGCCAGGTTCACATCGAGATGCCCCCGCCCTGCGAGTTCGGGAAGCGGTTCATTGCCGATGATAAAACCCAGCATTATCAACAGCATCACCGGCATCAACAGGGTGAAGAACACTGCGATTGGCTCCCGCATATACAACCTGACCTCGGTGCCTATCAGTTTGCCCAGCAGGCGCATTCGAAACATCTATTCCCTCATCTTCCTACCGGTCAGCGCCAGAAACACATCCTCGAGATTGGGTTCCTCTGTCCGCAGTTTGCCGAATGGGACCTCGGCCCTCTCCAGAGCCTTCACCACCTGGCCCAACAGCCTGGTCCCAGAACCGTAGACGACCACACGTCCTTTGCTCTGCTCGACCCGGGTCACGGCAGAGATATCGCTCAGGATCTTTCCATCCATGTGCTCCTGCACACTGAACACGATCCGGCTCTCCGCCTTCAGTGCCGCGATCAGGTTGTCCGGGGTGTCCAGAGCCACGATCCTGCCGTGGTCCATGATGGCCACGCGATCACACAGACGTTCGGCCTCCTCCATCGAGTGAGTCGTCAGGAACACGGTCTTACCCCGCCGGCGGACATGCCGAATCATATCCCACATAGCCCGGCGGGACTGGGGATCGAGGCCAGTTGTGGGTTCGTCCATAAACACCAGATCCGGGTCGTTCACCAGGGCCAGGGCTATAAACAGTTTCTGCTTCTGACCCCCGGATAGAGTGGCAAATTGCGAGAGCTCCTTGCCGCCCAGACCCACCATCTCAAGCATTTCCCGCCAGTCCAATGCGTTGCTGTAGATGCTGGCAAAAAGACTCAATGCCTCCCCGACCCTGATCCTCGGAGGCAGGGCGTCGGTCTGAAACTGTATTCCGATGCGCTCAGCCAGCGCGTAGTGGTCCACACCAGGCTGCAGCCCAAGGACTGAAACCGTACCCTCATCCGGTTCGCGCAACCCCTCAATGCATTCGACGGTCGTGGTCTTACCCGCACCATTGGGACCGACCATCCCGAATACCTCCCCCGTGCGGACAGCGAAGGAGACGCCATCGACGGCCGTTACCGCACCATAACGCTTGGCGAGTCCCTCAACCTCGATCACATTCCTCGCCTCACTCACCGACATCATCTCCCGTCCTTCACCATGAACACAGAACCAGTATATGTGAGTGGACTGGAGCTTCCCCCCGAGTATCAATGACGCGATATCTCCTGTGAGGACTTACTACCATCGCATGCATTTCTCCTGCCAGGCTCTCCGCAAATGCCGCCAATCCTGGAGCCGGCGCACAATCCCCGTCTCCCCCGGGCTCACCCGCCGCACTCAGCTGCTCCTTCGCTTTGTCTGCAAGGGCTGAGCCGAAAGACGGAGAATATGACCCAATATCCGACCACAACGGGACACGGGGTGAAAGAGTCGGACCCGTTGAAGGAGCAGTGATATGAGTTATCAGTCAGAAGAAAGACGGAAAGCTGAGGCGCTAATTGACTCGGGTTTGTTCAACGACGAAGGAGGGGGGTATTACTTCGGGCTGCCGCGTCGCTTCGTTCTCAGCAACCCCTGCCTCAACCTGTGGGGTGGGATCCGCGAGGATGCCATTGAGTACTTCGGCAGCCACGGCATTGTCTGGCACCAGGGTGTAAACGGGGAGCCCAGCGGGCATCTGCTCTCCTCCCAGGTGGCCTGCGTCAATCATCTGTACTACCTGCGCCAGCGCAAGGACCTGGCAGATGCGGTGGTCAGGGAGCTGGGATTCACAATGACTGCAGCAGCTACCCTGGACACCGGCCGGGTGGAATTTGAAGTGATAGGGAAGGGCCCATATCTCAACGAGCGCAGTTGGACACGCGGCGCGACATCGACCTCAGTGGATGCAGCCATGCTCGGGGTTGGAAAAAGCGGCGAGCGCACGCTTATACTCCTTGAATGGAAGTACACCGAAAGCTACGGGCGTTGCAGTCTGTACACCCCGGCGCGGGCCAGAGCATACGATTCGCTGATCATGGATCCCCGCTCACCGATCAGGGTTCAGTCCCCCGAGTATCTGTATTATGAGCCACTCTATCAACTGATGCGGCAGACCCTGCTCGGCTGGCAGATGGTTGAACACGGTGATTATGCGGCCACCGACTTCATCCACGTCCACGTTGTCCCGAAGGACAATGACAAACTCAACAACTCTGTGCCCTCCCCCGGTCTGGCGGGCGATGACATGAGCGAGGCCTGGCGGTCGGTACTGGTTGAGCCGGAAAGATATGTGGCAGTCAGTCCCGGTGAACTCCTTGCGCCGCTTTCGAGTGCCAGAGACTGCAGGGCGTTTCTGCATTATCTGCGCGCGCGCTACGGGCCCGGAAATGTCAGGCCATGAACGGATGTCAGGACGGCAGGGCTTGGCGGGTAGCGGGGGGCGCTGAACGGCGGCAGAGCGAATGTCAGGGTTTCACATTTGCGCCGCTGACCGGGACGCGAGCCATTATACCCAGCGAATCGAGCGGATATCGCCGGATTCTCCCTCTGTCACTGCAGAGGAGTCACCCCCCCCTCTTCAGCTCTTCTCACCACCCACCCAGAAGACATCTGCGGCCCGGAGGATGCGCACTCTGCACCTCTCAGGGGTCCATAGGGCGCCCTCCCGATTTGCCCTCTCATAGGCCAATCCTGTATAGCGTCTCAATCTGACCCTCAGGTCCGGAGCAGAACAGGCAATGTCTCTCTCTTCCTCCCACATCATGATGCTCACAACCCCATGGCAGACCCCTCAGTACGCGGGTCAGACGCACCCAGTAAGACTGCATTGCGCGGATTGCGCAGCACAACATGTACACTTGATGATAAGGGCGCCCACGCGGGCACGACCCGAACATCATGACCCATTTCCTGCAGACGCGAACCAGTGTCTGCGGCAAGTCCCCTCTCAATCTCCACGCGCCCCGGATAATAGTGATGAGGGGCAAACGAGTTGGGGAAGTTCCGGGATATTGCACGAGGAGCCTCTACCGCCTCCTGTGGATTCATGCGGTGGTGCATCATATGCAGGAGGACCTGCAGCATCCCCTGCGTCTGCGCATCACCACCCGGACACCCAATTCCGAGAAGGGGCTGTCCCCCCTGCATGATCAGTGCGGGATTCGGTGTCAAACGCGGACGCATTCCCGGCGCGATGCGACAGGGGTGCTCCGGATCCGTACGAGACTGAATGCCGCGCCCGGAACAGGAAAAACCCAGGCCCGGAATTATCGGTGTCCAGAACATCCGGTCACTCGGCGTTGCCGAGAATATGTTGCCCTCTTCGTCCGCAGCGGCGACATAACTGGTATCTCCCGGCGCCTCATCATCCCCCGCTATGTACGGAGTGGGATCAATCCGTTCAACCTCGCGGTCTTCCATGCCGGGCTCATACCTGTAGGGATTGCCGGGGCGCGGCATCTGACCCGATGCCTCCTGCATATTGATCATGCCGGCAATCTCTCGCGCGTACTCCTTCGCAAGCAGGCCTGTCATCGGTACCGACTGGTGCCGCGGGTCGGCATAGAAGGTTTCTCTATCCGCAAACACATGATCCATCGTCTCAACCAGCAAATGCACATACTCAGGCGACTCCGGCTGCATGTCCGCAAGATCGAAATGCTCCAGAATATTCAGAAACTGCAGGAGCATGGGACCCTGACACCAGAACCCGCAAGTAAGCACTTCATATTCTCCATATGAGATCATCTGCGGCTCATCTATCTCGACAGAGTGGTGAGCCAGATCCTCATAGGTGATCCAGCCCGAGTTCTTCTCATGGAACTCGGCAATCTCCTCGGCAATTGCTCCCGCATAGAAGCAATCCCGCGCCCGCAAAATTGCTTCGGAGCGGCTCCTGCCCGCACTGCGGGCCTCTGCCTCCGCCTCCCTCAGCATCTCGAATGTCCCGGCCAGATCCCTCTGGCGCAATGATTCACCAGCAGTGGGAGCCCGGTCGCCGGGAAAGAAAATCCGCCTGGCTTCCGGATCCAGGTCAGCAAACCTATCCTCACACTGCCGCAGGTACTTCGCCACGCCTCTGGACACCGGTGCTCCTTCATGGGCGAGGGAATACGCAGGCTGCAGTACCTCCCGCAGCGACAGCGACCCATACCGTGCCAGGGCGGTAAGCCAGCTGTCCGGGGCGCCCGGTATAACGGATCGCAGGATCCCTTCACCAGACCCGGACTCTCTGACCCGATCAATGTCAGCTCCTGCGGGCCAACAACCGAGACCATCGAGGGTCACACAGCTCCCGCTCGCTGCGTGGTAGATTATGATCGGCGCCACGCCGGCAAAATTGGTGCGATCAAAGAGAAGGACATTAATCGCTATTCCTGCCGCGACGCCCGCATCTATGGCGTTCCCGCCTGCCCGCATTATCTCACTGCCGGCCGCCGTAGCCAGATGATGCCCGGCCGCTATGACACCCCGGCGTCCCATCACCAGGGGCCGGGCGGTGAGATGCCGGTATCTTGCAGTTGCGAAATCATCTCTAATACCCGTCATTTCGACATGACCTCCCTAACACGCATTAGCACATGGCTCAATGCCTCCGCCGGGCCTCAGCAGTGAGCGGACCTGCAGAGACTGGTGGATTATACCCTGCCCCGGGCGTCCAAAACCTCCCGCCATGCAACCCGCTATACTGCCGCACAGGATAGGGACCATGATGTCAGAATCCGCAGGTACTGCACGACGCCGCGCGTCGCTCACATGGTGCGCCCCCGCCGACCACCACACTGTGTAACGGACTGGGTTCAGTATCTCCGCCCCGGAGACCGCAGTCCGCCAGCACTGGTCGGCTCATCAGCGCACCAGGTTATCTCTGATCACACCGCATCGGCCGGGGCACTGGCGCTCCGGCCCGGACAGCAGATCGCGCCGGAGGACTCACAATGATCGGCCGGCATCCCCCGCGGTTCCTGGGAGCGAGCGGGCGACGATATCTCAGCCGCCCGCCATGCATCAGTCCCCCGCGGCACGACGCACCGCACACCGCCCCTCAGTCACCGTCCTCCACGAATCTCAGCAGCTCATCCGCATCCATGTCCTGCACACCGAGAGTATCCAGGGTGCGGCCCTCGGACCAGAAGTCCCTCTCGCACACGTAACCGCCGAGAGTAATGATGGCATCGATCAGCGGCGTGGGCACCGACAGCGTATCGCCCAGCTGGGACATGGGCACCAGACCGTACGGCAGATCCTCCGTTATGTAGCGGGACTCTATCGATTCCGGACCCCGTATACCACCGATCACACGCTGCGTGTCAAAGGGACCGCGAAAGACCGCGGCCATTATGGTGCCGGGATTGCGAAAGTCCCGGTCCTCATACTCCAGCACCTCGCGACCGAAGGCCCGGCCCAGCGCGGCGGTCTCCTCGTACAGATCGCGAATCACCCGGGCCGGGGCCTCGGTGATCCCCTCGCGGTACATGTAAAAGTCACCCTCCGACCACTGGATGCGCCCCACGTTCAGAAGAGACCCCGGGGGATGACAGATGGGATTGAGGTTGCACAACGCCGTCACGATGGCATTGCCCCCATCCTGCAGCACCCCCGGCCACAACTCCTGCAGGGCCGGCAGCAGCTCATCTGTCCGACGGGCGGGAAGTGCCGCGGCCGTCACCCGCACCGCCTGCAGCTTCAAGTCCTGCACAGCCGGTCCGCTCGCCCGCGTGCCGTACGGAAGCGTGTTCGCCTCTGCCACCAGGACATCGGCATCGATTCCCGATTGCCGCATCATCTCCGCCAACCGCAGGGAACCGAAGTCCCCCGCCCACACCACCACGGCGTGACCATCCCGCAGGTGGGGAAGGAGTTCGGAGAAGAACAGCTCCTGCCCAAACGCCGGCAGCACCACGTGAATCAGGCCGGCGTCCCGCACGGCCTCAGCCATATCCGTGGTCGCCAGCCGCAGCTCTGCCACACCGGTGCGGCCTATGCCGCGCAGCTCAATCCTCCCCGTCGACAGGATCTCGGAGAACTCCTCCCGAAAGCGGGGATGCTCGTACAGGTGTACATCGTATCCCGCCAGGGTGAGGTCAGCCGCCATGGTGCGGCCACCGTCACCCGCGCCAACAATGGCCATTGGTTTGTCCAGCATCAGCTCAGCCCTCCTAATATACCGTGATCTTTCGCTACTTCGGCGCGAAATGGAGAGCTTCCTGCCGCAGGCGCGGGGCAATCCTCCATCACCCACCCACCGGCCACTGCTCAGGACCGGGCTGAGCGCGGTCCATCCGGCTGCCCCCCTGATGCCCAGTATCCCGGTGACGGGCTGCGGTGTTGTGTCTCGCGGGCGGAATCTCGCATCGCTCCGGCTCCATGCATACACCTACCACCGGTAAGACAGGATTGGCCGTGCAGGGAAGCACCTCCGCTCAATCTCCGGCATCAGCTGACCGGTTACTGGCCTGGCGAGACCACAACACACCGCAGAAATTGACCGATCAGCGCAGGTCATCCAGCGTGGTCGCATTCATCAGCTGAGCAAAGGTCGTAGTCTGACCGGGCAGGATGCGCGGATGCAGTTTCGTGTCTGTCCGGCTTTCATAATGCACGCGATTTTGCAGCCGGACCGGAGTGTCGGTGATGGCTATGGTGAACTGGGTCTCTGAACCCGAGGGATATATCTGCAGTGCCCTCTCCCTGAATCGCTGAAAGTCGGGCAGATTCTTGAACTGGGGTATTGCCGTGAGGACCTCATCAATTGTGGCATCATACCAGATGTGCTCAATCCTGGCCACGTAGGGGATACTGAGAACGTAGTCCGGACAATCCCTGGTGAAATAATATGCGACATACTGAGCGGGGCGGAATCGGGCATAGGGCCAGAACACGCAGTCTTCTATCGCCATCTCCGCAAATTGGGCGTTCTGCGTCGTCAGGACGACCTCATTCAGCTCTCCCACCGGGAGAGAGTCGATGTCGGTGCGGCTGTACATGGTTGACTGCACCTCCTCAAGAAACATATGCATCAACATACGCAATGACGACCCACTGGCCTTATAGTGGTCAAACACCTCCAGAACCTTCTCCCACTTCACCGACCTGACTCGCCGGGCATCGATCCGACCGGCCCTCTCCAATTCCTCTGCCATGCCAGCGATGCGTCTGTTCTGATCGGTCTGCGTCAGCACAAACAGGTAGTACTCCGGGAATCGCTCGGCCGTGGCCTGCAGCCGGTCACAGTATTCGGCGAGCTGGTCGAAATGGATCAGGTTGCTGCCGATCTTGGCCTCCAGCAGTATTCTGATGCGGTCATCCAGCACTATTTCGGCGTCCGGGATGCGGCCCGCATCGTAGACCTGAAATCTGATTCTATGTGAGCTGATATCATCGCAGGATATGGCGGCATCGTCCGAGGCGAACAGACGCAAAAATGGAGGCAGCAGTACCGGGCTGAAACGATCCAGAAAGAAGAGCACATTGCTGGTCAACCTGTTCTCATCGTCCTGATACCATTTGCCGTGCAGGGAAAAAAGATTCATGCTGGCATCCCTCCAGGTTTCCTTTCAGTGATGCCCCGATCCATTGGAGCAAAAACGGATTGCCCCGGCTGCCCTCTCTTCGCCATCCTGACACTCTGCGATGCAGGTGGATCTGCCCGGGTCAAACCCGGCAGAGACGGGTGGCAGGAACACTACCGAAAGCTCGAAGCTGCACTACCCCGGGCTATGCCCGGGCCGCCCCTGCCTCCGCGCACACCTCCGCAGAATCACAGTCAGATGACGCTCCCACTCACCTCAGGACCCCCGCAGACTCCCCTCGTGCAGCCGACCGGGGGGCGGCATCCCGTACCGGCGGCAGTAGGGCAGCAGACCGCCCTCGCGTGCCAGGGTCACCGCCAACGCCGACACCTGGTCGGCTACGATGGGAGCCCCGGTCGTCAGATTGCGGATCCGCGGTAGGCTGCGGTAGGCAATCTGTAGTCGGTCGCCCTCACCCACATCACCCCCGCCGACGAGAAGCGGGAGACCTCCATTGATCGCATTGCGATGAAATGTCCGGGCCACCGAGCGGGCAATCACTGCCTGCACCCCGGCGGCCAGCAGCACATCCACTGCCACCTCCATGGCCGATCCGCAGCCAAAATCCCGCCCGGCCACCAGCACATCGCCCGCGGCGATTGGCTGATCCAGGGGATCCGGCAGATCCGCAAAGATGAAGTCAACCAGATCATCCAGATCGGGGAACTGGCGCTTACGGGTTGAACTGATGATATAATCGGTATTCACCGCATCGGGCAGCAAACGCGCTCGTCCACTGATTCTTACCCGGCTCATGTAGCAGCCACCTCCCGGGGATCCGTGATGCTGCCGGTGATGGCGGAGGCGGCCACTGTCTCCGCCGACGCCAGATAGATCTCCGCCTCCGGGTTACCCATGCGCCCGCGGTAGTTGCGTCCGGCGGTGGAGAGAACGGTCTCGCCCGGACCCGGTATGCCTCCGGCGGTTGCACAGCAGGGGCCACACCCGGGGGGCAGCACCACAGCACCGGCGGCAACCAGCACTCCCATGATTCCCCGTTCCAGCGCCTCCACGTATATGCGGCGCGAAGCGGGAGCTGCCAGCAGCCGCACGTCAGCATCAATCTGTGATCCATACAGGACATCCGCGGCTCCGCGCAGGTCCTCCAGGGTGCCACCCGAACAGGTGCCGATAAAGCACAGCTGCACGGAACGCCCGGCCACGTCTCCGACGGGCACCGTCCGGTGCGGACTGTGCGGCAGGGCAACCATTGGTGACACATCACCCAGGTCTACCTCCCATGCCGCCACATATCTGTGGCCCTCTCTCCCGTGCGCCCCGCTGCGCTGCACACACACCGCCGCCTTCGCCCCCCACTCGGCGGCAGCATTGCTGACAGCGGACAGGTGATCGGGACTTATATCTGCATTCTCTGTGTCTATCTCCACGCTGAGATAGTCCGCGCCCGAGGGACCCATGCTGCCATTGAGGTGCAGGGCCACATCCCGCCCGGAGCACCGGGCGGGCAGCGCACCCCGCAGCTGCATCTTCCCGCTCTCCGGCACCCGGAACCACAGCCGCCCGGTAGCTGCTGCCACCGCCGCGTCAGTGGAACCAACCCCGGTGGCAAAGGCGCCCATGGCCCCATAGGTTACGGTGTGAGAATCCGCTCCGACCACCAGCTGTCCGGGACGGACAAAACCTCGTTCCGCCAGCACCTGATGGCAGATTCCCTCCCCCTCCTCCACCAGCACGCAGCCGGTGCTGCGGGCAAATGAACGCAGACGATGATGTACGGCGGTCATGTCCCGGCTGGGAGCGGGGACATAGTGATCTACTACGACGGCCAGGCGTTCCGGATGCGGAATGGATTCCACCCCCAACTCGCTCAAACGGTCCAGTACCGAAGAGGCGGAAGCATCGGTTATGTACACCCGGTCCACCTCGGCGCACACATATTCCCCGGCGCTGCACTGTGCGCCACAGCATCGCGACAGCACACTCTCGGCCAGTGATTGACCCGACATACCTCACCTCTCCTCTCTGCACAAAAGCACACACCCTGCACATCAACTATCCCCTTCTCTTCCCCATCCAGCAACCCTGCCGCATGCAGCAGACCGCACCCGGTCGTCACCGGGCAAAAAAGCCGGGAGGGCTGACGGCCCGGGTGGAGAAGAGCGCACTAATGGCCCAATGAAAGGGTGAACCTCACGATGAAGGATCCGCAACCAGATGACCACAGCTGCGCCGATGATTTTTTCTCTTCAGATCTCATCTGTTGGGTGAGAGCGTCCTTTTGCCACATCGACAGATGTCCGTTTATGGGGCAGCGCGTCTTTCTCGACTCCGCATCGGGCTCCCTGCGGCTGCGGGCCGCCGCTGAGTTTGTGGCGCAGGAGGCGCCCCTGCCGGATCAGATTAACCGGGACACTCCCGGCTCGCAGCACGTCAT
>PUMM01000109.1 GCA_003551365.1 Clostridia bacterium
CGTCACTGACCCCAGAGCGGAGATGCATCCAGGGGAAAACCTCGTTCTCTTTGCGCCGGCGGGTAACATAATCGCGGGGGTCAAGTCCGCATTCTGCAAACGCCTCGTACCATTTCTCCGGCTGAAAGTACTCTGTCCAGCCGTCAAACCGGCAACCCTTACGCCAGGCCGCCTCAATCACGTCGGCCAGCCTTCTATCTCCCCGGGCAAGTGCCCCCTCCAGGAAGCTCATCTCCGGCTCATGCCAGCTGAACTTCACTCGGCCGCGAGGCAGCTCGGCGCGCAGCAGGTCAACTCTACGGCGAAATTCATCCACGCTCAGCTGTGGCTCCCACTGAAATGGCGTGTGTGGCTTGGGAATGAAACAGGCGACGCTCAGGTTTACCTGCAGCGGACGTTCTGTTCCGGGTCGCTGGTCATAGATGTCCTGCGCCAGACGCACCATCTCAGCTATACCCCGTACATCTTCATCTGTCTCCGTGGGCAATCCCAACATGAAGTAGAGTTTAATGGTATCGCACCCGGCAGAGAAGGCCGCGCGCAGAGCGCGCACATAGTCCTCTTCCGAAACCCGCTTGTTGATCACATCTCGCATGCGCTGAGTTCCGGCCTCTGGGGCCAGGGTTATGCCTGTATCCCTCACTTCCTTCACGGCTTCGGCAATCTGCACGGAGAAATCGTCAATCCGCAGTGATGGCAGAGACACACTGACGCGCGAATCGGAAAATTCGCCCTTCAACCTATGCATTATATCGCCAATACCACTGTGATTCGTGCTGGAGAGCGAAGAAAGAGAAACCTCTGAATACCCGGTATTGGCAATGGTCTCCAGGCACAGATCCACGACCTGGTCCGGCGAACGTTCCCGTACCGGACGATATACCATTCCAGCCAGGCAAAACCGGCACCCCTGAGTACATCCGCGGAAAATCTCCACCGAGGCCCGATCATGTACTGTCTCAGCATACGGAACAATGGGCCGCACAGGGAATGATGTCTCACGCAGATCTGTGCAGGTTCGAGTCACCTCACCCTGCTCCTCCATGACGGACTCAATGCAAACGAGTTCATCGTTCCGGCCATAAAGGGGGCGGAAGAAGGCTGGCACATAGACCCCGCGCAGGGAGGCCGCTCGGTGCAAGAAGCCCTCCCTACCCTCCGGACAACCATCAGCCTTCCATTGCTGAAAGAGCCCGATCAGTGACGGTAGAACTTCCTCGCCGTCGCCCAGACAGACCAGGTCAAAATACGGGGCAAGGGGCTCGACATTGAAGGCACAGGGCCCCCCGCCGATAACGAACGGATCGCGCGAGGTTCTGTTCTCCGAGCGCAGGGGAATCCCAGACATGGAGAGCATGTTAACAATGTTGGTATAGGTCATTTCATACTGAAGGGTAATTCCGACCATGTCGAAATCGCCCACGCCCCGCCTGCTCTCCAGGGAGAACAGTGGAATACCCCTATCATGCAGTAGTTTCTCCATGTCATGAGCCGGAGCGAAAACCCGCTCGGCCAGAGTGTCGGGGGATTCGCTCAGCACACGATACAGAATCTGCATGCCCAGGTGGGACATGCCCACCTCATACAGATCGGGATAGGCCAATGCAAAGCGCACCTTCGCGCTATCCCAGTCTTTACTCAGCGCGTGCAGTTCGTGCCCCATATAACGTGAAGGGGTCTGCACACGGGGAAGAATCTCCTCAATTGCGGCAAAGAGACCGGATGACAACGATCCTCTCCTCCACTTCCGCTAAAAAGCTTGTCCTTTTACCCATTATATAGAATCCCGCCCGCTTCCCCAAGGTACTTCGCTCAGCCCCATTCCGTCCCTCACCTACTGGCGACGAAGCAGATCCTCCAGCTGAGAGCTGGCCCGACCGGCAGTCACTGCCCTGCGGAGTTCCTCCTCCGTCAATGTACCCAGGAGATGGAGATCCTCGTCCAGAACCCATATGATGGCAAAACCACAGCTTCCGAGCCGGCGGCTCACTGCATGCGGGGTCTCGTGCTCGTATGCGCTCACGTGCTCAATCGGAGGTGGGGGGCGCCCGCGCATCCTCTCCTCTCTCCGAAACAGATTGCCGAGGGAATTTGCCGGGATATCTGCACTGTACTCAATCGCCGTGATGACGAGGATTACGCCGGCTCCAGCTGGCCACCAGAGATAGATGTGGTGGCACAACGCCAGGTAGGCCGAGATACCGGTCAGGATGATTCCCCACACCACACCCCAATTGGTCATTAACCTGCTCGCCTCGGCTACCCCCACCGTCTCAGCCAGGTATCCACGTACAATGCGCCCGCCATCAAATGGCAGGGCGGGGAGAAGATTGAGCATGGCCAGGGCAAGATTGATCTGAAGAAACAGATCCCACCAATATCCTCCCCCCACTCCGACCGACGCCAACAGCAGTCCCAGCGCCAGTAGGATGAAGTTGTTCACTGGCCCGGCAACGGCGATGCCTGTCTCCGCGTCAGGACGACCTGACATGCCGACTATTTCCATTCTGGCCCCCAGGGGCAGCAGCTCGATCTGCGTCACCGTCATCCCATAGCCTGTCAGTGCCAGGTAATGAGCCATCTCATGAGTGGCCAGTGCCCCCAGCACCAGTAGCATTTCCCGCCACCATCCGGCAAATACGGCCCAAACCATCGCCGAAAGGGACAGGAGGTGAACAGTCACCCGGGTGCCACCCAACTCAAACCGAAGAGTGGTGGGCACCAATGCAGTCACTCTTCCCCCTCTTTCATAAGAGGCAGCGGGTCAATGGCACGACCATCGGCTCGCACTTCAAAATGCAGATGCGGACCAGTAGCATGTCCGGTACTGCCGATCAGCCCTACTGGTTGGGCCTGTTCGACGGTCTGACCCTGTCTGACCAGTTGATCC
>PUMM01000010.1 GCA_003551365.1 Clostridia bacterium
CAGACCAACACGAGTATTTCCCGGAGATGCTGCGCCTCTGCCGCGACAGTGAGATATCTGCCAACGTCGCCACCTCGGGCTGCGGACTGGATGAAGACACTGCCGCAATTTGTGCGGAATACTGCGGAACTGTGTCAGTAAGGTGGCAGGAAAGTGAAAGTGTTTCCCGCGCCGTAAACCTCCTACTGCGGGCCGGTGCGAAGACCAATATCAGCTTCCTGCTGTCCGCCGCCAGCATCGATGCGGCGATCCAGCTGCTGCGCAACGAGGATCTCCCTCCAGGTGTAAACCGCATAGTCTTCCTCCTGCACAAACCAATCGGGACGGACGACGAAGACAATGTGCTCCGGTTGTCCGACCCCCGCGTCCACGAATTCTTCTCGCTGTTCAATGAGGAGCCCTACCGTGCTCTATCCGGATTTGACAGCTGCTCGGTGCCGGCTCTCCTCAACCTTGCACCGGGAGTCGATCCGACCACCCTAGAGGCCTGTGAGGGCGCACGTTTCAGCGCCCACGTCACTCCTTCCCTCCAGCTGTTGCCCTGTCCCTTCGATGTGCGAGGTCAGTGGAGTGCGGACCTGCGCCGGTACAGCGTGGAGGAGGCGTGGGACGGAGAGCAATTCCGGGACTTCCGCGCCAGGCTGCAGGAACAATGCCCCGAATGCCCACGACGGGAACACTGCCTGGGCGGCTGCCCCCTGCACAGAGGCATCGTCCTCTGCCCGGATGTCGCGAATGCTGCTGAGGCCTGAGCCAAGAGCCGTGCGGGCAGCTGTCGATAAGGCGAACTTCCCCCTGGCCGTCCAGTCAGACCTGCGGGCACTGATCCCAGGGCAGGATGGCGCACTCTACGCACTCGATGCTGCTGATCCAAAGAAACACAGTAGGCAGGCGGCCCCCACCACAGGTCTCCACTGGTGATGATTGTTCGTCTCAGCTGGCCCGTGCAATTTTGTCCCAGTTCGGCATCAGATTAACTCCGGGCCGTTGGGCCCGGCAACTGCACGACCAGTCAGAAAATCTGAACCAACCTGTGCCAACCGGAGTTGCGCTCGCGGGGAGCACTGGCATTAAACTGATCCGATGGAAGCAGTGGGCGCACCTCACAACACGGGTTTATTTGGCTGCAGAGGATTAATTCCAGCACAGAGGAGGAACGCGCTCAAGGCTAACCATCCTTCGCGACGGCATCGCCGCTTACCGGTGCCCGACGTCGAAAGTACATTATTCCCTGGATGAAGGCAACACCACCGAGCAGGCCCATGATCAACTCCACCCCGACACCGGGAGCAGATCCCGGTAGTCGCGACATCAACACCGAGGTAGTATTCCATCCGGCGTGAATTGACACCGGCACCCACAGCGAACCACTCCATACATAGGTGAGAGCAATGGGTATGGAGCACACAAATGCGTAGGTTCCCTGCAGTACATTGCCATGGATTGCCCCAAAGATTACGGCATGCAGCAGTACAGCTACCGGCAGGGAAAAAGTGTCCCGGATGCGGTTGAAGATGATTCCCCGATACATAACCTCCTCAAACAGTGGCCCGAAGAGACCGACAGCTATAAACGCAACCGGCAGACTCGGCTTGTCCACTACGGTCTGTATCAGGTCAGCATGCTCCGGAAACAGGCGATGGGCGTCAAACAGGTTGAGCAGGGCGCTCAGCATTAGAGAGAGCCCCACCCCAAGGCCAATGGCCATCCACAAATCACGTCCCGGCCGCGGGCGAAAACGACACTGGCGAAGCAGGCTTCCCCCCAGCAGGCGAAATGTCAACCAGAATAGAGCCAGCGCCAGTACTTCGGACACTGCGGTGATATGGACGATGTACTGCTGCAGCAGGTCATCGACGAGTTCCATCATGACCTCAGGATCGGGTCCGATGGAAGATGCATAGTACGAGGCAATGAAGAATGAAACGGCCACTGAGGCAGCAAAGAAAATTGCCAGGATCAGGGCAATGAAACCCGCCATTTTCAGGATCTCTCGCACGGCAATAGCACCTCCCTGTTCGCTGCCAGCCCTCACACCTCTCTGCAGAGGAGGTTGGCTATCTCGAGCAGTCCCGGAGGGCGCGTCATCAGCCAGGACCTGCACCACATGTTTCTACATTCGATGTCAGCGACCAGAATCCCCCAAGCGTTTGAGGCTCAGAATCGAGCAATATCTGCTCAATATGATGATAACGGACAACGATGGACAGACAACGCATAGGACTCAACCGCCCTTAGATTGCATTGATGAGCACGAAGCGGACGAAGGACTCTTCGCTGCGCGCAAAAACAACGTGAGGGAGATTTCGAACGGTTCTCGCGTACCGCCAAGACCGGGGCGGGGTGTGCCCTCTATGATCCACAGCATGGAATCGTGCCGAAATGACGTGCGCTATCTCCTGCAAATATCCTTTCCTGCAGTCGACTCATGACGAGCGAGGAGATTGCCGTCTCCGCCCCCGCATCAGCAGTCCTGCTGGTCCGCAAACGGACAGTCATCTTGAAAGGCTGTGACATCGTGGACATATTTGCCACTCAAGATACAGACGGGCAGTGAACAGCTGCTGCTTGAGCTCATCTGCCTCCTCCGCCAGTTCTTCCTTGGCATGTAACAGCTCATTCTTTTCCCGGGAAAGCTCCCCGTAAGCATTGATGACTTCGTCCACATTGTGCTGAAGTGTAAAGGTCTCGAACACAAACAGCGGCTCCAACAGATCAAGGTTGCTGCACTCCTCATGGGCGAGTATCTCGCAGCTTGCGCTCCACATCTGATGCGCCAGGTGAACATTTATGATGATTGAGATTATCAGAAGACAGGTCAGAATGAACATACGGGTGGCAGTCTTTTCATCCATCTGGCCATCACCTCCATGG
>PUMM01000107.1 GCA_003551365.1 Clostridia bacterium
ATCGTCGGTCACACCCACCAATGCATGAGCCAGGATACATGCCTCGAGGTATACATTCTCTCGGGGACTGTCCAGAAGATATCTGCGTTCGTACAGAAGCTTCGAGCGATTCCCCAGATAGATCACGTCGAGTATTCGCTGTTGCCAATCAATGAAACAACGGAGCAACAGAGGTTGGGGGCGTGTGATGAGTGAACCACCCACGAATGCTTACTGTCAAGTACCTCGGGGTCAGGCCCCGAGGCTTCACCGTTTTGTCCGTTCCATCCAGAAACGGACGGTTGGCAAATACAGTGACACGATTGAGTAGCTGTTCCCAACTGAAGGTGACCTAAGGACATGGACGGCTACAAAATGTACCGGGAACAGATTCTGGATCATTATCGGAATCCACGCCACTTTGGTGACACCCTCCCCGCCCTGTACAGTAGCTGTCTCGACAAAAGTCTGATTCGGCAACTACTGGAAAGGACGGGGCTTTCTCCTTGATGGCTGTGCGATTAGCCTCGCAAGCGCAAGTATGCTCACAGAAAAGCTCCCGGGAATGACTGTTGCAGAGGTCCGTGAACTGGACCGTGATGACGCACTCGAGAAACTCGGCGTAGAGACCTCACCGATGCGCATCGACTGTGCGATACTGGCCGAACGTGTTGTTCAGGACGGTATCGATGAACAGTCTCCGTGACCTCCTTTGGATTGCAAAATGCTAGTTATAAACTCAATGGATTGACATCGACTGTACTGACCGGTTGGAAACAAAGATAGCGAGCAGGTAGATACCGATTGCCACTACGACAATCGATCCGCCGGGAGGGAGAGACGCTACCATCGAAAAAATCAGCCCAGCGAGTGCCGATAATTGCCCGAATATAACTGCCAAAACGACCGTTTCCCGAAAACTGACCGCCAATTGCGAAGCGGCGGCAGCTGGTACAACGAGCATCGCAGCGACAAGGATCACACCGAGGATTTGCATTGCACCCACCACCACAACTGCCGTCATTACGACGAGAAGGGTGTTATATTGTGTGACGGGTAACCCTGCCACTCGCGCGGCTTCTTCGTCGAAGGTAATGAATACGAACTGTTTGAAATGTATTACAACAATACCAACAACTAACACACTAAGGACAGCGATTAGCCGTGCTCCCTGCAGGGTCACAATAGCCAGGCTTCCAAAGAGGAAGCCTTCGATATCCACAGAGATTGGTGCGAATTCGCGGCTCCAACTGATAAGTAACGTCCCGATTGCAAAGCTCCCAGCAAGCACGATTGCAATGGGGACGTCCCCATAACTATTTGAGTGCTGACTCAACCACTGCAGTCCGAGTGCACCGAGCGCACTTACAATTAGTGCAACGAATAAGAGCCCACCCTGGGAACCGAGATCAACAAGTATCAGACTTCCACCCCACCCGGTGAACGCAACAACGACGACACCGGCGGCAACCCCAGCAAAGGCTGTATGTGCGAGTGTTTCGCCGATGAGTGCCATTTGCTGGTGGATCAGAAATGTTCCAAGCATAGGTGCCACTAACCCGATAAGGAGGCCGGCCGCGAGAGCCCGCCATGTACTACCGAATTCGAAGACGATCGTTCCGAGGGCGAAGTCAATCCACTCACCGATGATCAGATACTGATCGTACAACAGTGACATAGGTTCGACGGATCCACGAAGCCACTCCGCCAATAGAAAGAGAATCATCGCAATTGTCAGTAGGCCGAATAAGCCGATTCCAACAGCCTCGAGCCCCACACGATGCCGGCGGCTGAGCCGTCTACGATTCAGCGTGGCAACGCGATTATCCGTCGCATTGATCCCGCCATCTGCGTCTATCAAATCGTCCTTGCTCATGGGTGATCGTGGTGGATTATCCCGTGGTGCGTACCATATGCATCTGTCAAAGCATCGCTCTCGAGGAATGATACTGAATCACCGTGGTAGTAGAGCTCCCGATTGATACAAGCCACCGTATCTACATGGGTAGTGATGACATCGATGTCATGTTCAACCAACAGAATTGTCATTCCATCCTTGTTCAGTCTCGATAACAACCCGTAGAAATTATCCCGTGAACTAGCATCGACGCCGACGGTTGGTTCATCCAAAACTAGAAGATCGGCTTCGGAGGCGAGTGCACGGGCAATGAACGCCCGCTGTCGCTGACCACCGGAGAGACGATCGATACGCTGCTCTGAAATATCAGCGATTCCTACTCTTTCCAGAGCTTCGTCGATAATACGGTGATCACATGCCTGTAATCGCCTTCGGCCTCGATGAGCGTATCGCCCCATCTCGACGACTTCTTCAACCGTCATCGGCATCGCAGTATCTCTGTCTGTTGATCGTTGTGAGACGTAGCCAATCCGTTCACGCTGCCTGAAATCCGTAGACGGTTCCCCAAACAATCGGACGCTTCCACGGTCCGGTTGTAACAGGCCTAACATCAACCGTAAAAGGGTTGTCTTTCCAGACCCATTAGGTCCGATGAGCCCCAGATACTGACCTTCCTCTATGTTCAAACTCACGTCTTTGAGCGCAAGGTTGGTGTCGTATACGAACCAAACGTTCTCTACTTCAACGACACCGGTCATGTTGAACCACTCCCCAAAACTAGCGAACAGACACGACCGGAAGCTTGGTCGGTTACAGCGGAAACAGCGCGAAAGCCCACGAGTTCACTCGTGGGATGAAGCGCGTAAACCTGATTATCGAGCAGTACGAACCGTATATTGCCGAGTTCCGGGCAAGGACGAAAGAGCCCGCTGTCCGGAACGGGGGTGGTACTGGCTCCGCCCAGAACCGAACCGTGTGGAGCCCGTTCCCTTCGCTGTCTGTGACAGCG
>PUMM01000049.1 GCA_003551365.1 Clostridia bacterium
GACACTCTTTGATGATGCCATCACCGTCTCCGCCATCCTGGACCGCCTGTTGCACCACGCCCACCTCTTCAACATGAAGGGTGATAGTTACCGGCTAAGGCAGCATCTCAACCAGGAGGGGAATACCGTGATCTGATCTACCCACTTCAACCTACTAACTGCCTAAAACAGTGGGTACTCTTGATGTCCGAAAATGGGTACGCCCAGATGGCCGTTGACAGACAGCAAGAGAGGAGGACACAGTATGTGGGCGGCAGCACACGCAGTCTGCGGAGCGGCCGTCGGCAGGTGGATACGGCGCCCCGTCCCCCTGGCTGCAACCGCAGCCGCCAGCCATATTGTACTGGACTGGATACCGCACTGGGATTATCCGGCCGATGCGTCGTGGGCAGCGGTGGATGTTGCGGCAGCCGTGGTCCTGGTCGCCCTGCTATGTCGCCCGGATCGTTTAATGTGGTGGGGTGCGTTCTGGGCAGCAATCCCCGACCTCGATGTCGTTCTGCGGTATTATGCGATCACATCGGTCAATCTGTTTCCCTCACATCAGGATTGGTTTCCCCATGGCGGGGCAGCCATGTTGCCGGGCTCGCTGCTGCAGATAGGGTTCATCATCGCCTGCATACTGCTGGCACGGCACAGGAATGCAGGCGCCGCTGGCCAAAACAGCCCTTCGCCACGCCCGACTGAGCGCAGATTGGGGCGGTCCTGATATGATGGTTCGCGGACCGGGCACTCCTTTGGCGCTGGCGGGCACCACTGCAGGTAGCTGATGGAACAGCAGGAGGATTGCTGCATTTGATGGCCAATACTTACAGCAAAGAGATCGGCAGCAGGGGATTCGGAGTCGGGCGGGCGAAGCCGTCTTCTCGGGAGATGGCAGAGCTGATCGGAGCTGGATGTCCCGCCGCCGGGCGAGAAAGGGGAATGCCCATGCTATTCGTTGCGCTGTACGAGGTCAGGGCCGGCACGGAGGAAGAGAGGATCGCGCGTCGCCTCGAGTGGGAGCTTCCGGAAGGGATCACCATAGAGGCTGAGTTTTGGCTGCACACCCCAGTTCCCGAAGTCATTTTCGTCTTTGCAGCGGACAGTTTCGCAGATATGCTGCAGATCACGGGCGCATGGAACGACCTGTACGATATCAGCATCTTTCCGGCCGTCCGGGGTGAAGATGGCATGGACATGGCGCGACAGATGATGCAGTGACCCCCGCACTGCCGAGACGCTCTCACCCGTCCGGAGCCCCGCCGGATGGGTGCAGGGCGGGAGAATCGCGGCCCAGCACCCGGGCTACCCCGCCTGTCGCACTGCTGCACCGCACCTTCCCTTCTGCCCAGAGATGAACATGCAGTATCCCGCTGGATCCCGGGCAAGCGCCATCCAGTGGTGGGCCGTTCTTCCCCGTGCTGGCCATGTGGCGGGAGGATCCTCGTGCCCTGTGCAGAATTTGTGCGGGAGGTGTGCAGATTTGCTCGTATGCCTGGAAGTGGTGCCGGTTGTGCAGTGGGAACCGGGTTGGGGTGACCCCCCGACCTTCACACTACAGGGAACGGTAGATTTTGATGTTGAACCACGGGGGGAAGCACAGTGAGCAAAACTACTCTGTCCAATTACGTTGTGGATGCCCGTACGCTCCGCCGTCAACAGCAGGAGAGGGAGCGGCAGCTGGAGGAGGAGCGTCGGCGACTCCGGGAGGAGCGGCGTCGCCAGAGAAGGCGCGGGCACCGGGCCGAGGTCGCCGAGGAAAGGGAGAAGCTGGCCGCACTGCGACAGCTGCGGAGGGCAGCGGGGCAAATGACGAGGGAGAATCCGTCAGATGCCGGGGGCATCGAATCCGGGTCGCAGAGTTTCCCGCACCGGCAGGGGGATCATGCAGCACTGGAAGAAGCCAGAAGCACGGCGCAAGACCTGCGGGAGAGACTCGCAGCCCTGCCCGCCGAGCTCGGTGACCTCCTCACATCCGAGACGGAGCAGGTGCATCGCGTGCTGGAGCGCGTGGAAAAGAGCGAGTATGATCCCTTTTATCTGCAGCGTCTCAAGTGGGCGCGGCGGCAGCTGGAGAAGGGCATCCAGAGTGTGGAGGAAACGATAAAGGACACCGCGAAGCGGGCCGAGCGGGCCGATGAGATGATAGATGATCTGGCGGCCAGACTGGACCTGGTGCGCGAGGAGGCGGTGCTGACCGCGCAGCGAGAGCGGGCTGGGGTGCTGCTGTCGCTCATCGGTGAGCTGGCGGGGATGGATAACGAGGAGCGCGCCGCGCGCGTAGAGGACCTTGCCTCCGAGGTGCGGGATCTATATCGCGAGTTCCTGCACACCCAGAGAAGGGACGGAGAGCGGGAACTGGTGCTCGATCAGGTCTGTGCAGTGCTGTCAGATATGGGATATGAGGTCACCCATACTCCGGAAGAACAGCTGAACGAGGATTCCGGTGGGGAGGCCCGCTCCCTCTACTTCCGGAGTCCGCGGGATGGCGTCGTGCGCCTCGGCTGCGGGCTGGACGGTTCCCTGTTTTCCGAGTTCTTCCGCTTGCCGCGCGAACACATGGATGAGGATCCCGCTGAGTCATGTCAGCAATGGTGTCGCGATTACGACGTGCTCCTGCACAGAATGCAGCGACGGGGGATTCAACTGCAGGAACACTGGCGCGAGGATCCTACCGCGGCAGACTACCGCACCCTGGAGGTTTCCACCGACCATACCGAGAAACCGGACCATGTAACCCGAGAAGAAGAGGAGAGAGAGGGACGGGCGTGATGTCTGAACTGCACGCGGGAGATATGCCGCACTGGATGCGCGAGTTTGAGCGTCATCTCGCGCTGAAAAATCTGTTTCTCCTGCACGGAAACATCTATGATCTGTGTTCCTATCCGGTCCGGCGGGGGGATACATACCACTGGGGGTACTTCCGTCTGCGCGAGCTGCTGTGCCGGTTCTTTCTGGATCGGGACTACAGGGCGGTGGCCGTCTATGATCCGGTTGACGATCTGGCCTTCCACCCAGAGGGGGCGGAAGAGTTCTTTGGTCCCGGTAGGGCCGAAGGGGCGGGTCGCACGGGAGGATCGGACGGGGGCGACGCCGCACGGAGGGGCCGGGGAGCCGCAACCCGGGGTTTTTCCGGCGTGCTGCACTCGGTACGCACCGCCCTCAGCCGAGAGAGTGCGCCGCTGGCACTGGTCATGGACCACGCCTCCCGTCTGGTCACATCACCCGATCGTCTGTCCCGGGAGGAGCGCGGACAGTTTGTGCAGCTTCTCAAGTGTGTGGAGGAGGCGGCGGGCGCGGGAGGCGGCCGCAGCATGAATCACGCTCTGGTGATGCTCTGCGATCGCCTGTCGGACCTTCCGTCGTGGCTGTACATGGATCATCCACTGGTCAAGACCATCAGCGTGGATCTGCCGGATGAGAGGGAGAGGCGCCGATTCTTCCGCATGGCCGCACCCGGTTTCTTCTGTGCGGGGGAAGGTGAGGAAGATGATCATGTGGACCTCACCACTGCCACGGATCTGACGCGGGGTCTGAGCAACTACGAGCTGGAATGTCTGCGCCTCATCTCCCTGCAGGAAGAGATTCCCCTCAGCGATCCCCGCAGCCTGGTGGAAACGTACAAGTTTGGCGTCATGGAAAGCGCATGGGACAGGCTGTTGGAGCCGGAGGGACGGGAGAAACTGGCCCGCGCGGAGGAGATTCTCGCCCGCCGCGTGAAGGGCCAGGAGCCCGCCATCCATGCCGTAGTGGACATAATCAAACGGGCGGCGGGCGGGCTCTCCGGAATCCATCATTCCGCCTCGGGACAGAAGCCGCGGGGGGTGCTGTTCTTTGCCGGTCCCACGGGTGTCGGCAAGACAGAGCTGGCCCGCGCCCTGGCGGAATTGCTGTTCGGCGACGATGAAGCCTGCATTCGCTTTGACATGAGCGAATACGCGCAGGAACACTCCGACCAGCGCCTGTTCGGAGCTCCGCCCGGATATGTGGGGCATGAGCAGGGTGGGCAGCTGACCAATCAGGTGCGGGAGTCACCGTTTTCCGTGCTGCTGTTCGACGAGATCGAAAAGGCCCATCCCCGGTTGATGGACAAATTCCTGCAGATACTGGAGGACGGTCGCCTCACCGACGGCAAGGGAGAAACGGTGCATTTCTCCGAGGCGGTGATAATCTTCACCAGCAACATCGGCGCTTACGTTGATGTTCCGGCGGGTGACGGTGGTTATGTCCGGCGCCCCAATATACTGCCGCACTACTGGTACTGCCGCGGCTGTGGTGCAGAGCACATGCGGGAGGAAGAGCCGGCGTCATGCAGCTGTGGCTCTGACGATCTTCAGTTGCACGAGACGCCCTACCGAACGGTCAAGGAGAGAGTACTGCGGGCAGTGCGGGATCACTTCCGCCAGGAACTCGGGCGGCCGGAGATATACAATCGCATCGGCAACAACTTCGTCGTTTTGGACTACATTCGACGCCCGATCATGCGCGAGATACTGCATAAGATACTCGAAAATGTGCACGACGAGGTGCGAAAGCGACGCGGACTGCAGGTGCAGTTTGCCCAATCAGTGTACGAGTTCCTTCTCGATGAGGCGGGGCAGAACCCGCTCGACGGGGGGCGGGGCATAGGTAACCTGGTTGAGACTGCACTGGTAAATCCGCTGGCGCGCCTCGTCTTTGACCGCGCAGTGGAAGACGCTTCGATTACGGTGCACGCAATTTCTGAGCGGCGGGTAGGGGAAGAGGTGGTGTATGAACTGGATGCCTCCGTTGAACGCTAGCGCCTCCACCTGGTGTGCATCGAGCGCTGCCTCCCCCCTTACCGTCGGGCAGCGGGCGAGGTGATGCACGTGCATCTGTATGTGGACAGTGTCATACCCTCAGTTGTGGGCCTTGGCCCGGGAGAGCGAATCGGGCTGTGGGTGCAGGGATGTTCTCTCGGTTGTCCCGGTTGCATGTCTCCCGGGCTGCAGCGGCGCACGGCCGCGGGGCGTCGGGCAGTGGATGGCCTGGTGGGTGAATTGATGGCCCTCGCACCGGGTCACGTCGGGATCACGGTCAGCGGAGGCGAACCCTTTGAACAGCCCGAACCGCTGGGCCGACTCCTCGCCGAGCTGCGGCGTCACACCGATGTGGACGTGTTGCTGTACTCCGGTTACAGCCGGCGGGAGATTGCTGCCGGATCGCGAAATATGAGGGAACTGCTCCGCCAGGCAGATATGCTGATCGACGGTCGCTTCCGGGAGGAATTGCCAACGAACAGGCTGTGGCGCGGATCGGCGAATCAGCGCATGTACCTCCTCAGCGAATGGGCGCAGAGGTATCGGGACTGCACAGATGCCACGTACACGGGGGCCCGACCCCTGCAGGTGATGCCGACGGATTCTGGAATGCACATCATCGGTATACCGGAACGCGGATTTATGCAGCAGCTGGAGGAGAACCTGCGCCACAGGCGTGCTGCAATCTCTGCTGCAGCGGAGGAAGGGAGGGACGGACAGTAGATGGGCGTGCAGGTGAAAAGGTGCCCGGGCTGCGGGCGAGTGAACGATCAATTTTCCGTGTTCTGCGTGAATCCCGATTGCAAGGCTTCGCTTTTGAACGTGCAGGCTGAGAGGGTGTCGCGGGACAATGGGGGCGCTGCACCCCCGTCCAGTGCGCATGAGGGGCCGGTCGAAGAGCAGACCGGGGACGCCGAAGACTGCTCCGCTCGGGATGCGGATGAGGTGGCGCACACCGAACGCCTGCCGCGCTCGGGCGCACAACTGTGCTGCACAGAGGATGATCAGCTGTGCTTTTCGGTGTACAGCGGAGCCGTGGTGGGACGCGAGGGTGATGTGGATGTCGGCCCGCTTCCCCGCAGCAATTACATATCCCGGCGCCACGTGCGTCTTTCGTACGATGGAGAGAGGTGGCGGGTGGAGAACCTTTCGCGTACCAACCCCACCCTGGTGAACGGAGGGGAGATTCCCAGTGGTGAGCGGCATCCACTGACAGACGGCGATGAGATAATCCTGGCCAATACCAGACTGACCTTTAGGGAGCGAGGGCGATGAGCTGGTTACATATCAGTGCCCGCAGTGACCGGGGGCACGTGCGGGAGAAAAATGAGGATGCGGTGCTCATCAACGGCGTAGTGGAGCGGGAGGCGGTGGACGTGAGCCTGCCCAGCGACGGTTTCCAATTCGTGCAGCACGGCGTGATCTGCGCCGTGTCTGATGGCATGGGGGGGCATGCCGGAGGGGATGTCGCCAGCCATCTGGTGCTGCGGAGCCTGGCAGCGGAATCCTTTACGCTGAGCGGGTGTTCTGAGTACGAACAGGCGGAGACATTTCTCCGTGCGGCCATCGAACGGGTGCACCGCATTGTTGTCGAACGGGGCGAGGCCGATAGTGGTCTGGTCGGTATGGGTGCCACGCTGACCGGATTGTACCTCCGCCCGGAATACGGGATATTTTTCCACGCCGGTGACAGCCGCCTCTATCATCTGCGCGGCGACTTCCTGATGCAGCTGAGCACAGATCACGTGCCCGAGGATGGGGATGGTCCGCGGGCGGCAAGATCTGGTGTGATAACCAGCAGCATCGGGGGAGGATCGGAGATTTCCCCTGACGTGCAGATCGGAGAGGTGTGCGTGCAGCCCGGTGAAATGCTGCTCATTTGCAGCGACGGACTCACGGACATGGTGGAGGTTGGACGGGTCGAGGAGATTCTGGCCGAAGGCCGTGACGATCTCTGGGCTGCGGCGGACGAGCTGGTCGCAGAGGCGAAGGAGGCCGGGGGGAATGACAATATTTCGGTCATCGTTGTGCGGATGGATGAGTAGAGCCGGCGGTGGTGAACCTGCAGCCGGGGGATCCGATGGCACCGCAGTTCGACGGTGCGGGAGGGTCAGCTGGTGAGAGAGACGGATAGACTGGACGGGGAGAAGACGGACCGGCTGGGCGCGGGCCGAACTGCTCCTCTCGCCGAAGAGGAGGGCCAGACATCCCGACCCGCCCTCGGCCATCTGGAGCGCGATACCCTGATCGCCGATCGCTACCGGGTGATACGCGAGGTGGCCAGCTCTGGTGGTGAGGCCGACGTGTTTGTCTGCCGTGACATGGAGACCGACCGGCGGGTGGCCGTGAAGCTGTATCGCGGCGATCTGCGGCCGGACGGGGAACTGTTGGAGCATCTTCTGCAGCTGGAGCACAGTAACATTATACAGTTGCTGGATTTTGCCACCTGGAATCGGCGATTCCTCGAGGTGATGGAGTATGCCGCCGGCGGAACCCTGGCAGAGCATATGCCCTTCAGTGAGGACAGACTGCGGGAAGTTATCATTCCCCAGGTGGTTGAAGCACTGCATTATCTGCACGAACGAAACATCATTCACCGCGATATCAAGCCCACCAACCTGTTCTTCGCAGACGAGGCGAAGGATCGGGTGCTGCTGGGCGATTACGGCATCTCGTCGCTGGTTAAGGGCGATCTGTCGCTACATCACTCTGCGCGCGGGAGCAAGACGGTAGAATTTGCGGCGCCCGAGCTCAGTCAGAACCAGTTCGGCATGGAAGTGGATTACTACGCATTGGGCATCAACCTCCTGTTTCTCATCACCGGCGAGAGTCCCTTCGCTGACATGACCGAACAACAGATCATAGTGACGCACATATCGGAGGACATCTTCCCCCCGCAAGATTGCTCTTCCCGCTTCCAGCAGCTGATCCGCGGGCTGCTGCATAAGGCCCGCAGCGAGCGCTGGGGGTATGAGGAGATTCAGAGGTGGCTGCGCGGTGACGATGTTCCCGTCTCCCCGCAGGAGTACGGGGGGCAGACCTTTTCCTACAAGCTAGATGACGATCTGGTAGCGCGGGACCGCAGGGGACTGGCACGCATGATGCTGGAAAATCCGCAGCTGGGGGGGCGACACATACGTTATCGCCAGTTTTACGACAGCTTCAACACCCACGACCAGTCTCTCGCCCTGCGCCTACAGGAAATCCGCGCGAGGGCGAGCACCCCTGGTGCCACCCTGGTGGAGGTGGTGTATACGCTGGATCCGGATCTGCCGTACGAGCTGCTCCCCGGGCGGGCCGCGCAGAGCCCGGAAGAACTGGTGGCGCTGATCGACTCGGATGAAGAGTGCTGGAAGGCGGGCCGGGAGCAGCTGTATGACGGGTGTCTACCGGCATGGCTGCGGGCGACGGGGTACGAGGATCTGGCCCAACAGTGGGAGAATGTGGCTGACCACTTCCGGCCGGAGGGTGAGGGGTGAGCTGCAGTGAGCCGTGATCATGATGCCAGCAGAGACCGACGCGATGCCGGTCTGGAGGCTTTTCTGCAGATGCTGGACCCGCAGCTGCCCCGCCCCCGGGCGCAGGTCAACCGCTCAGAGGTTCATCTGCGCCCCGATCGCGGCGAGGAGGTGTCCGTTACCCTGCACGTGCGCAATGTCGGACGCGGTTATCTCGCCGGAAGCATCGACTTCTCCGAGACGATCCCCGGACTGGAAGTCTCGCCGGCGCGCATAGGTGCGGACGGCAACCGAGATGATGCGCAGGTAGTCACTCTGACCCTGGACACCCGGGTCCCGGAGGTCGGCCGCCACTACCGCACGCGGCTCATGATTGAGACGAACGGCGAGCCGGAGAGAATCGACATTCCGGTATCCATCCGGGTTGCCGATCGCACCCGCCGGAGCCGGGAGGCTACCGGCGCTGTGCTGAGTTATGGAGCGATGCCCGTCGCCGCGGTGTGGGTCCTGCTCCTGCATCTTACCGCCGCTACCTTCGGTCTCGGCGGGCTGCCGGCAACCGCCGACTTTGCGCCGCTGGTGGCCCTGGACCTGTTCATTTTCCTGGCACTGTTCGCCGGGTTGTCCTGCCCGTTCGCCCTTTTGTGCGCACACCGGCGCCCGGGATGGGTGCCGTGGGTACTGTTCATCGCGGCGGCCGGTCTGTTGCTGGCGGGAGTCGTGCGGGCGGTGGCACAGACCGGGGGAAAGACGGACGTACCCCTGGCTCTGGCGGCACTATTGTGCGTGACCGTCCTCCCCTTTCTCGCCGCCCTGTGCGGGGTGCGGGTGCTCTACTATCAATCGCCCCACCTGCCCCGTTACCTGGCAGTGGCACTGACCGTGCTGCTCTTTCTGCCCCTTCTGGGCGGGGCCCAGCTGTATCAGCGGGGGATCCAACTCGCTTCCGAGGCGGAATCGGATCCCGAACCGGTGTCCCGGGAAGAGGAAGAAGAGGCGCAGGAAGAGGTAAAACCCGAGCTGATTGTGCACGAGGACGACGGGAACCGGGTCGAATATCATCTGGTCGGGGCGGAGGGTAAGGAGGTGCAGCTGATCTTTCACGATGATTGCTGGCTGCGCGTGGAGCAGGACGGCGAGATCGTGGAGGAGCGCACCTTCACAGCGGGAGACGATGTGGTGTTGCAAGATGCAGAGAAGACGCATCTCCGGTTTGGCTATCCAGAGGGAAGCGCGGTACTGGTCAACGATCTGGCCGTCGATGACGACATTTTGTCCCGCGGGGGACCACTGGATATCAGCATCCGCCGGCGTCCGATGGAGTGAGGGCAGAGGGCAGAGTGTACGCAGGAGGGGGACTGAACGGCAATGGATGAGGACCTGGTGGGTTGTTTGATGGTAGTTGTGGGGCTGGTGGCGGCAGTTATGGCGGTACAGGCTGCGCTGCTCGGGGTCTGGCTGGCACTGGATTACGTGGTTGAGGCGGTGGCCCGCTTTTTCATGCCGGTGTGATTATTGCGAGGGCTTCCCTGCTTAACTTCGTCTGGTGAACAGGCGCAAATGGTGACCACCCTCGCCGCATTCTGTCTCGCTGCGGTGGGCATTCGCTGACACAGCTTTTCATGGGAAACCTCACGTCCTTCGGCTCGCGATTCAGCAGGAACCCTCATGACGACATGCGAGTTGGCAGAAGGGAGATGCCCCGAAATGTTCGATGTGGATCGAGATGAGGCGATCAATCTGGTGTCTGATCTGGTGACCATTGAGTCGGTGAATCCCGCCCTGGTGTCCGGTGGCGCGGGCGAGGAATCAATCGCACAATACATCCTCGACTATCTCACTTCCCTGGCTATTCCCGCCCGCCTGGACGACGTGGCAGCTGGTCGGCCCAATGTGATTGGAGTCATTGCGGCAGAGGATGAGGCGGCTTCGGACCCATTCGCCAGCCGGGCCGGTCTGATGCTCAATGGACACCTGGATACGGTCAGCACGGGGGATATGCGTCACGAACCGCTGGTGCCCGAGGTGCAGGGCGACAGGATCTATGGGCGGGGCAGTCTGGACATGAAGGGTGGACTGGCCATGGGTCTGTTGGCTCTGGCCGCACTGAAACGTTCCGGTCAGCGTCTCGGGCGCCCCCTTCTGTTTACCGGCGTAGTCGATGAGGAGTATATGAGCGCAGGGACGGCAGATGTGGTGCGCAGGTATCAGGCGGACGCAGCGGTGGTTATGGAGCCGACGGCACTGGAAGTGAATGTTGCCCATAAGGGCTTTGCCTGGGTCACCGCGGAGGTTTTCGGTCGGGCGGCGCACGGAAGCGACTACCGGGAGGGCGTGGATGCCATCTGCGGCATGGGGCGTGTGCTGGCTCAGCTGGAGAGGCTCAACTCCCGCTATACGTCCGGCCCGGGTCATCCACTTGTGGGCCCGCCGTCCGTGCATGCGTCGCTCATTGAGGGTGGGAGGGAGCTGAGCACGTATCCGGATTACTGTAGGCTGCAGCTGGAACGGCGCACTCTGCCGGGGGAGAGTGCTGCTGACTTTATGGCCGAGTTGAACGACATCCTCGCGCAGCTGGCGGAAGAGGATGAAGAGTTTTCCGCCCGAGTCACCCTGGACTTCGTCCGCCACGGTTATGAGGTGGATGAAGGGGAGGAGGTGGTGCGTTCGCTGGCCTCCTGTATCAACCGGGTTACGGGAGAGGCGCCACAATACAGGGGATCGAGCGGGTGGCTGGATTCGGCTCTTCTGGGGGAGGCGAAGATTCCCACGGTAATCTTCGGCCCCGGCGGGGCAGGAGCGCACGCTGCGGAGGAGTATGTCGACCTTTCCAGCGTCATCACCGGCGCCAGAGTGCTCGCAGAGATGGCGGTTGAGATGTGTTGCGCATCTGCCCCTTGAGCTGCGGGGTGGATGCGTTTCTGGCTAGGGCACGCAGCTGTTCATCTTGCTCATCGATACCGAGTGCGGGCCTGCACAGCAGAACTATCCACCGAAGTCAGTTTGCTCTTCTTCGCATATAGGCATAAGTGCGTCGGCAGGACTTCTGGTGAGCCTATCGAATTCGACCCACCGGAGGGATTCGCTGCGAATGTTCATAGAGCGAGCACCCGACATTTCCGATCTGAGTATGCCGGAGGGCGGCAGGCGTCCTCCGGCGGTCGCCCGGCATCCGGGCACGTGCGTGAGGATGTAGATCCGCACAGAAGGATAGATGAGGAGGGGTTTTCCAATGTCTGCCGGCAGAGAGGGCAATGAAGAGACGTCCAGACTGCGGATCGTGTACGAGATCGATGGCGAGGTAATCAAGGAGATCGACCGGGAGATCAGCGAGAAGGAAAAATGGTTCTGGCTCGGCAACTCCATATGGAGGGGATATTGATGAGCGGCGGAGCCCGACAGCGGGTACTGGAGCAGATCGAAGAGCAGAGGGAGCAGATGATCGAGTTTTTGCGCGATCTCGTCCGGATCCCCAGTCCGGAAGGGAAAGGCCACGAGGTGCAGGATTTTGTGGCCGATTATCTGGATGACGAACTCGGCGCAGATAAGCTGGATGTGTTCAAACCGGACATTGCAGCCCTAAGAGAGCACCCCGGATATACTCCGGTTTTTCCCGAACACGGAGGAACGGACCCGCAGGACAAACCCGTTGTCATGGCGACCTTCGAGGGGAAGGGCGAGGGAAAGTCCCTCATGTTCATCGGTCACATGGAGGCGGCCACCCCCGCCTGGGAGCCCGCGATGGTGCGGGAGTGGGTACACAACCCCTTCGAGGGCGTCATTGAGGGCGACGCCATGATCGGAAAGTCAGTGAGCAACATGAAATCGGGCAATGCCGCCGGCATGATGGCTCTTAAGGCAATAAAGGATGCGGGCGTCGATCTCAAGGGCGATGTCATGATAAGCACGAATATCGATGAGGACATCGGCTGCCAGGGCACAGTGGAAGCCATTAGAAGGGGATATCGCGCCGACGCAGCGATCTGTCCGGAACCCACCCAGATGATGCTGGGCATCGGCAGTCCCGGATGCCAGCATTTTCGCGTGCGAGTGAAGGGAAATCCCACCTACGGGGGCGGGATCAGCGCCATAGGAAACGCCATTAAGGTCTATAATGCACTCGAAGAATTGAGTGAGTACAGGATAGATACGAGCATCAGGGCCTTCCAGGAGGAGCACCCGGAGATGGAACACAGGTATCCGCTGTCCATAACCATCGGAATGTTCAACTCCGGTGTATGGCCCTGTACCACGCCATATGAAGCTGTTCTGGAGGGCTCCATTCGGCACGTTCCTTCCGAGGACATTGCCGATGTCAGAGAACAGCTGGAGGATCAGGTCAGAAGATGTGCTGAGCAGGACCTGTTCATGCGAAATCATCCTCCAAAGGTGGAGTTCTGGGAATACTGGTTTGATCACCTGGAAGATGAAGATGAACCGATAGTGCAGACCGTGACCGATACTTTCACCGACGTGATGGGGGAAGAACCGAAGATATCCATGAGCGTGGGTGATGCCGCGCCACTCTCCAGGTTCGCCGGGGTTCCCTCCATCTACCTGGGTCCGAAGGCACCGGAAGAGAGTACGGTTCCCGAGGGCAGTCTGATTCCGGAAGAGGCCATATCCGTGCAGAGCTATGTCGATCTGGTGAAGGTATTTGCCATGTCCATCCTCAAGTGGTGTGACGTAAAGGAATGAGGTCGTGGCAGCCGATCC
>PUMM01000190.1 GCA_003551365.1 Clostridia bacterium
GGCCGGGAGCCGACCTCGAGGAAGTGAAGGCTGCAGCCCGGGCCGCGCAGATACACGATTTCATCGAGGATCTGCCGGAGGGATATGATACGCTGGTGGGAGAGAGGGGAGTGGGTCTGTCCGGGGGGCAGAAGCAGAGAGTGGCCATCGCGCGGGCTCTCCTTTTGGACCCACCCATACTGATACTCGATGATTCGACCTCCAGTGTGGACGCGGAAACCGAACACTTGCTGCGCACGGCACTCGACACGCTCATGGAGGGGCGCACGACCCTCATCATTACCCAGAGGCTTTCCTCCATCCGCGATGCCGATATGATAATCGTCCTGGAGGACGGTCAGGTGGCCCAGCGCGGCAAACATGATGAACTGGTCTCCGAACCGGGCATTTACCGCGAGATTCACGAGCTGCAGTCCAGGGATCAGGACGAAATCCCCGAGGAACTGTTCGAACGGGCGCGCGAACGAGCCCTCGAGGGAGCAGTTGATAGAGCAGGGGAGGTGTAGGGGCTTTGGGGCACATGCACATGCACGGTGGATCTGACGAGGTCAAGCCGTTTGACCCGCGTACATTTCGCCGCCTGGTATCCTACATATTGCCCTACAAGGGCTTCGTCATCATGGCACTGGCGGCGTTGGTGATTTCCTCTGTGGGTGCGCAGGTGGGGCCGTTCGTGATGGCGCGCGCCATTGACGAGTTCATTAACCCGCAGACCGCCGCCGACTTGCCGACAGCCGAGCGTTTCCGCGGAGTCACGATCTACGCGTTGATCTTCCTGGGGTCGCTTCTGGTCACCTGGCTGGCTGATTTCGGCCAGACCTACGCCATGAGCTGGGCGGGCCAGCGGGGGATATATGACCTGCGGAAACAGCTGTTTGCTCACCTACAGCGGCTCGGGCTGCGCTGGTATGATGCGCGGCCCGCGGGTAGGATAATGTCGCGGGTGACCAATGATGTACAGACGCTCAATGAGCTCCTGTCCGCCGGCCTGGTAGTGGTGGTGGGCGATGTTGTGCGCATAGCAGTCATTGTGACCATAATGATATCCATGAACTGGCGTCTCGCCCTGGCCACCTTCACCATAATACCACCGTTGGCCGTGATGATGTTCGTCTTCCGGCCGAAGATTCTCCTGGCCCATCGGAGGGTGCGCAGTCGCGTGGCGGCCATCAATGCCAACTTGCAGGAGAGTATATCCGGAGTTCGGGTCACCAAGTCATTCGCCCGCGAAGAGGAGAACTTCGAGGAATTTGATGAACGGAACTACAGCAATTTCGAGGCCACCATCAATGCGGAGTTCCTCATGTCCGTATTTCAGCCCATCGTTATGGTCATAGGTGCGGTGGCCACCGCCATCGTACTCTGGTACGGCGGTACGCTGATTATGCGAGAGGCGCAGGTTGGACTGCAGAACGGAACGCTGGGTCCCGGAGTGCTGGCAGGCTTTCTGGTGTACGTCGAACGCTTCAACCAGCCCCTGGTCGAGTTGAGTAACTTCTACACCCAGATGCAATCCGCCATGGCCGCCTGTGAGAAGATATTCACCGTGATGGACACCGAGCCGGAGATACAGGACAGCCCTGACGCCATAGCTCTGCCGGAGATGCAGGGGCATGTGCACTTCCAGGATGTCAGCTTTGCCTACGAGGGTGAGGAGTATGTAATCGAGGACATCGACCTGGAGGTGAAGCCGGGTCAGCGGGTAGCGTTCGTGGGACACACGGGGGCCGGCAAAACAACCATGATCAACCTCCTCTGCCGCTTCTATGATCCGCAAAAGGGGCGGGTCCTCGTGGACGGGCATGACATCCGCGATGTCACGACCAGGTCCCTGCGCAGCCAGATAGGTATGGTGCTGCAGGACACTTTTCTGTTCAGCGGTACCATCAGGGATAACATACGATACGGACGGCTCGATGCCACCGACGAGGAGGTCGTTGCCGCAGCTGAGCCGGTGAATGCTCATCGTTTCATCATGGAGTCAGAGCATGCCTATGACACCGTCGTGGGCGAACGTGGAGGCAATCTCTCTGTGGGACAGCGGCAGCTGATATCGTTTGCGCGGGCTCTTCTGCGCGATCCGCGGATTCTTATCCTCGATGAGGCCACGTCCAGTGTGGATGCTTATACCGAGCTTTTGATTCAGGACGCCCTGGAGACCCTCCTCAAGGGGCGCACGTCCTTCATTATCGCCCACCGCCTGTCGACGATACGCAATTCAGACCTGATAGTGGCACTGCGGGACGGTGAGATCGTGGAGCGCGGCACGCACGATGACCTGATAGGCCGGGATGGATACTACTCCAGTCTGTACCGGACGCAATTTGCAGAGTCGGCTGACTGATCCGCAGCGGCCCTGTTGGTCGTCATGTTCGCTTTCGTGCCGGAGGAGCCGGACGCGAAAACGCACGCCTGACTCTGCTGCCCCGTCGGATCTGCCCGATGGCTACTGGGCAGTGACGGCTGGCAGTTTGTATTGACTGGACGCAGCTGGTAAGTTAGATTGCAAAAGCGGGCGTGCCCGTAGCGTGCAGCGCCCGAACCAAAAACTGATTTTTCACTTCGAGGTGATGCGGTTGTCGAAGAACCTGATTATAGTTGAGTCACCGGCCAAGGCACAGACCATCGAGCGTTATCTGGGTGACGAGTTCAGGGTGGCTGCCTCCAACGGCCACGTTCGTGACCTGCCGAAGAGTAAGCTCGGTGTCGATGTGGATGACGGCTTTGAGCCCAGATACATTACCATCCGCGGCAAGGGGAAGATACTGGATCGGCTCAGAAAGAAGACGCGTTCGGCTGAACGTGTTTATCTGGCAACCGACCCCGACCGCGAGGGAGAGGCCATTGCGTGGCATCTGTGTCACGCTCTCAAGCTGCCGGAGGAAGATTCGGTGCGGATTGCGTTTAACGAAATCACTGCGGAGGCCGTTCAGGATTCGCTGCAGTCCCCGCGGTCCATCGACCGCAGGTTGGTGGATGCGCAGCAGGCGCGGCGGATACTCGACAGGTTGGTTGGATACAAACTGAGCCCCTGGCTCTGGCGCAAGGTGCGCCGCGGACTGTCGGCGGGCAGGGTTCAGTCGGCTGCCGTCAAGATGATAGTGGATCGTGAGCGAAAACGGGAGGCCTTTGAACCTGAGGAGTACTGGACGCTGGATGCGCAGTTTGCTCCCGAGGGCGAACGGGGGGAGGAGAAGGAGTTCCTCGCGACTCTAACCAGTTACCGGGGAGAAGAGCCGAGCATTCCGGACGAGGATACCATGAATTCCCTGCTCCAGGAGATGCCGCGGAAAAGCTTCACAATCGATGAAGTGCAGAAGAAGGAGGCCAAACGCTATCCGTCCGCTGCCTTTAATACGAGCAGCCTACAGCAGACGGCGGCGCGCCGCTTCAACATGAATGCCAGCTATGCGATGCGGGTGGCACAGCAGCTCTATGAAGGGCTTCCCCTGGGCGGGGATTCGGAGAGAACCGGACTGATAACCTACATGCGGACAGATGCGACGCGCGTCTCAGAGAGTGCCGTATCCCGGGCCCGTGATTTTATAATCGGAAAATATGGTGAGAAGTTCTCCGAACCGCGCACGCGCCGGGGACGCGGTCGCAAGGGGGCCGAGGAAGCTCACGAGGCAATTCGCCCCACCGACGTGACCCTGACTCCCGAGAAGATCCGCGGCGACCTCAGTAACGTGCAGTACCGCCTGTACCGGATGATCTGGCAGCGTTTCGTGGCCAGTCAGATGAAGCCGGCCATCTATGATGAGATGACAGTCATCGTGGGAGCCGGTGATTTTGCGTTTTCCGCCAAAGGCCGCAGGTTGAAATTCCCCGGGTTCCGCATCATCTACGGCGGGGATAATGACACTGATAAACTGCTGCCGGAGATGCAGGAGGGCGACCCCGCCGACCTGCTGGAGTTGACCCCCAAGCAGAATTTCACCAAACCTCCTTCCCGCTACACAGAGGCGAGTCTGGTGAAGGCGCTCGAGGACGAGCGGATTGGTCGCCCCAGCACCTATGCGCCCATCGTGGAGACCATTCAGAAGAGAAACTACGTGGGAGTGGAAGACAGGGCATTTTATCCCACCGAACTGGGCCGGGCGGTCAATGAGCTGCTGGAGGATCATTTCCCCGAGATTGTGGATCTCAGCTTCACTGCCGAAATGGAGGATGAACTGGACAGCATTGAGGGCGGTGAAATTGACTGGCAGGAGATCATTGCCGGATTCTGGGAATCCTTTGCCGATGAGCTGGAAAAAGCTGAGGAGGCTCCCCGGGTCAAGCTCCCCGAAGAGGTCACCGACGAGGTGTGCGAGGAATGCGGCGAGAATATGGTGGTCAAGTTCGGCCGTTTCGGGAAATTCCTGGCATGCCCGGCGTATCCCGATTGCAAGAATTCGAAACCATATTACGAGAAGACGGGAGTGCAGTGTCCCGAGTGTGGGGGAGACATTGTGAAGAAGAACAGCCGCAAGGGCAGGACCTTCTACGGATGTCGCAATTATCCGGACTGCGAATTTGTGGTCTGGCACGAGCCATCAGAGGAGGAGTGCCCGGAGTGCGGTACATTCATGGTGAACAGGAGAACCAAACGCAAGGGAGAATTCCTTCAGTGCGGCAGGAAGGAATGCCGAATGGAAGTTGCTCCCGCCGAGGATCTGGACGGTGTGAAAGAGAGGTAGATGTGGTCAGCCCGGGCAGGGTATCAGCGCAAGAGAGTGTGAGTTCCTACCTGCGCTACCTGCGGCAGCAAATGGGATATTCCGAGCACACCATCAGGGGATACGCAGCAGATCTTTACGGCATGCTGGAATACTTCTTCCCCGAAGAGGGGGAGGCTGCCACCCTCTCGCTGGTCGACCTGGATGTGCGGGATATGCGCCGTTACCTCGCCTACCTGCTGTCGGGTGGGTACGCGCGCAGCACCATTGCCCGCAAGCTCGCCAGCATGCGATCGTTTTGGCGCCATCTGGCGCGCGAGGGTGCAGTGGTGGACAATGTTTTATCCTATCTCTCTTCTCCCAAGATTCCCCGGCGGCTCCCGGGCTTTTTCTACCGGGAGCAGGTGGAGGATATTCTTACCGCTCCGCCTGGAGATACGCCGGAGGGAATTCGCGATCGCTGCATAATGGAAACTCTATACAGCACCGGGATGCGGGTGGGTGAACTGGTGCAGCTGAATGTCACCTCGGTCGAGGAGAGAGAGGGAATTGTCAGGGTGCAGGGCAAGGGGGGACGAGAGCGGATCATACCGGTTGGCGAACACGCCCTCCGCGCCCTGCAGCGCTATCTGCAGGAGGGCCGCCCGGTTCTGGCCTCGCGCAATGCATCGGGGGCGGGACGCGGCCTCTACCTGAACCATCGGGGAGCGCGGCTGACCGATCGGGGAGTGAGATGGCTGGTGCGAAAGCATCTGGCGGCATCCGGGGCGAGCGGTAGCCCCCATACCTTTCGCCACTCCTTTGCCACACATCTACTGGACGGAGGTGCGGATCTGCGCAGCGTGCAGATGATGCTGGGGCACGCCAACCTCTCCACAACCGGGATTTACACCCATGTGAGCCGGGCGACGGTGCGTCGAGTGTACGACAGATACCATCCGCGCTCGCGGGATCAGGGAGGTGTCGAATTTGCAGGGGACGACCATAGTGGGCGTCATTGACGATACCCACGTGGCCCTGGCCGGAGACGGACAGGTGACCATGGGGGACAACATGATTCTCAAGTCCGGAGCCCGCAAGGTGCGCCGACTGTATGATGATCGGGTTTTGACTGGGTTTGCAGGATCGTTGGCCGATGCTGTGACGCTATTTGAGAGATTCGAGGGCAAAGTGGAGGAGTATCACGGCAATCTGGAAAGGGCGGCCGTCGAGCTGGCCAAGGACTGGCGGACCGACCGGGTTCTCCGCCGCCTGGAGGCCCTGCTGGTGGTGGCCGATGAAAACAATCTTCTGGTGATCTCCGGTGCAGGAGAGGTGATCGAACCGGATGACGGGGTCACTGCCGTCGGCTCGGGAGCAGGCTACGCTCTGACGGCTGCGCGCGTTTTACGCAAACATTCCTCCCTGACGGCACCGGAGGTGGCCCGGGAGGCACTGCTGGCTGCATCAGCAGTATGCGTGTACACCAATGACAGCATAGTTGTGGAAGAGATGGAGCGGGAGCGAGACTGAAGACACCCGCCCATTCGCGGGCAGATGCGGGGAGGCGATGCAGTATATGAGTGAACTGACACCGAGAAGCATCGTTGAGGAGCTCAGCAAACACATTGTGGGGCAGGATGAGGCGAAGCGATCTGTGGCGGTGGCTCTTCGGAACCGGTACCGGCGGAGCCAGCTGTCCGAGGAGCTGCAGGAGGAGATTCTGCCAAAGAACATCCTGATGATTGGCCCCACGGGAGTTGGCAAGACCGAGATTGCGCGGCGTCTGGCCCGCCTGGTGCGGGCGCCATTTGTCAAGGTAGAGGCCACCAAATTTACCGAAGTCGGGTACGTCGGCCGGGATGTCGAGTCAATGATTCGGGACCTGGTAGAAATGGCAATCCGCATGGTGCAATCGGAGGCCCTGGCGGAGGTGCATGAGGAGGCCGATCGCGCCGCGCGGCGCCGACTCCTCGATATCATTGCCCCGGTCGGCGGGCGCCAGCGCCAGCCGCAGAATCCTTTTGAGGCCCTTTTCTCTGAATCAGAAGAGGAAGAGGATGAGGATGAGGCAGAGGAGCGGGACGAGATCCTGAAGCAGCGTAAGAGGAGACGTCAGATTGCCCGCAAGCTGGATGCGGGCGAACTGGACGAGGAAGAAGTGGAGATAGAGGTTCAGGAGCAGAAGCAGTCCATGATAGAGGTCTTTGGCGGTAGCGGCATGGAAGAGCTGGGGATGAATCTGGAGAGCATCTTCGGCAATATGCTTCCCAGCAAGAAGAAGAAACGCCGGGTGCCGATTCGTGAGGCGCGGGCTCTTCTGCGCAACGAGGAAGCACACAAGCTGATAGATGATGATCAGATTCAGCGACAGGCTGTGGATCGGGTCGAGAATCACGGGATTATATTTCTCGATGAGCTGGATAAGGTGGTGGGGGAGGATTCCTCCCGCTATGGCCCAGATGTATCCCGGGAGGGCGTACAGCGGGACATCCTGCCCATAGTGGAGGGCACGACGGTGATGACCAAGTACGGACCGGTCAGGACCGACCATACTCTGTTCATCGCTGCGGGCGCCTTTCACACCAGCAAACCATCCAACCTCATACCGGAGCTGCAGGGGCGCATACCGATCCGGGTGGAGATGGATTCGCTGAGCAGGGAAGATCTACGACGCATTCTTGTGGAACCGAAAAACTCACTCACCCGACAGTACATCGAGCTGCTGCGCGCCGACGGTGTCGAGCTGCAATTCACCGATGCGGGACTGGACGCCATAGCCCGCATCTCTGAGGAAATCAACGATGCCACCGAGAACATCGGAGCCCGCCGTCTCCACACGGTCATGGAGAAGCTGCTGCAGGATGTATCATTCGAGGCACCGGAGGAGGTGTCTGATTGTGTGGTGGTCGACGAGGCCTATGTAGAGGAGAAACTGGCCTCAATCGTGGAGGATCGCGACCTCAGCCACTACATCCTGTGATGGCTGTTCGCACCCTGATTGCTCGGATACTTGCGCTTGTTCCATCCCGGATTCGCCGACGATCACCCGTGCGGGTCCGGGATGACCGCCACTGCACATCCCCGGATCTGTTCACCCACTTGTCAGCCGACCCCATTTGTAATAAAATGAAATCCGCGGCTCGTGAGAGATGGTAACTCGTGGGAGAGGGGCCGGAGCCGGCGGTTATCGCCGGGCGGAGCAGAAATCTGCAAGAATTTCTGATCTGCAGCAGGAACTGGTCGCCGAGCCGCGTATTAGAAGTTAAGTAGGAACAAGGGAAGTGAGCTGGGAACCAATCAATGCCTTGGCCGGTTCACTCCAATTGCACAGGTGAATAATTCTTTCGGTTTGAGTTCCGAAAGGGCAAATCCAGTGAAAACTGGAGGCGCAAAGCCACGGGTCTAAGGTCGCAATGACTAGGACGGCCGGGCTGCCGAAGGACTCGTTTTTGTATTTATTTCCTTCCGCAGCTGCATCCCGGTCTTCCTCTCGCCCGTCTTTACGTCTCCAGCGCTGACAAGGAGGTGTAGTTGGGTGTCTTTTCATCTCGATAAAACCCTGAATATTGCCACCGACAGTCTACAGGGTCTGTGGGCCAATCAGCGCGCCATAGCCGACAACCTGGCCAACGTGGATACCCCTGGCTACAAGGCCCAGAGGCTCGACTTTCGCTCCTATATGAATGATGCCCTCAATGGAGGTGCCAACTCCCCGGATGAGTACATCTCCCGGGTGGATTCCTCTCATCGCACCGATGGAAACAGTGTCGACCTGGACAAAGAGATGATTCTTCTGACCAAAAACTCAGCTCGTTATCAATCGGTGATGTCTCAGGTGGGACGCAAGCTCAACCTGCTGAATACGGTCGTGCGAGATTCGTGAGGCGTGAGGAGGTTACGTCGTGCTGGGAACTTTTGATATATCGGGATCGGCACTCACTACGAGTCGACTGCGTCTGGACGTAATATCCAATAACATAGCCAACGTTGAAACCACCACCACGGCCGAGGGTGGCCCCTACCAGCGCCGGAGCGTGGTACTGTCCGACGGCAGCAGCAACAGCTTTGCCCGCACCCTGCAAAATCAGATGAATAGCATTCCCGGTGCTCAGTTCAATGGGACTGCGGGTGCAGGCACGGCCAATGGGGTCATGGCCGAACGCATTGCCCGCGATCCGTCGCCACCCGATCTTCGCCATGAGCCGGATCATCCCGACGCGAATGAGGACGGATATGTAGCCTATCCAAACGTGGACCTGGTGCACGAAATGACCGATCTGTTGATGGCCAACCGAACCTACCAGGCCAATGCATCTGCCTTTGATGTGAGTAAGAATATGGTGCAATCCACTCTCAGAATGGGCGGATGATTGCCAGCAGTGATGTGAGGAGGAAGACAGGACAATGATCGACAGAACGGTCGGCCCGCAGATGCAGGAGAGATTGAACTCGGCCGTGCGCGGAGCGGATCCCACTGGGGCGTCCAATAATGTGCGCTCTGCCGGCGAGACGGAGGAAGATCGTTCCTTCGGGGAGACTCTGATGCAGGCCGTGTCCGATGTGAATGATATGGAGCGCGCCGCGGACGTTGCCACGCAGGATCTCGCAACGGGTGCCAGCGATGACGTCGCTGGTGCGGTGATGGCCGCGGAAAAGGCGCAGCTGGCCATGGGTGTGACCCTCAACGTGCGGGAAAAGGCACTGGAATCCTACGATAATATCATGCGTATGCAGTTGTAGTGGAGGGCTGAGACGTGAAGGAATATCGGGAAAAAATCGCAGAATGGTGGTCGGATGCTCCCGGTTGGCTCAAGGGTCTGTCGATAGGAGGAGCAGCCTGTGTGATCATCTCTGTCGTCATCTGGTGGGCTATGGGATCGGCCATGGGTGATGACATGGCACCGTTGTTCACCGATCTGACCACTGATGATGCCGCCAGCATCCGCAGCTACCTGCAGGAGCACGGAATACCCCATCAGGTGAGTTCAACGGGCGATGTCATAGAAGTCCCAGCCAATCGGGTCCATTCGCTGCGTCTGGATCTGGCATCGCAGGGAGTACCCGATCGCGGTGCCGTGGGGTTCGAGGTCATGGATGAGATGCCCTGGGGGACCACGGACTTCGAGAGGCACGTCAATTACGTGCGGGCGATCCAGGGAGAACTTGAGCAGACCATAGAGGGAATTGACGAGGTCAATCAGGCCCGGGTGCACGTGGTTCTTCCGGAAGAGAGTGTATTCATCGAGGAAAGTTCCCCAGCCACCGCTGCCGTCTATCTCGACCTCGCTCCCATGCAGGAGATGAGTACAGATTCGGTGCGCGGCGTCATGCACCTGGTTTCCTCCAGTGTCGAGGGACTCAAGCCGGAGAGCGTGACTGTGGTAGACTCAGCCGGCGTCATTCTTTCCGATCACATTCGCGATGAGGACAGCCTGCACGGCAACGTGCAGGACAGCATGGAAATGCGGATGCAGTTCGAACGGACCCTGAAGGGTCGTCTGCAGTCCATGTTGGAACAGGTCCTCGGTCCGGGCAACGTGGCCCTGGAAGTCTCGGCCGACATGAACTTTGACGAGCGAACCGTGGAGGAAGAAATGTTTGAACCGGTTGGCGATGATGGGCTGGTTATCGAGTCCCATCGCATCGAGGAGAGCTTCTCGGGCGAGGGGTCCGATCCGGAAGCCGGGGCCGGGGCCGATGCCAACGTACCCGGATACTATGGATATGCGGGCGGCGGAGACAGTGAGTACGAGAGAACGGAAGAGACAGAGAGCGTGGTGGCCAATCGCACCACCGAACAGTGGACAGTTGCCCCCGGCGCCGTCGAGGGGCTGTCTGTTTCGGTAGTCGTCAACGACAATCTCACCGATGACCAGCACGAGATGCTGGAAGAAGTGGTGGCCGGCGCCATTGGTTCGGATCCGGACCGGCAGGATCATGTCGTCATAAGCGGCCAACCCTTCGATTCGGCCCTCGCGGATCAGATGCAGGAACACCTCGACCCGGGCGTGCCCGTTGAGCATGACCCTCTCTTTCATCCCCGGGTCATGTATTATGCTGCTGCAGCACTGGCAGCGGTATTCATCGTCGTGATGGTGCTCCTGCGGCGCAGACGACGGGCAGACGACGAGGAGGAGGTTATATTTGCCGAGGATGACCCCGATGGCAGGGTCGCTGAGTGGGATGAGGAGCAGCGCGAAGCGGCGGAGCGCCGTCGGGCTCTACTGGAATCGATCGGACAGCGCGGCAACGGTTTGCGGGGAACGGCCTCAGAAATGGCGGAGGAGAATCCTGCGAAGGTTGCCGACCTGATTCGCACCTGGCTGTCGGAGGATCCCGACCTGGGTGCCAGTGATACGTAGTGGGAGGTGAGAGGGTTCCATGTCAACGACGGAGGAGACAGTCAGGGAAATGCTCCAGGATAAGGAGAGTGGATCGCTCGATGGGGTGAGCAAGGCGGCCGTGCTGCTGATATCGCTGGGACGAAGGACGGCGGCCAAGGTCCTGCAGCATTTCAATGAGGACGAGCTGGAGGCGGTCACCTATAAGATAGCAGAGATGGATCACGTCCCGTCGGAGATCCGCGATTCTGTCCTTGAGGAGTTCACCAGCATCGCCACCGCCCAGAAGTACGTCTCCCAGGGCGGCACCTCCTACGCGCGAGAGGTCCTGGAGGATGCGGTGGGGCAGCAGCGCGCCACGGAATTGATGAGCAGACTGACGGCATCTCTGCAGACCCGTCCCTTTGAAATCGTCCGGAAGATGGACCCCGAGCAGATAATGAATTTCTTGCAGGATGAACACCCGCAGACCATAGCCCTGATACTGTCCTACCTGCAGCCGGACAAGGCGGCGAGTGTTCTGTCCTCTCTTCCCGATGATCAGCAATCGGATGTCTCCCGTCGTCTGGCCATCATGGATCGCACCTCCCCCGGGATTGTCGAGCGCGTGGAATCACTGCTGGAGCAGAAGTTTTCCTCCATGATGTCGCAGGATCATACCAAGACCGGAGGCATCGGTTCTCTGGTCGAGATACTCAACCGCGTCGACCGCGGAACGGAGAAGAGCATTCTTCTGCACATGGATGAATCGGACGATGAGCTGGCAGAGGAGATTCGCCAGCGTCTGTTCACCTTTGATGATATCGAGGGCGTTGACGATCGTTCCCTGCAGCGCGTACTGCGGGAAATTGACCTGCACAATGACCTGCCGATGGCCTTGAAGGCTGCAGATGACTCAGTGAAGGAAAAGATCTTCGAGAACATATCGCAGCGGGCGGCCGAGACCCTGCGCGAGGACATGGAGTTTTTGGGCCCGGTCAGGCTGAACGACGTGGAAGAGGCGCAGCAGAAAATCGTCAACACCATCAGAGAGCTCGATGAAGCCGGAGAGATCGTCATCAGACGCGGAGCGGAGGAGGATATGATTGTCTGAACGGCCGCTCATCAAGCCGGAGCAGAGTGAAGAGGCCGGGACGCGCCGACTGCGCGAAGCACCTCCTCCTTCCCGGGGGGAAGCCGCAGGCGAAAATGGCGATGATTGTGCGGCAGAGGCAGGGCGAAAGGCCCGACGCCTGCGCGAACGTGCTGAGCACCTCATGCACGAAGCCCAACGACGGGCGGAGGAGTATCTGACGGAGGCGGAAGAGAAGGCGGAAGAACTGCGCGCGGAGGCCGAGCGTCGCGGATACGAGGATGGATTCGAGCGCGGGCGCGTCGAGGCCGCGGAAGCTGCGGAGGAGATGTCCGCCCAGCTGCGGCAGGACTGGGAGGTTGCCCGGGATCGGCTGCAGGGCCGGATGGATGAGCTGGGCGATCAGATGGTGGACATCATCGTACGGGTCTGTGAGCAGGTGCTGCGCGAGCAGCTGGACGACCGGAGAGTTGTGGTGGAGCGGGTGAAGGAGTGTCTGGGACGCTTCTCCGACATATCGGACATAACGCTGGTAGTATCGGCAGTCGACATGAACGAGATACTGCAGAGACGGACAGAACTGGAGGACGAGGTTCCACCGAGGACCGAACTGTTGATAACCACGGACGAGGCGCTGGACGCGGGAGAGTTTCGCATTCGCGGGGACGAGGGAGTTTTCGAGGGCACAGTGGCGGACATCACCTCCGCCCTGCGGAGACACTTTGAGAAGGCATTGATGGGAGCTGCAGATGAATCCTGAGAGGCAGCTGGACGTCCTGCAGAGGGCAGTGGAGAAATGGGATCCGTGGCCGCGCTACGGCTACGTTCAGCGGGTA
>PUMM01000029.1 GCA_003551365.1 Clostridia bacterium
CACTTCGAAACTGCTGGGTGACCTGCTGGAGGAACTCTGTGGCGGAGACAGCGCGAGCAAACGGGTTCCGGAGTTCGTCTTCGATCTCTCCCGACGGCAAAAACGGCTGTTCCTCGAGACGTTGATCGACGGCGACGGCGACCGGGGGAGGACGTCGTGGCGGTACACGACCTCGAGTACGGAACTTCGAGACGACGTTCTCCGGCTCTGTGCACACCTCGGCCTGACGGCGAGTTACAACCGTGATAGTGGCTCCTGGCGGATCGACGTGAGCGAGAGCTCGAAGAACACGCTCCGTATGCACCGGAGTTCCTCACGATCCACCGCCGAGGACGGCGTCTACTGTGTCACCGTCGAGGACAACCACACCTTGCTCGCGGGCCGGAACGGCAAGCTCCAGTTCGTCGGCCAATCCCTCTACGGCGTTTCGGGGTGGGATCGGTTCCGGCTGTACGACAAGGAGGCGGCGGCGGCGATCACGGCCACCGGCCGCGAGGTGATCGAGTTCACCGAGACGGCAGCCAACGAACTCGAGTACGACGTCGCCTACGGAGACACTGACAGCGTGATGATAGAGCTCGGTGGCGAGGTTTCAAAGGACGAAGCCATCGGCCAGTCGTTCGAGATCCAAGAACACATCAACGAACGGTACGACGACTTCGCACGCGAGGAGCTCGACGCGGCGTTCCACCGGTTCCAGATCGAGTTCGAGAAGCTCTATCGGCGGTTCTTCCAGGCGGGCACGAAGAAACGCTACGCCGGCCACATCGTCTGGAAGGAGGGCAAGGAGGTCGACGACGTCGACATCACGGGCTTCGAGTACAAACGCTCGGACATCGCCCCGATCACGAAGGAGGTCCAACACCGCGTGATCGAGATGATCGTCAGAGACGGCGACGTCGACGCCGTCGAAGAGTACCTCCACGGGGTCATCGAGGCGTTCCTCGCGGGCGAGGTATCCCTAGAGGAGATCGCCATCCCGGGTGGGATCGGCAAACGGCTCGACGACTACGACACCGACACGGCCCAAGTGCGGGGTGCGAAGTACGCGAACCTCCTCCTGGGGACGAACTTCGATCGGGGGAGCAAACCCAAGCGACTCTACTTAGAGCGGGTCGATCCGGCCTTCTTCCGGCGGATCGAGGCCGAGGAGGGTCTGGATGCGCGGACGGATCCGGTCTACGGGGAGTTCAAGCGGGATCCGGACGTGATCTGTTTCGAGTACGACGACCAGCTCCCCGAGGAGTTCGCGGTCGACTACGAGACGATGCTCGAGAAGACCCTCGAAGGGCCGATCGAACGGATCCTCGAGGCGCTCGGACGCTCCTGGGAGGAGGTCAGATCCGGACAGGAACAGACCGGGCTGGACAGTTTCATGTGAGTTCGGCGCGGCCCGTCGTGGAGCGGCGTAACCACGTACAGTTTCCCTCAAGAACTTCGCTCGTCGATGATGGCCAGGAACGTGCCCGAAAGTGGTGTTTCGAGGATTCTCGGCGCCCCTCTCCTCGAAATCGGTATCGGTTCCTCACCCGACGGCACTATCGGAACAGAGTATTTTTCGTTTCGAACTATGGGACGATGTTTTTCTGGGAAGAAACTTTTCTTTCCGATGAGCCACTGTGTGCGGATGAAGACGAAACCGTTATTAGCCTCTCGACCCACCATCGGAACGACAGAGGGTATCCAATATATGGCACGTCTCGAACTCACGAACCTACACGCGGAGGTCGCAGAGGGCGGAGAGAAGATCCTGCGGGGTGTCAACCTCGACGTCGAGTCGGGGGAGATCCACGCCCTGATGGGACCGAACGGCTCCGGAAAGTCGACGCTGGCGAAGGTGATCGCCGGCCACCCGGCCTACGAGGTAACCGGGGGTGAGGTGTTGATCCACCTCGACGCCGAGGAGTTCGGCGAGGACGTCGAGATCCCGGAGGACAAACGCGTCTGGAATCTGCTCGAGCTCGAACCGAACGAACGCGCCGCACTCGGCGTCTTCCTCGGGTTTCAGTACCCAGCGGAGATCGAAGGCGTCACCATGACGAACTTCCTCCGGACGGCACTGAACGCCAAACTCGAAGAGCGCGAGGAGCTCTTCGAGGACGAGGAGGAAGCCGACGAGGGAGGTGACGAGGAGGAAGCCGAGGTTCCCTCGCCGATGGAAGGCCCCGTCGACGACGGCGAGGTCGGCGTCGCCGAGTTCCAGGAGATCCTCACCGAGAAGATGGCCCAGCTGGACATGGACGAGAAGTTCGCCATGCGCTATCTCAACGCCGGCTTCTCCGGCGGCGAGAAGAAACAAAACGAGGTGCTCCAGGCGGCGATCCTCGAGCCCTCCGTCGCCGTCCTCGACGAGATCGACTCGGGGCTGGACATCGACCGGCTACAGGACGTCTCACACGGCATCAACGCCCTCAGAGACGAGCAGGGCACCGGCATCCTCCAGATCACCCACTACCAGCGGATCCTCGACTACGTCGAACCCGACCACGTCCACATCATGCTCGACGGCAAGGTGGTAAAGAGCGGCGACGCCTCCTTGGCCGAAGAGCTCGAGGACAGAGGCTACGACTGGATCCGCGACGAGGTCTACGAGGCCGCGTAACCGACTCCAGCTAGGATAACGGTAATAAGCACACGGCTGTAAACACAGACGCATACAACACATGAGTTCGGAACAAGACCACCTGAAAGAGACCGACACCGAAGCCCGGTTCGACTTCAAAAAAGACGAGGCCTCCGCGTTCAAAACCGACAAAGGCCTCACCGAAGAGACCATCCGCCTCATCTCCGAGG
>PUMM01000102.1 GCA_003551365.1 Clostridia bacterium
ACCGCAACACAAGCGACTGAGAATAGCGCGGCTATTGTTACGATTAGTAACGCCAACCTCAGGGTACCAGAAGATACCCTGAGATATTTGTAGCAATTAGCAGGTACACAGGGGGAGGGGGTGACGGGGGCTATGCGCGCGGGTGCGGGGTGCCGGATCGTTGGTAACACCGGGTCGGTCGTCGTGGTAACATCGCCTCGATCTCCGTTTGGGTTTGACTTTGACCCAGCCGTTCCGCAGCTCGTCTAGATCTCGATCTACCTTCGAGCAGTGATCGGGCCAACCGGTTCAGAAATTTGGCTGATTTTCGCGGCCTATTCACACCATATTATAAATATATACTCTCGTGGGGGTGGGGTGGCCGTGTGCATATGGGTCTGCATAGAATCAAGTCAGTCAGTACAACGTCTGTATTACCCGTTTAGAAGTGTGGTTCGGTGGCCCGTATTCACTGTGAGCCACTGATAGGGTGCCTCTGGTGCCCGTTTGGGGTTATTCGTGTGGTTCGTGTAGCTGTCCGAACGCTTGTTCCACGGTGTCGCCGGTGCGCTTGGTGAACCGTTGGCCTGACTGTCGGCCAAGGTTGGGGTTCATATCAGGGAACCGGTCTTGTGCCCACTGAGGCGTCTGTTCTGACGGGTTGTCGAACTCACTCAGTGCGTCCATGTCGCATAGGAACGTAGCGAGTAGTTCGCGCTGTTTGTCTACGAACTCCGGGTTGTCCTGTAGTTTTGCGTCGTAGTACTGCGCCTCGCTGTAGAACTGCTTACCACCGAGAAGGAGGATGCCGCCGTGGAGCATGGTTTCGTCCATCTTCTTGAGCTTCCGTGATAGCGACGACTGGGAGATGTTGTACCGGCCGTACTCGGTGGACTGGGCGCGGTCGCGGGCCTCGATCTGGGTGAGGTCAGTCTGGGGATCGCGGTGCCATGCCCAGATCAGTTCGTCTTCTCTGGCTACCCGATTCTCGGCTAACGCCTCTCTCGTACAGTCGGCTTTGATGGTTGCGTCGTCGGCCTCCTCGTGAGGGTCGGCGTACTGGTAGACGTTCTGTTCGTGGTACGCGGCTCGTGTCTTCTGTGTGGTTGAGTTGTTGACTGGCATGTGGTAATCACTCCTTAACGTATCCGTAGGCGACACCCAGAACCATCAGCAGGAAGCCCAGCACGGCGAACCAATCGCCGGAGACCGCTTGAAGGGTTATCTCTACTTGTGTCGCTATCATCAGAGAACCCGCCCAGATCAGCCCGCCGCTGATGCCGATCTTGTACTGCGGTTCGTTGTCGGCTTCCTCGTCGTAGTCGAGACCCTTTCGGAACAGTGCGCGGATGTTCTCGGAATCGGTGGTGTATCCCTCCCGGTTCTTGTGTTCCTCTATCCGGTTCTGTAGGGTGGGTTTCAATCTGGCACCGACTGTCTTCAAATCGTCTCCATCCGGTGGGTCGTCCTGATTCTGGGTTCCCATGCTGGTTAACCCGTGTTAACAGCCGATAAAAGGTTCGGTCGGTGGTGTCCGGTGATCCTCTACCCGGTCGAAACGAATAAGACAGTTCCCGGTAGATGATTGGTCAAGTCAAAGAAGTAACTCAGCAATGAAACACTCAGCCCCAAAACGGGGGGCTGGTGCGGACGATCCCACCGGGCGGCATCTGTTTGGTAGGCAGGATCGCCCAGTGGGACACCTGTGTGGGATCGGGTGCGTCCGTATCAGTTTCTCCAACGTCCGGCGTATTGATTCTTGCGACCACGAGCCAGAGCCACCCCTCCCGGCGGTGATCGTATGACCGACGCCCGCCGGATTATCGAACCTCAGTGCCACGAGTTCACGGCCAACTGGAACACGAACCGCTACGGACTGAAGCCCTGGTTCGCGTTCGACCGTGCCGTGAAGGACGGCGGCGGCTCCGTAGAGACACACATGGACGCGCTGGGCGATTCTTGGGACGTTACCCTCTACTACCAAGAGTCGGCCGTCAACCCACCCAGCGACGGCGAGACACCCGCCGGAACCACCATACAACACGAGACCATCCGAGAGTTCCGAATCCGTGTTGAGGCGCACGACGACGTGGGAGAGCGAAAGGCGAACTTCCATATTCGCCCCCGGTGGCTTGGCATGGAAGCCGAGAAAGACGACGGCTCTACCGTCGAGATTCCCGTTCCCGAACAACTCGCCAACACCAACACCGACGCCATGAACGTCCGAATCAGTGGCTCGAATATCCACTTTGCCGAGTACGGCGATCTACTCCGATCGGCTGTTGAGGCGGTCGGTGTGTCCGACCACTATTTCCGAGAACGTGACCGGCACACCACGTCGAACATTCAGGACGGCGCGCGGTACGTCCGAGTACACACCCACGAGTCCGGCCCGATCCACGCCCGGACCGGCCCGCTGGTGCAGCTGGCGCACGTCCTTGAGAACGACCGGAGCGGCTACCGGAAACTCGTTCAGAACGATACCGACAACCACGGCTCGAACTTGCCCGGATTCTACCACACCACCACCCTCGGACCGGACCGCGTGAAAGAGGTATTCCCCAACCACGCCCTTCCTGTCGAACTGAAGCACTACTACGATAAGGAAGCCCTCGCCCGCTCCATGTCCGACCCACTCCGACATCCGAAGCTCGAAGCCGCCTATCAGGTCAGCCGGTGGGACGATACACTGCGGTACACTAGCGAAAAAATTGACCAACTCGTTACCGAACTAGACGAGTGGCTCTTTGCTACCCTTGCCGACGCGGGCCTCGATCTACGCGCTGGCGGTAAGACCTACTTCAAAGACGC
>PUMM01000136.1 GCA_003551365.1 Clostridia bacterium
ATGTGCTGCCCATCATTGTGGTGTATGGTACGCTGGGTATGGCGATGCCCATAGTGTCCGAGGCCGCCCTCAGCTTCTTGGGGCTGGGTACTATGCCACCGGACATAAGTTGGGGGCGCATGCTCTCGGAGGGACGGCGCTACCTGCGGCATATGCCGTGGCTGGCCACCTTCCCGGGGCTGGCAATCACCCTTGTGGTTCTGGGATTCAACCTCTTTGGTGACGGACTGCGGGATGTACTGGATCCCAGGCAGAGAGACTGAGAGGCCACTGCCGAATCCATGTGAAGTGAACCCCTCGGGGGTGCCGCACGCGGCTTTTCCGGGATGGCCGGCGGTGCAGCGCGGTCCGCTCCGGCAGCCGGACGGGATGGTGAAGCAGCTGGGAGAAGGTGCGAGGAATGGAAACCTTCAGCCTATTCGTGCAGCACCCTTGGGGGGATCTTAGTGGACACAGCAGTGCATAGTTTGCCCTACGGATGCGGTTTCGTCGATGTGAAGTGGCCGACTGATGCGGTGATGAGCGAGTTGGTCGGTGAACCCCTCCCCGATGAGTTAGACGAGATCGGGGTCATACGGGATGCCCTGAATGATCCCATATCCTCACCTCCCCTTTCCGAAATTGTGCAAGAAGGTGATACGGTATGTGTCATAATTGGTGATGTGACCCGCCAATGGGTGCGCCATCACGTCTTCCTCCCGCACATCGTCGAAGAGCTGCAGAAGGGAGGAGTGCATACCTCCGACATAGCAGTGCTCTGTGCCACTGGAGATCACCGCGCGCACACGGAGAAAGAACACATCTCGCTCATAGGGGAAGAACTGTACTGCCAGTTGGAGATTTCCGATCACTGTTCGCGCGATGACGACAACATGGTGTACATGGGACACACCACCGCGGACACGCCGGTGTGGATGAATTCCTCCGTGGCGGAGGCTGACCGGGTGGTGGTGACGGGGGGAATCGTCTATCATTTTTTGGCCGGATTCGGAGGTGGAGGCAAGGCACTGCTGCCCGGTGTGGCCGCTTACGAGTCCATCATGGCCAATCACTCCCTCGCCCTTAATGGTGAGAAAGAGGGAGGCGGGTTGAACCCCGATGTGGCGGCCGGCCGGATGAAGGGCAACCCCTGCTATGAGGATATCAGTGCTGCCGCCTCCATGGCTTCGGCCGATTTTCTCTTCAATGTCATCGTCGATGAGGATGAGGAGCGTATCGCCCTGGCCGTGGCTGGGGATGTCCGGGCCGCCCACAGAGTTGGCTGTCGGCTGGTGGAGCACCACTTCTCTGGCGCGATCGGTGAGCCAGCTGAGGTAGTGGTTGCCTCCCCGGGGGGATTTCCCAAGGACATAAATCTATATCAGACTTACAAGACCCTGTATAATGCCCGGCGTGCCGTAACGGATGACGGGACGCTGCTCATCGTCTCCGAGTGCCGTGAGGGGATGGGCAATGAGGATTTTGCCCGCATGATTGCCGATCATTCGGACAATGGTGCGCGGGAGTCAGCGCTGCGCGAATCCTTCACCATCGGTGGGTATATGGCCTATCATGCCGCCCGCATGGCCGACGAATGTGATGTGCTGCTTCTCTCCTCGCTGGTGGCAGAGGAGGTCACCCCCAGCGGAATCAGGCCGGTGGAGAGCGTGGATGAGGCGTATGCCTTCATACGCGAAAAACACGGTGAATGGCCGGGGGCCCACTTCATGCCGCACGGCAGCATATTCCCGGTGTTATCCTGAGGCTGCCCACCCAGAATCTCCCGCGATCGACGGGCAATCGCAGGTAGAATGAGAGGAGCATTTCTTTGACTGCATTTTCTGTAACCCGTTTCCTGCATGCGCAGACCGCCGATGCCCCTACATTCTCAGAGGATGGAGACCGCGTGGCCTTTCTCATGAATACCACCGGCGTGCCGCAGGTGTGGAGCGTGGCGCGAGAGGGAGGGTGGCCCCGGCAGGTGACCTTCGGTGAGGAGCGAGTGGGCGAAGTCGCGTGGTGTCCCGCCGGTGAACGGATTGCCTTCGCCAGCGACAGAGGTGGCGACGAGCGACAGCAGATATATCTGGTTGATTCCCGGGGGGCGCGCGTGCAGAGAATCACCGCAGTTTTAAAAGCGATACATAACCTGGGGGGATGGTCACCGGATGGTCGGTATCTCGCATTTTGGGCCAATCGCGATTGCCCGGCCGATTTTTACGTGTACATATATGACGTGGAGACGGGATTGGTTCGATCGGTGTTTGAGCGCACGGGCAGCAATCGTTTTGGCGCCTGGTCGCCAAATGGGCAGCGCATTGCGGTGGTGCGGGCCAGGGCCAATTTTGATCATCAGCTTTATGTGGTGAGTGCCGATGGAGAGAATGCGCGGTTGCTCCGACCGGCGGAGGCCGACGGCCCCACCGTGTACGAACACCTGCACTGGGCGCCGGACGGTGGCCAGCTGTACGCGGTCAGCAATGTCGGATGTGACCGCAGACGAGTGGTGTGCCTGGATATCGATTCCGGGGAAATGTCCATCCTGGCCAGTTCTGAGGAATGGGAGATAGAGGAGATGACGCTGTCCCCATCCGGTGATTATCTGGTGTACGTGCTCAACGCCGATGGCTACAGCCAGCTCTGGGTAGACGACCTGCACACCGGCGGGAGCGCCCGAATTGAGGGACTGCCGTCGGGAGTCCTCCGGCAGCTGACATATTCGCCGGTACGGGACGAGGTGGCACTGACAGCAGATGCTTCGCGCGATAATCCCAATGTGTGGCTGTGCGATGTGCGGAAAAAGTCTGCCAGGCGCATGACAGACGCGCCCCGTGCTGGCATTCCGCGGGAGTCTCTGGTGCGGCCCCATCTCATCCGGTACGAGACCTTTGATGACCGTGAGATACCCGCCTTTTATTATCGACCCGCCCGCGCCAGGGAAGAGACCCCGGTGGTGGTTGATATTCATGGCGGCCCGGAAGGCCAGCGCCGTCCCACCTTTAACCCCGTGACCCAGTATCTCGTGCATCGCGGGTTTGCGGTGTTTGCCCCCAATGTGCGGGGCAGCGCGGGATACGGCCGGCGGTACATGGCGCTGGATGATGTTCGCAAGCGCATGGATTCGGTTCGCGATATTCGCTGGGGAGTGCGCTGGCTTACCCGGGAAGGCGGCGCCGATCCGGATCGAATTGCGGTGATGGGGGCCAGCTACGGAGGATTCATGGTTCTATCCTGCATAACACAGTATCCGGAGATCTGGGCTGCGGCGGTGGACCTGGTCGGAATTGCCAACTTCATTACCTTTTTGGAGAACACCGGCCCGTGGCGTCGTCGGCTGCGCGAGGCAGAATACGGCAGTTTGGAAGAAGATCGAGACTTCCTGGCGCAGATTTCGCCGATTCATCGGGCGGATCGCATCCGCGCACCCCTGCTGGTGATTCACGGTGCCAATGATCCGCGGGTGCCAATGAGTGAGGCGGAACAGATCGTCCGCAGGGTGAGGGAGCAGGGCGGTTCGGTTGATTGTCTGTGCTTCGATGATGAGGGGCACGGTCTGGTCCGGAGAAAGAATCGGATCAAGGCCTACTACCGGATCGCAGAGTTTCTGGCGCATCACCTCAGGCTGGACGGGGTGCGAGGGGAGTAGACGCGCGGACGCGGCGGGCTTCATTGACGGGCAAATACGGGGAAGGTATAATCACGGGAAGAAATGTGACAAGAATGCACTGCGATGATGGAGAGAAGTACTCGTGCCGTCTCGCCGCACAGCGAGCCGGGTCTGGTGTGAGCCGGAGGGTGAGAGCGCGGGGAAAATGGCTCTGGAGTGCGGCGCCGAACCGGCAGTAAGTAGGCGTCGACGGTCGTTCCGTTAATGCGCCTCGGAGTAGAAGCTCCGGTCAAGGTTCGATCTGTGAGGGTCGAATGAAGCAGAGTGGTACCGCGGAATCCCGCCTCTGATGGGCGGGTTCTTTTTTTGCATGACGAGAGAGGAGGCTTCCTCAATATGACGAGAGACACATTCTATATCACCACCCCGATCTACTACCCCGATAATCGTCTGCACATCGGACACACCTACACGACCGTGGCCGCCGATGCTCTGGCCCGGTATAATCGCCTGCGCGGCAGGGACACATATTACCTGACAGGAACCGATGAGCACGGTCAAAAAATTGAGCGGGCCGCCCGCCAACGCGGGGTTGAGCCGCAGAAGTTCGTCGACGAGATGGTGGAGTGGATTCGTGACCTCTGGTCCGAGCTGGGTATCTCGTACGATCAGTTCATCCGCACCACCGATGAGAGACACAAGAGGATGGTGGGCAGGATATTTGCCCAGCTGTACGAGCAGGGTGACATCTACAGTTCCACTTACTCCGGCTGGTACTGCACCCCCTGCGAGAGTTTCTTCCCGCAGAGCCGAATTGACGAGGGTGTGTGCCCGGACTGCGGCCGTGAACTCTCCTGGGTGGAGGAGGACGGGTATTTCCTGGCCCTCAGCCGGTATGCCGATGATCTTTTGGCCCATATTCGCGAAGACGCTGAATTCATCCAGCCGGCCACCCGACGCAATGAGATGATCAGATTTCTGGAGAGCGGACTGGAGGATATGTGCGTCACCCGCCGCCGCGATGCGGTGGACTGGGGCATCACGGTGCCGTTCGATGAGGATTATGTGATCTATGTCTGGTTTGATGCGGTTTGCAATTACATCACCGCCATCGGTTATGGGGAGGACGAGGAGCACTTCGAGCGATGGTGGCCGGCGGATATCCACCTCATAGGCAAGGAGATTCTCCGGTTTCACTGCGTAATCTGGCCCATCATACTCATGGCCCTCGGTGTGCAGCTGCCGCGCAAGATATTCGGCCACGGCTGGCTCACCCTGGAGGGAGAGAAGATATCGAAATCCCGCGGCAATGTGGTCGACCCGTTTCTGCTCAGTGAAAAATATGGGCGGGATGTGGTGCGCTATTATCTGCTGCGCGAGATCCCCTTTGGCTCAGACGGCAGCTACACTGAGCGATCTCTGGTGCAACGAACCAACTATGACCTGGCCAATGATCTGGGCAATCTGCTCAGCCGGGTCACAGCTATGGTGAACAAGTACTGTGATAAAATGCTGCGAATACCCGAGGGCGAGGTAACCGAAGAGGATAGGCACCTGCGAGAGCGTGCGCAGAAAGCCCTGCAGGGTGCGGAAGAGGCCATGGAAGACAATATGCTGAGTGACGCCCTGGACTGTCTGTGGGAGCTGGTGTCGGCTGCGAATAAGTACCTGGACAGCACGGCGCCCTGGGATGCCGAGACCACGGCTGAACGTCGATCGGCTATACTGTACAATGCTGCCGAGTCGCTGCGCGTACTCGCGGTGGCCCTCCGCCCCTTCCTTCTGGATGCCCCGGCTGGCATATGGGAACAGCTGGGTCTCAGCCGGAATGGTCCGGTTGACGCCACATCGTGGGATGATACCGTGTGGGGCGGCATTCCCGATGGAACGGAAGTACAACGTGGTGACCCACTGTTTCCCCGCATGGATCCCGATGAAGTAGTTGGAGTCGGGGATGAAGCCGAGGATATGGAAGTCGGGGAAGAGGAGAGGGAAGGAGAGGATAGCTTGATCGATTACGACACGTTCATGCAGATGGATCTCCGCGTGGGCGAGGTAGTTGACGCGGGGGATGTGGAGGGAGCCGATCGTCTCCTCCGGGTCGAGGTGGATATCGGCGAAGATCAGCCCATGCAGGTGGTTGCCGGTATCGCTGAGCACTACTCGCCGGAGGACTTAATAGGTCGCCGGGTAGTCGCGGTTGCCAATCTGCAGCCGACAGAGATTTTTGGCCTGCAGTCTGAGGGGATGGTCCTGGCGGCCGAGGCCGGCGAGCAAATGTCCCTTTTGACGCTGGATAAGGAGATGCCGGCGGGGAGTAAGGTGAAGTAAGTGGAACTCATAGATGCTCATGTACACTTGAACCATCGCGCCTTCTCCGAGGACCGTGAGGAGTGTATGGATCGCGCCCGCACCGCTGGTGTCAGGGCGATGGTCAACCCGGGTACGCACCGGCGGACCTCGGAGGAGGCAGCCGAGCTGGCCGCCCGGCACGAAGATGTGTGGGCGGCCGCCGGAGTTCACCCCCATTCGGCCGCCCAGGCGGCCGATGACTGGAGCTGGCTGGAGGAACTGCTGCGGTGCGACGAGGTGCTGGCACTCGGAGAGTGCGGCCTCGACTATCATTATGACTTTTCTCCCCGACCGGACCAGCGGCGCGTCTTCGCCCGACAGCTGCAGTTGGCCGCGGCGGACGACTTGCCGGTAGTGGTGCACAGTCGCGAGGCAGATGAGGATTGCCTGCGCATCCTCGATCGCGAGCTTTCTCCCGGACATCCCGTCCTGCTCCACTGCTTTTCCGGCGATATCTCCAGCATGGAAATCGCCGTGAAACGTGGATACTTCATCAGTCTGGGCGGGATAGTCACCTTTGACGGGGCGGACGATACGCACCGGGTGGCCGCCCAGGTACCAATGGATCACCTGATGCTGGAGACCGATGCCCCTTACCTGGCTCCGGTTCCCCGCAGGGGCCGCCGCAATGAACCCGCAAACATTCTGTACATCGCCCGACGAATAGCCGAGCTGCGGGACATATCTCCGCTGGAGGTTGCCCGGGCGACAAATGCAGCTGCACAGGCCTTCTACGACCATCCGCTGTAGTGAGGAGGTGCCCCATGCAGTTTGTGTCTCCCAGTCAGCTGCGGGGCATCCTGCAGCGGCACTGCATCCGTCCCAGAAAGGGACTGGGACAGCATTTTCTGGTGGACGGCAATGTCATTGAGAAGATCCTGCCGGCCCGCGGCGGAGGCACAGCCTGTGAGATAGGGGCCGGGCCGGGCACTCTTACACTGCCGCTCGCTGATGTTTACGAGCGGGTATATGCGGTAGAGATTGACGAGCGATTTGCCCCCGCGCTGGATGAGGTGCTGTCGGGTCGGGATAACGTGCATGTGTTTTTCCGTGATGCCCGCACCATTGCCTGGGGGGAGATATGTCGCGAGGAATGTGTCCACTTCTTCGGCAACCTTCCGTATGGTGCTGCCGCACCGATCATACAGAACTTTTTGTCTTCTTCTGTCTCCTGGGAGTCGGCACGGTTCATGTTGCAACATGAGGTGGCCCGGCGTCTGGTTGCCGGGCCGGGAAGTGGCGACTACGGTCCGCTGACCCTTTCGGTGAGCTACAGGGCCCGCGCTACCATTTTGCACCGGGTGAGCAAGAACTGCTTCTATCCTGTACCGGAGGTGGAGTCTGCTCTGGTGCAGCTGCAGCCCGTCGCGCGCCCCGAAGTGGATTTCGCCCCATTCATGCAGGTGGTGCGCGCCGCTTTCGGGCAGCGGAGAAAGACCCTGCGAAATGCCCTGGGCAACAGCCCCGAACTGCAGATCACACCGGGGGTGGCTGAGGAGCTGCTGCAGATGGCCGGGGTGGACGCGCGTGCGCGGGCGGAGGTCCTCACCATGCAAGATTTTGTACAGCTGACCGCAGCCCTGACAGAATGGCAGCGCTCCTGCGGGTCGGGGCTTTAGATAAATGCTGTGAGCTGTTGTATAATATCGGCGGAGTGGATCATTGAAAGGGGCGAGGGTCGTGCCGTCTGCAGCTGCCAGATTTTTCTCGGAAGAAGACCTTGGGGAGTTCGTGAGTCCCAGCCAGGGGCCCATAAGCTTTGACGAGATGTTTGCGCAGATCATGGCCTTCATGCGCAGTGACCCCGAGGCAGAGTACTCCATAATTGTGGGATCGGACTCCCAGATGAAGGAGAGAATCTGCTTCGTTACCGCGGTGATCGTTCATCGTCGTGGCAAGGGGGCTCGTTACTTCTACCACCGCCAGTATCATCGTAAGATGACCAGCCTCCGGCAGCAGATCTTTTACGAGACCTCTCTCAGTCTGCATCTGGCCGGGCTCCTTGCCGGACGGTTGGCGGAAAACGGCCAGTCTGCCCTGGATGTGGAGATTCATCTGGATGTGGGGCGGCGCGGAGAGACCAGGGAGATGGTTCGCGAGGTGGTGGGCATGGTTACCGGCAGTGGTTTCGATGCCAAAATCAAGCCGGATTCCTATGGTGCATCGAATGTTGCCGATAGACATACCAAAAAGTGATGCAGCACGAAATACCCGCAATCGCATGCCCCGGCCCTTGCGGTGCCGGGCTTGTTCCTGTCAGGAGGTGGACGAAATGGCACGAGAAAGACTCTGGAGCAGACTGGAGAGCGACATCCGGGCAGTCACTGCAGACTTTCGCGGGGTTATGACGATCCATCTGGTGGAGCTCGCAGGGGATCGCCGTATGGATGTGGCCGGTGAGCAGGTGCTGGCCGCTGGCAGTGCCATAAAGATTCCTGTGCTCATGCAGCTTTATCGGCGGGCGCATCGCCGCGAGCTGGATCTGGACGATCCTTACCGGGTGCGGGACGATGACGTCGTCGGAGGCAGTGGTGTCCTGCAGCACCTCGAGGGAGAGGTCCAGCTGAGCCTGCGGGATATGGCCATCCTCATGATAAACCTGAGCGATAATGTGGCCACGAACATATGTATCGACCGGGCCGGGATGGAGTCAGTCAACGGCATGCTCGATGAGTTGGGCTGCACGGAGAGTCGGTTGCGCCGCAGAATGATCGATGCCGAGGCAGTCCGCAGCGGACGCGAGAACACCTCGACGGCGAGAGAGATGGCACGCTGGCTGGAGGTTCTGTACCGGGGACAGTGGGAGGATGAATCCCTGTGCGCAGAGGTCGTGTCGGTACTGCGCAAGCCCAAGGATAGCCCCATCCGGGCAGGCGTACCGGCCGATATCCCCATCGCTGGCAAGACCGGTGGCCTGCCGGGCGTGCGCTGCGAGGTGGCGGTAGTCGAACAGCAACACCGCCCGTACATTCTGTCGGTGATGACTGCCTTTGGCGTGGATGAGGACAACTCCGAGGCCATAACTGCCGTGGCCGAAACGGCACACGCCTATCTCAATGTGCTGGATGAGTGCACGGAGTTTGGCAGGGGGCTCAACCCGCGCATTTGATTACCCACCCTCCAGGGTGAAGAGAATCGGGCTGCCCCCGTCTCCCTCAGCGGCGGGGGTCAGCTCCGTTATGGCGCAGATCTCCCCGTGCATCGAACTCGAGGGACATGAACATTTCCTCCGGATTTTCCGGAAAGTTCAGGGCAGCATTGTCCTCCGCCCGAAGTACCTCCGGGAGGGAGGGGCGTGTCTTCGGATGGGCCGGCACGAAAAGGGTGCAGCAGTCCTCGTGTGGCCTGATTGATATGTCGTAGGTCTCAATGGAACGAGCGCGCTGCACTACTTCGTCTTTGTCCAGACCGACCAGTGGTCGCAGCACCGGCATATCCACCGATGCATTGGTGACAATGAGGTTTTCCAGGGTCTGACTGGCGACCTGCCCCAGGCTCTCTCCCGTCACCAGGGCACCGATCCCTCTGTGCTGCGCCAGACGCTCGGCGGCTCGGAGCATGGTCCGGCGCATAACACTCAGGCTCAGCCGCTCCGGACAGTTCCGGCTTATTTTCTCCTGCAGAGAGGTGAAGTGGAAGAGGTGCAGTACCATTCCATCATTGCTCGGGGCTAGTCTGGCAGCCAGATCCTCTGCCTTCTTCTGGGCGCGCGGCCCGGTAAAAGGGGGTGTGTGAAAATGTACGGCTTCCATTTTCAGCCCCCTCTTCATCATGTACCAGGCGGCCACCGGACTGTCGATGCCGCCGGATAGCAGAGCCAGTGCTCGCCCGGAGCTGCCCACCGGCAGTCCTCCCGGTCCCTGAACCACCCGGCCCATGAGATAGGCTCCGTCGGGGCGGATTTCCGCCTGCAGTCGGAGATCAGGTTCGTGCAGGTCGACGGACAGTCCGGGAACGTTGCGGAGGACATGCGCACCGAGCCACTGGTTAATATCGGGTGAAGTGCGGTGGTAGGTCTTATCTGCCCGCCTGGCCTCGATTTTGAAGGTGAATTCTCCATCGGACTCCCCGGCGGCAGCCTCTGCCACCTGCAGGGCGGCGGCAGCGATCCGTTCATCGTCCACGGGGACGCGTAGGGCCGGACTGAGGGAGACGATCCCGAAAACCCGACGCAGGCGCGATAGCAGTTCCTCCTCGTTGCCCACAGCGGTGACATACATCCTTCCCGACTCCCGCCTGACCTTCGCACCCTGCGGGAGAACATTCTTCATGTTGTGAACGAGGCGTCTCTCGAACTCGCCCCGGTTTTGCTTTTTCAGGGCTATCTCTCCGAAACGCACCAGTATGACATTTTCTGTTCTGGCATCCTGCTGCATGGTTTACCCCCCTCGCCCGCTCATGCGCAACAGCGTCGGGACTATGTCGGCCAGGACTTCTGCGGTGTACTCGATCTCCTCTTGCGTATTGCGGGGAGACAGGCTCAGACGAATGGCGCTCTCCGGCACACCCTCCTCCACTGGCATGGATTGGAGGGTCCCCGGATGCCCGGATCCGCGAGAAGAACAGGCCGCCCCGGTTGATGCGTAGATCTGTCGTTCGGCCAGGGCGTGCACCAGTACCTCACCCGGGAGGCCCGGAAAGGACACGCTGAGAATGTGCGGTGCCCCTCGGTCCTCATTTGCATCTGCCCCCGGCCCGTTGATGTGTGCCTGCGGGACTCTGTCGCAGATATGAAGTGCCAGTTTCCATCGCAGGGTGCGCAGCCGGCGATATGCGCCTCTTCCGGTATCAGTGAGCCAGCGAGCGGCAACGGCGGCGCCGGAAATGGCCGTCGTGTTCTCGGTGCCCGAACGAAGACCGCGTTCCTGTCCACCGCCGGCGAGCAGGGGTGGTATCTGCAGGCCGCGGCGCAGGTAGAGGGCACCAGCCCCCTTGGGTCCGTGGAACTTGTGGGCCGAGAGGCTGGCCAGGTCGCATCCCAGGGCAGAGGGTTGGAAGTCCATCCACCCGACTGCCTGCACTGCATCAATGTGCAGGAGGGGGCGCGGTGCGGGGCGGTCGGCTATGGCCGAGGCCACCTCCCGCAATGGCTGTACGCTGCCCACCTCATTGTTCACTGCCATAATCGAGCACAGTACCGTATCGCCGCGCAGGGTTGCGCGAAAGTGTTCGTGATCTATGCGTCCCTCCCGGTCAGCGGGGAGATAACTGACTTCTGCTCCCTCCTCTTCCAGTGCGGCACATACCCGCAGGACCGAGGGGTGTTCTACTGCCGTCGTGACAATGTGATTTCCCCGGTGTCGATAGGCCCCAAATGCACAGCGAAGTGCTGTGTTGTTGGCCTCGGTGGCTCCGGAGGTGAAGATGATTTCTTCCGGTCGGGCCCCCAACAGTTCGGCCGTCGCCTGCCGATCCTCCTCGAGCCGTTCCTCCGCCTGTGCGCCGGGGGTGTGCAGCGAGGAGGGATTGGCGAAACCGAGCTGCATGGATGCCTCCATGGCTTCCCGCACTGCGCGGAGCGGCCGCGTGGTTGCACTGTTGTCGAGATAGACATAGTCGTTCTGCGTCATCATGCCGATGTGCCTCCACGAGTGGGATGAGATGCAATGCGATGTTACTACAAAGCCCGGAGGTGTTCAACGAGCGCCGCCCTGTCGCTCCGGTGTCAGAAGAGCTCAATCCCCGGCAGAAGGATGTTCCTCACCGGAGCAAGAAGTCGCCCGGCGGCGATGATCCAGTCGGTGAAAGTGGTAGGGGAAACCCCCACGATCGTCGCGACGGAGATATACAATGCCAGACACCACACCAGCAGGAAGGTGAAGAATTCGCGCCACAGCCCCGCACGGGCAGCTGGAATTCCGTCGTAGATGACAATTGCCAGCAATCCGGCGATGAGGAGCAGGAGCCCGGCCACCTCACTCCTCCCTTCCCGGCTGCACAGCGCGCATCAGCAGGCCGCTCTCCCGTATTTCTCCCTGCACCTTTACCTGTACCGGCAGCTCGCGAAATTCATCCGACCAGTCGGCCCGCACGTCCTCCCAGACTTCCGGATGCTGGCGGGCAAGACATTGGCCGAACCCGAAGACGTCTGCGGACAGGCGATCCTGCGCAGCGCGAAGTGCATCATGTATCTCACTCTCTATTTGTCCGGCCAGATCCTCCTCCATGGCCTGCCATTTGCGATAATCGAGGAAGGGATCTGCGGGAGCGGTGAGTTCCACCAGGTCGGCGCAGGCATTCACCGTCACCCGTGCGCTCGGTTGTCCATCCTGCACTTCGACCTCCATTCTTCCTGCGGCATCTGTGACGCGCAGGGTGGCCGCTTCATCCTCCTGGGTGGGATGCGGCACAATTATCTTTGTTGACTGAATCCTGTCGCGCGCCCAGGCCACCCCTCGACTCTCCCCGCGATCCATCCAACCCACCATCCGGTCGGAGGAGAAGACCGCGGTTCCATCGATGCGTATGCTCTCGCACACTTCATCCCGTGCCAGTTCTCCCTCGATGTCGCCCTCGGGTGGGCGATCGACGATGCGCAGGGCCGTGACTGCGGGCTCCAGACCTTCGGTCTCGAGAGCCATGACGAAATCGTGCAGTTCACTGGAAACAGTCGTGCCGATGAACCGTTCGCTGGCCAGAAGGAGCCGCTCCAGCCCCAGAGCTGGCAGTCGCTGCAGTTCAAACTCCGCCTGCAGGAGTTGTTCCGCTCGTGCCTCCCGTACTACCAGCATATGCACTCTCCTGCGGGTCTCCGGGTCGCGGGTGAAGAATCCCAGTATTTCCGCTACACCTTCCCGCGCGAATTCCTCGCCCACAACCACGTGGGTGTTGTGTGCCCAAAAGGGAATTCGGGGCGACTCTTCGCGCAGGTTGGCCGATGCCTCTCCCGCGGTTCTGCCATCTGCCGATGTCAGCCAGAAGGGACGCTCCTGTAAGTCTCCGGGTTCCTCCGTCCCGATGACGAAGGGTTTGATGATCTGTGCCGACAGTCGTATCCCATCCGTGGCAGCGTCGGGGCGATCGATGCCCACTATACTGATGAAGGCGAGAGTTTCTATCTCGCGTCGATCCCAGCACCCCACTGATACCATCGATAGGAACACGAAAATTATCAGCATTGCTATCTGATACTTCACCGTTCGTTCTCTCCTCGTGATCGCAGGATGTGTCCTCCCCAGAGCAGAGCGGTAAGAACCAGGACAGAGGTGATGCTCACCAGGGTCCATGGTTCTGCCAGCAGCCGGGCCATGTTCGCAACGTCGGTGAACAACAGCAGGCTGGAGGCGGTGAGCAGAACCCCGACCGGATAACTCAGATGACGCCAGCGCACCAGGCCCCCGATCTGCTGTAGGCAGGTGCAGAAGCCCCAGATCATGAGAGATATCTTTACTCCGGTACTCAGTACCCAGGAGGCCAACAGGACAGACTCCACTCGTTCGAAGAATTCCCCGACCCGGACCATTCTGGCCAGCAGGAAGGCCTGCAAACCCAGGGCATCGAGAGTGGGTCCAAAAATGCCGACCATGATCAGGCACATGATGGTCATGAACAGGCCGTTGGCGGCGGTGAATATCACGGCAAATCGGGTGGCCTTCTCCGGTGCGCGGAGATGGGGAATGAGTAATCCCAGTACTATGAACTCCAGATAGAACATGAACTCGATGGTCGTGGCTGGGATGACTTCAGCGAGTCCATTCGGCAGGAGGGGAAGAAAACGAGTTGGATCCACCTGATCGAAGGGCAGGATCAGCAGCAGGAGAAGCAGGGCCAGGATGATGGGAAAGAGGAGTTCACCGGCGCGGGCTATGATTTCCAGTCCCCCGCGGGCAGCGTTGGCTGCGAGCAGCGTGATACCGGCAATGAACACGGTGAGGGGTGTGTGCGGCATTATGGACATGGTGAAGGCCTCGCCCAGCATGCGGGCGGAATATGCTCCGACGAAGAGAAAATAGGCGGCCAGGGTGATCCCGATTCCCACCCGTACGGGACCCCCCAGTAGGTCGCCCGCGTATTGGATAATGCTTCGATCCGGGTACTTCTCTCCCAGCCGGCACACGGCAACGACAAAAATGACGGCGACGGCCGCGCTCACTGCATCCGCGATCCAGAGATCCCGGGTGGGGGGTGAGGTCATAGTGGTCGGGCATATGAGGGTGCGAGAGGCGAGGCGAGTGAAGAACATCAGCGCCAACATCTGGTAGGGCGAGATCTGCTCCCGGGTGGGTGAGTTCATGTCTTTCTCTCGCCTCCGGTATGTCTGCCCTGCGGCGGCTCCGGACGCGCTCCGGGAACCCCTCGCTCGGCCTTTTCGGCTATCAGCTCGGGCCGGTGGTCCATGCCCCACCAGGGGGCACGCACCAGTGTATCCTTGAGTTCTGACAGGATCGTCGGACTGACGGGTTCCAGGTAGGGTACCCCGAGCGAGCGAATGGAAACCAGGTGTATCAGCAGGGCAAACAGGGCCCAGTAGACTCCGAACAGGCCGAGGGTGCCGGCAAGAATAACGAACGGGAAGCGCAGCAGGCGCGCCGATATTGCCAGGGAGAAACCGGGGGTCGCAAACGACGCTATGGCGGTCATGGCCACCACTATGATCATGGCCGAAGACACCAGACCGGCCTGTACGGCTGTCTCTCCGAGGATGAGAACCCCGACGATGCTGATGGCTGGTCCGATGATGCGCGGCAGGCGAATTCCCGCTTCCCGCAGTACCTCGAAGAAGGCCTCCATGAGTATGGCTTCTATCGCGGCGGGAAAAGGAATCCCCTCCCGCTGCGCTGCCAGCCGTACCAACAGCGTGGTGGGCAGAAGCTCCTGGTGAAAGGTGGTCACGGCCACATAGAACGAGGGCAGCACCAGAGAGAGCACAAATACGGTCAGGCGAAAGGCGCGCAGAATGGAGCCAGCGTGCCACTTCTCGAAATAGTCCTCTGAGGCCGAAAGGAACGAAAAGAAGGTGATGGGGGCCAGGAGTACGAAGGGCGTCCCGTCGACGATCATGACCACCCGGCCCTCGAAAAGTGCCCCCACCGCGCGGTCCAGCCGCTCGCTCCGCAATACAGTGGGAAAGGGAGAGTAGGGAGCATCCTCGACCAACTCCTCCAGATGTCCACTTTCCTGTATGCTGTCCATCTCCACTGCATCCAGTCGCGTGCGGACCTCCTGTACCACCTCTTCCCGAACCAGGGTCTTCACGTAGGCGAGCGCGACGTGGGTGCGGCTGACGTTCCCCAGGGTTCGCTCTTCTATCCACAGGCGGGGGTCACGGACCCGACGGCGCAGCAGGCTGGTGTTGGTCCGAAGGTTTTCGTTGAAACCCTCCTTGGAACCGCGTATGCTGGCCTCGGTCTCGGGTTCTTCCACGGCCCTTTCCTTGTGTTCGACCACGCTGGAGTAAAGACCGGTGCGACGCCCCTGTACGATTATCGCACAGCTCCCGCGCGTCAGGGCCCGGAGCAGTTCGGTCATGTCATCGGTTTCCCACACCTGGCAGGCCGTCAACAGGCGCTCTTTCAGGACGGTGTGAGCGCGGGCCGGCGAGCTGAGTTGAACATCAGATACGTCTGTGATGCGGGCAACGATATTGGTGCTGAGAATCCGGTGGTCCACCAGGCCGTCTATGTGTGCGACCAGCACCTGCAGACCGGTGTGCAGCTTCAATGGACGCACCACCACGTCGCCGCTGTGTCCGAAGGCGTCGAGTATATAGGATTCGTTTTTCCGGAGATCGGGGCTGATGGGAACCCGTTCACGCTTTTGATCCGTCACGGATCTCCCGTGCCGCATTCCGAGTCCGGACAGTATCTTACCCAGGAGTTTCCTCAACACCAAATCTCACCCGCCGTTCACCGGCACTCGATCTTTTCATTAACCTCTGCATTCTGTCGATGCGCATGCTGGGAAATTCTCCGGCAATCCCTGTACGCGCTGACTGCCACGCATTCTCTCCCTCCACTCGAGCAGCATATGTTGACAGGAGGAATCACGGGGCATAGATTCTTGAGTAGAGGACGACAAACGGCCGAAATCAGACGACAACCTCGATGAGACGTGTGCGCCCGGGCAAATCGCTCAGCAGTTGAGCGGAAAGAGATGAGGGATGCAATGGTGACTCACTACACTGCGAAGTACGCCACGTTGCTGCGCAACATCGCTGATCGGGCGGGAGAGGCACTGCAGCAGGATGCTCCCGAAGGTCGGTGTGAGATTCTGGTGCGGCTGTATAACGACTATCTTCGATACCTGCAGGATCAGACCGATGAAGACCTGGCGGCTTTTGACTCCATAGAGTGGGAGCGGGGGGAAAGTCCCGAGATGGGGCTCACTGAAGTCATGATTCGAGCCGAGCACCTGGCGGCCTGGTTGGATGCGGATCGCGGTGCTGGGCGTCGGCTCCGCTTCGAAATGCCCCCCATACCCTCGGTTTCCGGGGTAGTGGATCGAGAGAGACTGGAGGCCTTTTCGCGAGAGATGCAGGATTGGGCTGTGTCAGTCTCGGAGCGAGCGGCGCGGTTTTCCCGGGAACTGTCGCATGAGGTCCCGGAAAGGATTGCGCGGTACTTCTGCAGCCATGCGGGGGATATGCCGTGCCGCGGGGAGCGGACCGCGGGCGGAAAGAAGAGCTGGCGACTGGAGATTCTAACCCGAGTGGAGAAGGGGGATCTGACGGCAGATGAGGCTCTGCGCTTGCTGAATCCCCACCGCTGCACCCGGGATGGGGACCAGCCTTCGTCCAGCTGATGGAGACACCGTGGTGCGGGTCGGCGCCCGCCGCGTCGAATTGTGTGCCGGGTGGAGGGAGGACGACGGGTGGTGACGTTCTCCTCCCCCGGATTTTTCGATATAGTGTACAGGTGTGCGGGCAGTTACTGGACGGTGAGGAGGCTGTGTCATGACGGAAAGTTCTGTGCTCAGAGCCCTGCGAGATGAGGATGAGGAGAAGGAGTGGTGGTCGCACGTCCACTACGCGTTTGCTCCCCATCGGAGACCCAGGGACAGGAGCACGCAGGAGTTTGAAGACATGGAGATGGCAGAGAAGAAGGCCCTGTTCTCCGATGGGCGGATGGTGAGTATATGCGGACTGCTCAATTTCCGCGGGCAGCTGCGGGGAACGCAGGTACCCATCGGTGGCGTGGGGCCGGTGGCCACTCCTCCCGGATACCGTCGTCGCGGTCACGCGCGGGAGATGCTGCGACAGCTGGTACAACAGATGCGCCAGAGGGGCATATGTACATCGGCTTTGTGGCCCTTTTACTCCCGGTTCTACGAGTCGCTGGGATGGGCGGTGTCTGCTGAATCGAGTGGGTTCAAGTTTTCTCCTGCCGATCTGCGCAGGGTGGTACCAGAAACCTGCCCGGACGGGCAGTTCCGTCATGTCTCGCATGATGACGTGCAGATGCTGGATGAGATCTATCGGCGATGGGCGGCTCACTACGATCTTACGGTGGAGCGGCCCGCACAGTGGTGGCGACAGGCCGTCATGGCCGGCTGGGATGATAGGCGGTATTCCTTCGTCTACCTAAATGCGTGTGGTGAGCCTTCCGCCTACGTAATCTTTGTGATTAAGGGGAGTGATGAGGACAACCTGACCCTGTCGGTGCGGGACTATGCATATGCGGACCTGTCGGGTTATCGTGCCCTGTTGAGGTTCCTGCTGGATCACGATTCACAGGTGATCAGTTACCGCATCGATACGCCGAGGACCGATCCGCTCTATGACTGGTTTGCCACCGGTGAGGTCAGGCGGCATCGGGGGATCATGTTCCGCATTGTGGACGTGCCCGGTGCGCTGCAGATGCTCTCCTACCCCCGGGAGCTTTCGGGTACTGCGACGGTTGCGGTGGTAGATGAGCTGTGCGGAGGCAATGACGACTGCTTTGAGCTGGCGGTATCTGACGGTCGTCTGCAAATGCGTTCCCGGCCGGTTGCACAGCCGGATCTCTGCATACACATCCGGCATCTGTCGCAGCTGTTCGCTGGCTATCGATCTCTGCCGCAGCTGGTGCGAAGTGCTGGTGCCGAGCTGGCAGAATCGCCGGGGGCCGAACTGCTGCGCAACATGTTTCCGGCGCGCGAGACGTACATGCCCGAGGACTTCTGACGGGGGCAGGTCTGTCCGGCTGTGGTTTGCCATGAGTTGCCCGGGACCATAGACTGGTGATGGCGGGCTAGGTGGTTTGTGGATGCCCCCGGGGCAGCGGGTGCCCGGAGCAGCCCGCCGAACTACATTGAGGAGATAAGTGAGTCTGTATGCGGTCACGAAGGAGGTTCAGGTGAAATGGATAGTTTGAGCTTCATCCCGCTCGGGATCGGCGTGTTGGGACTGCTGTATGCCTACATGGTGTTCCGCTCAGTTTCGCGCGCCCCGACGGGAACGGACAGGATGAGGGAGATCGCCGATGCGATTCACGAGGGCGCCATGACCTTCCTGCAGAGGGAGTACCGGGCTCTGGTCGCCTTTGTGGCGGTCGTGGCGGTTCTGCTCGCCTGGCAGATTTCCCCGGCCACTGCTGTGTCTTTTGTAGTTGGCGCGACGTTTTCGGCCATGGCTGGATACCTGGGAATGAAGGCAGCGACTTCGGCGAATGTACGGACTTCGCAGGCGGCCTCCGAGGCGCTGGGAGATGCACTGCGCATAGCGTTTTCCGGCGGTGCGGTCATGGGGGTCACCGTGGCATCACTCGGACTGGTGGGGCTGGGAGCCCTCTACCTGATTTTCCGTGAGCCGGACATTGTCAATGGTTTCGCTCTGGGTGCCAGCTCGATTGCCCTGTTCGCCCGTGTGGGGGGCGGAATATACACCAAGGCGGCCGATGTGGGTGCCGACCTGGTGGGCAAGGTCGAGGCGGGCATCCCGGAGGACGATCCCCGCAATCCGGCGGTCATAGCCGATAACGTGGGAGACTGCGTGGGTGATACGGCGGGTATGGGAGCAGACCTGTTTGAATCCTACGTGGGTTCGGTCATAGCCAGCATGGCCATCGGACTGGTCATGTTCGGCCAGGCCGGAGTGGTGGTGCCCATGCTTCTCGTTGCGGCCGGCTTGATCGCTTCCCTCGTGGGCGCGGCCTTTGTGCGCCGATACGGGGGAGCGGATCCGGCGGGAGCATTGCGCAACGGTACTTACATAAGCGCAGCACTGGCGGCTATTGCTTTTTACTTCATCATCAACGGTTATCTCGGGGTAATTGGCCCCTTCTATGCCACCGTTGCGGGCCTGATCGCCGGTATCATAATCGGGTTGATAACGGAGTACTACACTTCTGGTTCTCCGATTCGAGAAATCGCAGAATCCTGCCAGACAGGAGCAGCGACCAACATCATCACCGGACTGGCCGTTGGAATGCAGAGCAGTGCCCTTCCCATTCTGACCATTGCCGGAGCCATTCTGGTATCCTATCACTTTGCCGGCCTCTACGGGATTGCCCTGGCGGCAGTGGGCATGCTGGCTACCATTGGCATGACCCTGTCCGTAGACGCGTACGGTCCGATTGCCGACAACGCCGGAGGTATAGCCGAGATGGCCGACATGGATTCCAGCGTGCGTGATGTAACCGATACGCTGGATGCACTCGGAAACACGACGGCCGCTATGGGCAAGGGGTTCGCAGTTGGATCGGCCGCACTGACGGCACTGGCACTGTTTTCTGCCTACACGCAGACCGTCGGATTGGAACTCATCGATGTGACGCGGGCCGAAACCATGGTGGGACTGTTTCTCGGCGGTATGCTGCCATTTCTGTTTTCCTCCATGGCCATGAAAGCTGTCGGCCGGGCCGCGTATGAGATGGTGGAGGAAGTCAGGCGGCAGTTCCGCGAACTGGATGGAATTATGGAAGGTAAGACCAAACCGGAATATGTGCGCTGTGTGGACATCAGCACTCAGGCTGCCCTGCGTGAGATGGTGGTGCCCGGACTGCTGGCCGTCTTGGTGCCGGTATTCATCGGAGTGGTGCTCGGTCCCGAGGCCCTGGGTGGCCTGCTGGCCGGCGCGCTGGTAGCTGGCGTGGCCCTGGCGATAATGATGACCAATGGCGGCGCTGCATGGGATAATGCCAAGAAACTCATTGAGTCGGGTGAGTTCGGCGGCAAGGGCACCGCCACGCACGATGCATCCATCGTTGGAGATACCGTAGGAGACCCCTTCAAGGACACGGCCGGTCCGGCGCTCAACATACTCATCAAGCTGATGGCCGTGGTGTCACTGGTCCTCGGACCTTTGTTCATCTGACTGTAGTACAGGTGCGGGGAGACCGGCGAACGGTTTTCCCGCACCTTCACCCATTCCCTTCCCGCATAAGCTGCAGGAGTGAATCCGTGCACAGCACGGCGTCCAATGCGAACAGAGGCTAGTCGTGCGGTTCATCACCGTCCTCTGTGCGCTGCAGTATCGCGAGCACTGCCACCGGACCCCCGATGACTGTCGCGGCAAATCCGAGAAGATGGAGCGGTTCATCGAGGCGATTGAAGGGGAAGGGGCCGGTGAGAACCCAATCCATAAAGCCGGGATGCACTCTCAGCGCAGTCAAAAAGAGTAGAGGGAATATGATCAAACCGATAACTAAACCGAGGTAGAACGAGAAGCGCGTCTCCGCATCACGTTCCACCCGGCGCAGACCGGACCCGATGGCTCGAACTGCGATCAGGGCAGCTCCGGTGATCAGTCCGGCGGCCAGTACGAGTAATGGCAGAGTCCACTGTCCGTTCAAGAGCTGTCATCTCCTTTGATTAGGTCGCCGCCCACGTTGGACCAGCCCAGCATTCCTCCCCGCAGGCTGTGCGCCTCCGTATATCCCAGTCGACGCAGAAGGTAGGCTGCTGCGGCACTTCGTTCACCCACCTGACAGTACAGGACGACGGGTTCCCCGGTCTCACTCAACTGTCTGACGGCCTGTCCCTGTGCGTATTTCTGCCGGAGCTGGGCCAGCGGCAGAGCGAGGCTTTCGGGTATGCGCGAGGCATGCCGTTCCTCTGCAGTGCGAACGTCGACCAGCGAGCATTGATTTTGCTCAATCCACCCGCGCACATCCTCCGGATTCACCTCCCATTCCCGCCGGCGGGCGTAAAACTCGTGCGGAGGAGTCAGGGGGTCGTTGTCTGTCGGCATCGGGGCCCCACCGAGCTTTTCGTAGTTCACTGATGTCACATCAGTTATTTTCGGATTATCCGCACAGACGGGGCAGTTCGGGTCCCTGTCCCAGTCAAAGCTGTGGTAGGTGCAGTTGAGACCGTCGTACAGGAGGAACCGGTTGGTCAGGGTCGTACCCGCGCCGAGGAGAATCTTCAGTGTTTCTGTGGCCTGCAGTGTGCCCATCTGTCCCGGTAGTGCACCGAGAACACCCACCGCAGAGCAGCTGGGGGCAGCTTCTGGGGGAGGTGGAACTGGAAACAGGCAGCGCAGACATCCATGCCCGGGTTTGAAGGTGGATGCCTGGCCGTGAAACTGCAGAACTCCCGCGTCCACCAGGGGCTTGTGAGCCAGTACGCAGGCATCATTCAGCAGGTAGCGGGTCGGGAAGTTATCGCATCCGTTGACCACCACATGGTAGGGGCGAATTATGTCCGCAGCATTGGCGGGCGACAGGTAGGTGTCATGTTCCTCTACCCTGATGTCGGGGTTGAGCGCGCGCAGGTGTTCACCGGCAGAGCGCGTCTTGCGACGCCCCTCGTCGGTGTCAAAGTGCAGGATCTGCCGGTGGAGATTCCATGTTTCCACTCGATCGGCGTCAACCACTCCTATGGTACCGACGCCGGCAGCCGCCAGGTAAATGGCGGCTGGAGATCCCAGCCCTCCGATGCCCACCACCAGCACACGCGATTGCAGCAATCGCTGTTGTCCCGCGATGCCAACCTCATCCAGGAGCAGCTGCCGACTGTACCTTCGTATCTGTTCATCGCTGAGTTTTCGCCCCTCGGAGTCTGCCACCGGTTGCACCTCCTCCTGCCATTTACATTCAGTCTAGTCGATGTACCGGACTGATGAAAAGCGGGGCGGAGTGCGGGAGAATGCAGCGGGGAAGCGATGCCAGTGCATCGTGCGCATAGTGTGTTTGCTCCGGCAATTGCCCATAAAAGAGAAGAACTCTGCCGGTCCTGCCCGCTGAGCTGATGAGATTGCGATGGCACAGCATCATCCGGACAGCGAGGATTGTTGGTGGATCACGTGAGAGTGCACCTACAGCTTGCCCGGAGGCCCCCTGTGCCATATGATGGAAGTGGCGGTGCGCGCTCTCCTTGCGGATATGGTGGCCCATGCCGGGGGCATGAGCGTGGAGACGGGAGGAGAGCGTTGAATGATGGGGGGAGTGAAGTGTCATGCCACTGGATGTAATGCGTTCACGGGAGGATCTGTCCCGTGTGATTCAATCTCTGGATGTGGGAGACGGACCAATATGGATAAAAGTCAATATGACCTCTGCCGCTGAGGGAATGTATACTGATCCCCGGGTCTTGCGTGAGATTCTCTCCGTGCTGTCCCGACCTGTGATGCTTTTGGAAAGTTACGCGGTGGCGAGAGTGCGCGGCTCCGTGGCAGCACTGCCGGAGGATGAAACGGCACTCCTGCGGACGCTGCGGGAAGAGGATCGTCACTACCTACATTCCACCGGTCTGCGCGATATCCTGGATATGACGGGTGTGGGGCTGTTGAACATCACCGAGGTGTGTGCAGCCGGTGAGACTGCCCCGCGCGCCAGTGTACAGCCACTGGTGGAGTCAGCTTATGGCCCGCTGCGTTTTCCCGAGTTCTATGATGTAGTGCCTGCGTCATTGATGGCTCTGCGAAATGACGGGGTACTGCTCAATCTGGCGCGAATGAAGGTTCCAGCCCGCGATGAAGGCGACTGGAGCCTGGCTCTGAAGAACCTGTTCGGGATGATTCCCACTCCTGACCGCATGCCCTATCATGCTGCAGGTCTCGTGGAGGCGGTGCTGGATATCAACGCCGTCTATCGCAGTCTCTTCCGGGTCGTGGACATCGTAGAGGGATTGCGCTCGGTGGTGCTATATTCGGATGATGGTGCACACCGCGTCGCCTGGGGCAGGTATGATCTCATCGAGGAGCCCCGACTGCTGGCCTGGGGCGGTGACCCCGTGTCTCTGGAACTGGAGACGGCACGTCACTTCGGGTGCGACCTGGAAGGTCGATCATTGATTCGCCGGGCCCGGAAGCGCTTCGGCACCTGAGCGAACGGACCCCGGCCGCGGCGGGAGAGCTCCGCGAGTCGGCAGACCGCATCCAGACAGGCCCTGATCTCCCACGAATAGAGCTGGGGCAGGGTGCACTGCCGGAACTCCTCCCCGTCAATCAGTGTCATTGTGAGCCCGGGGTCGACAAAAGCATCCAGCGTGAGATCCTCGTACTGCAAAAGCCATCCCTCATCGGCTGCTCGCAGAACCGGCGGGCGACAGATGTCGGCGTACCAGCCCCGCAGGGTGGCGCTCTTTCCGTCCCATAGCGTGAGCAAATTGTGCCAGTGTCCGGGGAAAAAGTGTTCGCATACCGGATCACCTCTGCGCATGGAGAAGTGTCGATATGTTCCGGTTTCCGTCCAGTGCGCCAGAATGCGCAATTGCTCGTTTGTGCAGTTGATAATCCGTCCCGGGTACCTCATCCGCAGTTCGCCCCCCGCATTCAGCTTGTGCAGGACGATGGGATCGCCTGGGTGCAGATTGTCTGGCGGCCAGCTCGGTTCCACCCTTCTCTTTTTCCCCGGAAAATGCGACTGGGACCGCAGGGAAACTCCCCCCTTCCAGGGAACATGATACACCAGTGCAGTGCCCGTGTGTATCAAGACGGCTCCGGCACATGGGAGGAGGATGTCATAAGTGCGTACCATGATGCGGCGCGCCCTGCGGGGCGCGAAGGCAGACTACTGTGAGCTTCGCCTGGAAAGAACTGATGCTCTGCACATTGCCCATCGCGGGCGTGCGATGGAGACCGTGTACCCGCGCCAGCAGTACGGCGGATGCGCCCGGGCTCTTCATCGCGGAGGGTGGGGGTTTTCCGCCTTCTCCGATGGCTGCGAAATGACGAGTGCGGTGCGACGGGCCTGTGCTGCCGCCCGGATCACCGGTCGGCTGCCGGGAGCGCGTGCCATTTTGGCCCCGGTGCAGCCGGTGGAGGATGATTTCGTGCCCGATATTGCGGTGCATCCGCGGGATGTGGATATGCGCGACAAGGCACGCCTGATCGAGGGGTACGCTGGGACCATGCTGGGAGAGTTCGAGGAGATCGTCGCGGCCAACATACCCTATCGCGAAAGGGATACCGAGGTGTACTACGCCACGACCGAAGGTACATCTCTCCGCCAGGAGAGGATTGACGTGGGTTGTGACTTCGAGGCGGCGGCTGCCCGGGATGGGCTTACGGTTTCCCACAAGATGGGAGTGGGTTCATCGCGGGGTTTTGCATGCATGCTCAATCTGGAGGAGAATCTGCGGGATACGGCCCGCACCGCCACACACTTACTGGAGGCCCCGCCGATCCGCGCCGGGCAATATGCGGTTGTCTGTGATCCCGGACTGGCCGGTCTCTTTGTGCACGAGGCCTTTGGCCACCTGAGCGAGGCGGACAATGCCCACCGAAACCCGGAGCTCGCTCGCACCATGCGCTCCGGGCGCCAATTGGGGCGGAAGATCCTGTCCATATACGATACAGGTGAGTATTTTGCCGATCGTGGCGCCCTGCGCTTTGATGACGAGGGAGTACCCGCCCGCTCTACTGCACTGATTGAGGAGGGAATACTGGTAGGACGTCTGCACTCGCGGGAGACGGCCGGCCGGTTGGGGGAGACCCCCACCGGCAATGCCCGGGCTCTGGACTACACTCATCCTCCCATATGCCGCATGCGCAGCACCTGCATTGCCCCCGGTGAGACCTCGCTATCCGACATGGTGAGAGGTGTGGAACGCGGTCTGTATGCCATTGGCTCCCGTGGTGGTCAGACCAACGGTGAGGTGTTCACCTTTCAGGCCGGATACGGTTACATTATACGCGACGGTCAGCTGGCTGAGCTGGTGCGAGATGTGAGCCTGATGGGCAACGTATTCACCACCCTCATGCAAATTGACCGCGTAGGTTGTGATCCCGTCAGCCGCAACAGTTCGGGCGGATGCGGCAAGGCCGGACAGGGACCTCTCCCAACCAGCGGGGTCAATCCACATATCAGGATTCGGGATGTGACGGTGGGTGGTGCAGGGTGAGGAGTGCATTCTTTCGCCAACTGCCGGAAGACGTCATGGCCCAGCTGGTCAGCACACGGGAATCCCGGACATCGGTGAGCCTGCAGAGCAACGAACCAGAAGTCACTGTGGATTCCGAACACACCGAATCTGCCGTGCGTGTCGTGGGCCGGGGACGGGTGAGTGCGGCGGCAACCACCCGATCCGGCGACGAGGAGGGAGCAATGCGGCGCGCTCTGGGCGCTCTGCCGTACGGCAGCAGGGCATCTTACCGGCTGCCCGGGGATGCTTTCTGTCGCCGCATTTCGCTCACAGATGAATCAGTGATGAATGTGGCGCCGGAGGACATGGCGGAGATCGTGGGCGATCTGGCATCTTCGCTGCGCCGCTTTGATCCGGGAATAAGAGTAGAGGCATCCGTGTCCCGTCTCAGTACGAACGAGACGTTGGTGAACTCCGAGGGATTCCGCGGCAGCTTTGCGCGGACATTGTGGCGTGCTCATCTGGGCGGGCGTCGGGTCGAAGGCGACGATATGTTGCGGCTGGCCGAGGCCCGGGACGGCTGTCGCTTTCGTGATGCATACGAAGATCTGAAACAGGAGGTCAGATGGGAATTCGAACGGGCCCGCGACGTCATTCCAGTTCGCCCCGGTAGATACGCCGTAATCTTCGCTCCCGCGCAGGTGGTGTTCCTTCTTCGCCCGTTGGTGAGGGGGCTCAAGGGTAACATGATCGCTGACGGGCTCTCTCCCTGGGGAAGGAAACTGGGTGAGACGGTTCTTGATCCGGCCGTTACGCTGTTGGATGATGGCGTCGCAGAGATGCATCCTGCCTCCCGTCCGTTTGACCGCGAGGGTGTGCCGGTCACCCGGAGGGAGTTGATCTCTGCCGGGGTTCCGCGGGGGGCGCTGCTGGATCTGGAGTCGGCGCAGCGCCTGGGGAAGGAGCCCACGGGCAATGGGTATCCCGGCGGCCAGACGCCGGGTCCCCGGCCGAATCATCTGGTTCTCGTACGCGGAAATCAGCCGCTCAGCGACCTCCTGCGACAGGTGGGAGACGGATTGCTCATTCTGGCATCTATCGGCGCGTGGGCCGGCAATCCGTTCAGCGGGAATGTGAGCGGAACGATTTCTCTGGGCTATCGCATACGGAAGGGTGAGGTGATCGGACGGGTCAAAGACTGCATGTTTTCTCTCAATGCCTTTGATCACTTCGGCAGTTCATTGATAGATCTGTCTCATGAGATCAAAAGCAGCAGCTCGGGATACACATTTCCCTATGTGGCTCTTGACGATGTGGTAATATCGAGCAGCCCTCAATGATTCAGGGGAGGTGCATTATGACACGAGACGAAGACTGCATATTCTGTAAGATTGTCGCAGGAGACGCTCCGGCCAGCCTGGTATGCGAGGAAGAGCACACCCTGGCCTTTGCCGACCGTTATCCGGCCAGCCCGGGACACATTCTTGTCATTCCCAAAGAGCATTATCGGGACATCCACACCCTGCCCGCAGAGCTGGCGGGAGAGGTCATGCAGACCACTTCCCGCGTGGCTCGGGCCGTAAATGAGGCCCTGGAACCAAAGGGGATCAACCTGGTGCAGTCCAACGGTGTGGCAGCGCGTCAGTCGGTGATGCATTTTCACATGCACATCATACCGCGTTACCATCACTGGAAGGAGGACGATGACATATCCATACTCTGGCGGGCCCTCGAGGTGCAGCGGACCGAGCTGGACGAATGGGTCACCAGGGTCATCCGCCACGTCCGGTGAATCTATCGGGTGGGGTCAGCGGCGAGAATGCGGGTGGAGTTCAGCACCGCCAGGAGGGTGACACCCACGTCGGCAAATACTGCGCCCCACATGGTGGTCAGCCCCAGGGAGCCCAACACCAAAAAGCAGGCTTTGAGACCCAGGGCGAGGATTATGTTGCCCATCACTACCCGACGGGTGAGGCGGGCAATGCGCAGTGCGGTGGGTATTCGCTGCAGATCATCATCCATAATTACCAGATCAGCTGTCTCAATTGCCGCATCAGAACCCAGGCCGCCCATGGCGACACCCACATCGGCTGCGGCAATGACGGGGGCATCATTTATCCCGTCGCCGGCGTACAGCGTGAGATCCAAATCCGATGTCTCCCGCCTCAACCTGGTGAGGGCGTTGACCTTGTCCTCCGGCAGCAGGCCGGCCCGGTACTCATCTATCTGCAGTTTCTCGGCGACGGTCCGGGCCGCTCCCCGCTCATCGCCGGTCAGCATCTGTGTCCTGATGCCAGAGTTTCGCAGATGCTGCAGTGCGCGTGAGGCTTCGGGGCGGATCACATCACCCAGCACCAGTCGCCCAACCACCTCACCGTCTGCAGCCACATGTACCATGGTGCCGGCGGTGCTATCGTCCGCCGCCTCAACACCTTCCCGGCGCATGAGGCGCCCATTTCCCACGGCCACGCGCTGTCCGGAGATTTGGGCCACTACTCCCATACCGGCCAGCTCCCGGTAGTCGTCCGGCGTGGGTGGATCCTCCCCGGGGTACAGTGTTTGCCACTTATGCGCAACTGCAGCGGCTATGGGATGCGAGGAGTGCGCTTCAGCTGCCGCCGCTAAGAACAGTACCTGCTTTTTCTGAGACGGCTGCTCCGATTCGATATCTCGCACCGCAAATTCGCCGTCTGTCAGGGTGCCGGTTTTATCCAGAACTACTGTGGTTACTCGATGCAGGCTGTCCAGGTAGTTGGCTCCCTTGATCAGAATGCCGCGGCGCGATGCCAGGCCGATCCCGGCAAAATACCCGAGGGGGATGGAGATGACCAGTGCACAGGGGCAGGAGATCACCAGCAGAACCAGGGCGCGGTATCCCCATGTTCCCAGTGTTGCTCCCGGAATCAGCAGCGGAGGAATCAAGGCCAGGCTGGCGGCAGCTGCGACCACGGCGGGTGTGTAGTATCGGGCGAAACGGGTGATAAACCTCTCCGTCGGCGCCCGGTGTCCGGCCGCCTCCTCGACGAGGCGCATGATCCGTTCGACGGCCGAATCCCGCTGGGTGCGGGTTACTTCAATGTAGAGGACGCCGTCTTCATTGAGGGTTCCGGCCAGCACCTCATCGCCGGTACTGACGCTTGCCGGCAGCGATTCGCCAGTCAACGCCGCCGTGTTGACGAATGAAGTGCCGTCAGTCACGGTACCATCGAGGGGGATGCGATCGCCGGGATGAACCACGATGATATCTCCGGGTGATACCTCTTCGGGTGGCACCGTCTGCACATCATGCTCTCGTTGCAGACGGGCGAAGTCGGGGCGCAGCTCGAGGAGTGCCTGCACCGACCGCCGCGAGCTGTTTACGGCCAGGTCCTGCAGGTATTCGCCCACTCGGTAGAAAAGCATAACTGCCGCGGCCTCCGGCAGCTCTCCAAGGGCCAGAGCTCCGGCAGTTGCCACTGCCATGAGCAGGTGTTCATCGAAGACGTCTCTTCGCTGCCACACATTGAATGCGGCTCGTCGGAGTATTGGAATCCCGGCGAGCCCATAGGCGGCCAGCATGAGTGCTGGTGCGGCGATAGTCTGCGGAAAGCGAAGCGGAATCAGCAGCCCTGCGGCGAAGAGGAGCAGTGCCGCGCCGAGGATCAGGGCCGTGCGCGGAGGTGCGGATTGTTTGTCTCTGCCGGATTCTGCCGGTATAAGCTCTACGTCCGGCTCAATTTGCCCAATGATGTGCTGTGCTGTATCAAGGTGGCGCTCGGGAAGATCCACGGTGCGGGCTGCGAAGTTGATGGTTGTGTCACCCGCACCCGGGAGGCGTTGGAGTTCTCGCTCCATCTTATGAGCACAGTTGGGGCAATCCAGTCCATCCAGGATGAATCGCACGACTCCCCTACCTTCCTCTTCACCTATCGCGGCGACGTGAGACATTACCACGCGAGCAAAATACTATGTGCAAATTAACAGATAGCCGCCCTACCGTCAAATGAACTCATTGTGCACTCATTCGCTGACATCAGTCCATACAGCCGGCATGGGGAGGGGAGCGCAGATCTCGTAACGGTGGCAGGTGTGCAAACATAAGATGGTATTTCTAATACTGTAGACTTCAGCGATCAAATGTGCGAAAATACATTCATGTTGTATTCCATTAGGGGTAAATACTATAAGGAAATGGAGGTAATTGTTATGTCATCCGTGACTTCTCTCGTGATTCCTGCCTTCAATGAGGCACCGCGCATGAAGCCAGTGCTACGCTGTGTGACCGAATCCGGGCTATTTGCCAGGATTGTGTTGGTGGATGACGGATCCAGTGACGAAACTGCTGGTGTCGCAAGTCAGTTTCCGGTCGATGTAGTGCGGCACGAGCGCAATCGGGGTAAGGGAGCTGCCCTGCAGACCGGGCTGAACAATCTGGGCGATCCGGACGTGGCGGTTTTTCTGGATGCTGATTTGACGGGGGTAACCAGTACGCACCTCGAGGCGCTGATACGATCCGCCGTGGATTCTCCCGGCATCGGCATGGCTGTGGCGCAGTTCATTGAGGGTCGGTGGATGGTAGACATGCAGCAGAAGTGGTTCGCCATACTGAACGGGCAGCGCGCCCTCACCCGGCGGTTCTTGCGCCTGCTGCCGGATATGTCCTGGAGTCGCTTTGGCGTCGAGGTGCTCATGACTCGATTGGCCCGGGATCTGGACGTTCCGGTTCAGTCGGTGCTGTGGTCGGGAATATCGCACTACACCAAGGAGGAGAAATTTGGAGCGTTGCGCGGATTTGGTGCGCGGCTGAACATGTACCGCGAGTGTTTGTGGGCCTATGGCGTTTACGCCTCGAGAGTGGCGGAACACCTCACCGGTCTCTGCGAGGGGCCGGCCTCACACGAGGAGGCGGTGGACTGAGGGCACTCGAAACCCTCAGTCCACTCACTGCCATCACAGATCCAGAAGCTCTGATATTTTCTCGCGATCGAAACCGATTATGACTTCATCATCAATCACAGTGGTCGGAGTGCTGTGCGAACCGAGTTCCTGCAGCTGCTGGACGTACTCGGGGTCTTCTCTGATATTGCGCTCCTCATATTCCACACCCTGTGAGTCGAGGAACTCCTTCTCCGCACCACAGGGCGGGCATCCCGGTTGAGAGTAGAGAATCACCTTTGGTTCGGACATATTGACTTCACCTGCCTTTCTAGCCACTCAATTGTAGCAGAAAGTGTGGGAAAGCGCATGTATTGGAAGCGTCGCGCAGCTGCCCTCCGTGTGTCAGTCACTGCGTTGTGTTTGAAAGCGTTCGGGCGCATGCTCGCCCTATTGCGGGCTGCAGCCCGATCTGTTGGGCTGCAGCCCGATCTGTTTGATGACCCCGCGGGGGCGGAATGGTCATAGGCCGTATATCTCTCTGGCCTTGGCAGTAATATAGCTGAGATATGGTGCAGTGCTGAGGCTCTGTCCGGTGGCCTGCGCAATGAGATCGCCAGGCTCCAACATCCTGCCGTATGCGTGTACATTGCTCTGCATCCATTGCAGAAGTGGCGAAAAATCACCACCCCTGAAACTGGCGCGAAGATCAGGAATCTCCCGCTCTGCGGCTGCAAAAAGCTGCAGGGAGATTATGTTGCCGAGCGTGTAGCTGATGAAGGATGCGCCGAACCCTCCGGACCAGTGTATGTCCTGCAGCACTCCTTCGCTCGGAGTCTTGGGTTGTACTCCGAGATATTCGCGGAACCTGTCGTTCCAGGCAGCGGGAAGGTCCCGCAGGTCCAGGTCACCGTCATATACCGCTCGCTCCAGCTCAAATCGAATGATGATATGCAGGTTGTAGGTTACCTCGTCCGCTTCGACCCGGATCAGGGATGGCTGCACGCGGTTGATGGCCCGCCAGAAGTGTTCCCAGTCGATACCGTCGGTCTGTGCGGGGAACTGACGCTTCACCTGCGGGAAGAAGAACTGCCAGAACTCACGAGAACGGCCCACGACATTTTCCCACAGGCGGGATTGTGATTCGTGCATCCCACCCGAAGCTGCACTTCCCAGGACGCAGCGATCCCATTTGCCGGGCAGCCCCTGTTCGTAGGTACCGTGTCCGGCCTCATGCAGCGAGGCAAAGAAACACGGTGCAAACTCATGATCTCGAATTCTCGTCGTTATCCGGACGTCGTTCGAAGAGAAGGAAGTGGTGAAAGGGTGAACGGAGCAGTCCTGCCTGCCGCGCCGGTCGAGGTCAAATCCGATGCTCCGCGCCGCCCGGAGGCTGAGTTCCCACTGTTTGGCCGAATCGAAATGCTGGTGCAGAACCTCATCATTCACCCGATCAGCTCGTGCTTCGACCTGCGCTACCAGCGGGATCAGGGCGCCCTTCAGATCGGAGAAGATATTATCGACATCTGCGCAGGTGAACCCGGGTTCGCGGCGGTCCAGCAACACCTCAAGGGGATGGGAGTCTGGATCGATAGCCTGCGCGGTGCGGCGACTGACAGAGAAGTTCTTTTCCAGGGCGGGCAGGAACAGGCGGAAATCCTCCTCTTCCCGGGCCCGTAACCAGGACTGGAGTCCGTCGATGGATGCTCGGGTGGCCTCCTGCATCAGCTCCTCCGGGATGCAGGCGGCCCGCTCGTGGTCGCGAGCCATCTCTCGCACCACTGCTCGCTCTTCTGAATCGGGAGGCAAATTCTCAGCCGGGGTACGCAGCCGCTCGAGGAGCTCTCCGAGTGCCGGGTCGGTGAGTCTTTCATGCAGCAGCGCTGAGAGCGTTGCCAGGTGTTCCTTGCGGGCTTCGGCGCCGCGGGGTGGCATGTGGGTCTGCATATCCCAATGGGCCAGGGCCCTGATGTGCGAAATATCGCGAATCGCGGCGATGCGCTCGCGCAGATCGTCGAAATCTCTGCAATGACCGGTCATTGGCGAACATTCCCTTCAAGGGGGGTTTATGACTGCTTCGCGGCCGGTATTCTCTTACCTTCTGGAGGATTCTTTGTTAAAGTAGAATTTGTGGAGGTGTCCTGTGGGTCACACAGTTAAGCTGTTGGGAAATCCCATCCTTCGTGCCCAATGTCGGCCGGTTCATGAGTCCGACGCCGATAGCGCGAGGGATGTGGCGAGCCAGCTGCGCAGCACGCTGTATGCGGTGCGGCGGGAGCTCGGTTTTGGGCGTGGTATTGCAGCGCCGCAGATCGGTAGCGACTTGCAGGTTGTGTTCGTGCATGTGGACGAGCCCATGGTCTTGATAAATCCACGGATAGAGGATCGTTCCTGCGACATGATCGAGCTCTGGGACGATTGCCTCAGTCTTGCACCCCTGCTGGTGTGGGTGCAGCGGCACCGCGCGATAACTGTGCGGTATCGTGACCTGGAGGGACGTCGGGCGACTCTGCGGGCCGAGGGCGATATGTCTGAGCTGCTGCAGCACGAGATTGACCACCTGCACGGCACTTTGATAATCGATCGGGCGCACGGAGACAACGCGATCTGGTTGCGGGAGGAGTGGGAGTATAGAGCAGGGGAAAATGACGTGTGAGCGCGGTATGCAGTTCATGCTGAGGGTATCTGGAAGATGATCATCACTATCAGAGACAGAAACAACGAATCGGAAAGAGGAGAGAGTACATGCTTCCTTCTGTAACCTTGGGAAATTGGTTGCTGGCATTTCTGCCTATTGCCATGATATTGCTTCTCATGATGGTGCTTCGCTGGAGCGGAGGACGTGCCGGTGGTTTGAGCTGGTTTGTGGCCTGTGGGGTTGCTGTCCTGTTGTTTGGAGCGGACACTGAGTTGCTCGCCGTCGCTTCTCTCAAGGGACTATGGACCACGGTTTTCATCCTTTACATCATCTGGGGAGCTATGCTCCTTTACAATGTTGTGACTGAGGTCGGAGCATTTGACATAATAGCTGATACGTTCACCCGGTTGACTGGTGGCGACAAGATGCTGCAGATTCTCGTTCTCGGATGGGCATTTCCCTCTTTCTTGCAGGGGGTTTGTGGGTTCGGCACCTGCGTTGCGGTTTCAGCTCCTCTTCTGGTCGGGCTGGGGTTTCCCCCGATAACCGCTGCCGCTGCCGCCCTGCTTGGGCATGGCTGGTCGGTGACCTTTGGATCATTGGGTTCGTCCTACGCTGCCCTGGTCAGCATGACCGGACTGAGTGAGGTGGGTTTGGCACTGTGGAGTTCAATCCTCGTCGTCATTGCCTGTTTGCTGACGGGTCCGTCGATATGCCTATTGTATCGCGGTTGGGCCGGTCTCAGGCAGGGTTTTGTGGCCTCCCTCTTCATTGGAGTATCGATGGGAGCAACCACACTGATCGTGGCGAACTTTCTATCCCCCTACATAGCGTCGGTATTGTCGGGGGTTGTGGGGTTGGTGGTCGGTGGGATGGTGCTTCCCCGGACCCCGTGGTACTCTACCTCCGAGGACACTGAGGAGGCGGATTCGCAGAGTTTCCACTCTGCATTTGCCCCCTACTATTTCCTGCTGGCACTCGTTCTCGGTGTCTATCTGACGCCCCTGTCCGATCTTTTGGGTCGTTTCAGGCTCGGGCTTTCCTTCCCTGCCACCGAGACAGCGCACGGATTTGTCGTTGAAGCGGTCGAGGCCTATTCGCCCATTGCGCTTCTGACCACACCGGGGACACTCATATTGGGTGCCGTTCTGCTCTCCATCCTGTATTTCAAGCGTGCCGGGATGTGGAAGCCCGAGATGAAGAGCAAGGTACTCAGTTCGGTATTTCGGCAGGCAGTGCCGGCGACAGTGACCGTTATGACCATGAGCATGATGGCGGTAGTCATGATGGATTCAGGTATGACCACCTTGCTGGCGGAGGGAACTGCCAATTTCGCGCGCACTGGCTATCCTGTAGTGGCTCCGTTCATTGGGCTGCTGGGCTCATTCATGACGGGCAGCAACACCTCATCCAACATCCTGTTCGGGGCATTTCAGAGGGATGTGGCAGTGCTTCTGGGTGCCAGTGGATGGATTGTTTCCGCTCTGCAGACCGCTGGTGCCTCCGTCGGGAATGCTGTAACTCCCATGAACGTAGCTCTGTCATCTGCGGTGACCGGAACGGCGGGACGCGAGGGTGAGATCATCACGAAATCCATGGGATATGCTCTAGTCATCACGCTCATAGTGGGTCTGTGCGGATATGTTGCGACATTCTACCTGTTTCCCGGTTTACCTTAGGAGGCGAGAGGTATGACGAACTCGGAGGAGAACATGGGTGTAACCAGGCGACTTGTGCGCGCCTGCAGTATAACTGACAGCCGAAGTGGTCTTTTCCTGTCTGCCGTAGTAGCCTGGGTCAATTTTGCCTTTCTCTATTCCGCCTTGATGGCGGGCTGGGACTCGGGAGTCGTGCTGGGGCTATCGATATTTGGTGTGTCATGTGGTCTGGCTGCTTATTATGGTTGAGTGGTTAAAGAGAGGTGCAATGATTAATGGCGCATTATCGCATCGCTCAGATTGACGCCTTTACTGATCAGGTATTCGGGGGAAACCCCGCCGGGGTGGTGCTGGACGCAGAGAATCTTTCTGATCGGCAGATGCAGCTGGTGGCGCGGGAGATGAACGTCTCGGAGACCGCCTTTGTGATGGATAAAAATGACAGCAATCGCTTTGCTGTGCGTTTCTTCACGCCCTCACATGAGGTGGATCTCTGTGGGCATGCGACTGTCGCAACATTCTGGCTGCTGGCGCAGGAGGGAAGGCTGGAAACAGACGGCAGTGTGGCCGTGGCCCGCCAGATGACCGGTGCAGGTGAGTTAGAGGTGCAAGTGCAGTTCAGTGCCGGTGAGCCCCACGAGGTGATGATGAGTCAGGTTGCACCGCGCTGGCTCGGGTCGCCGGGTTGGGACGGGAATCTGCTGGACATGCTGGGTATGCCAGATTGCCGACTCGACGAACTACCCGAACCCGCCGTCGTCAGCACGGGGCTGGCCGACCTCCTGCTGGCAGTGCCGGACCGGGAAATCCTGTGGGACCTCTCTCCCGATTTTCGCGCTCTCTCGCAGTACTGCCGGGAGAGGGGAATAGTCAGCGTCCACTGTTTCACCCGCGACGTCATTTCCGAGGACTGCTTTGTGCACTGTCGGGACTTTGCCCCCGCCGTGGGAGTACCTGAGGATCCCGCCACCGGGACAGCCAGTGGCGCCCTGGCGGTTTACCTCGTTGATGAGGGGATCCTTCCCGATGAGGCCGGGCGCAGCAATGACCGTCCCGTCCGGATGCGGATGGAGCAGGGACATAGTGTTGACCGTCCGGGCACAATCATCACCGAAGTCATACGTGGTGACGATGGTCGACCGGAATCCGTTCGGGTGGGGGGCGCCGCCCGGGTAGTAATAGATGGGACTCTCAGGCTGTCCTGAGTGCTTTTGTGTTCGGCGGGACCACGATGTGCGATGGCACGGTGTGGTCCCGCCGGCGTACTCAACTGCCCTTCATTTTCCGAATGTGTACTGATCGCCGGTGTGAAAGTAGCTGTGTCGATCGCCCATGTTTTGCGCGAAGACTCTCTCAGCTTTGGGTCCGGTGCAGTGCCCGGTGATGAGTTCGCATATGTTGAGTTGCTCCATCTCCTCGTTTGTGTGTCCTATCCGCTCATCGTCTGCACCTATCAGGTGGAAACCGCCAATGACAGCGCGGAAACGGTCAGTTTCCATGACATCGGCGGCGTGACGCACGGTATTGGCTATTCCCGAGTGGCCACAACCCGTCAGAAGAACCAGGCTTCCGTCGGCCAACTGGAACCACAGTGCCATGTCATCCGGGTCATCGTCCGGTACCAGCCGACCGTCCCGCAGGGTGAACATTTTTCTGCGCGGTTCCTCGAAGTCAGTGCGTCGCGGAATCGATCCGCTGCTCCACACCCCGGGGTGAATCTCTACCGGTTCCCGCAACAGCATCATGCGATTCTCTGGAATCTCTTCCCACATGGCCGGGTCCGGCCCAACGGGTTTGAGAGATCCCCGCAGGCTCACGGCGCGGCGGGTGATTTCGGGGTGCGCAATCAGGTTGAAGGTGGCTGACGAATCATGCAGCAGCGCGGGCAGTCCTCCCGTGTGGTCGTGATGGCAGTGCGATAGGAACACATCGTCAATCTCGCCGGGCGACAGTCCCACCGACGCAAGGTTGTGGCGGAGCAGGGGGGAGCTGGCGCCCGTGTCGAAGAGGATGGTGATCAGTCTACCATTGTCATATGTACACCGGATCACCAGAGCTAACCCGTGCTCGGACCAGAGGCGACTTCCGTGCCTGGTCCTGTCACTGATCAGTACCTGTACATCCAGCTGCCGTATAGTGGGTGATCTGGGCAAGGCTATCCCTCCCGGTAATCTGTGTTCATCTACAGGATACATTCTACGTCGCTCGGCTTTGTCCTAGCTGGAGGGATAGACCGGTTGCCATTTCGTGCCGCAGACCACTGCACACATCATCTCGCGGCAGGATGGGAATCTCGAGTATGACTCCCGGCGATTTCCTGAGGATTGCGGGGAGCTGACTGACAATCCGGGCATATTGCATCTCAACGTTAAGTTATGGTGACACCTGGTGCGAGAATGTTGTGGAGGGGGTTCAGTTGTCCGTATAATTATAAACAGAGAGCGCAGGCATTCGTTTTGGGGAGGCGGGAGCATGGTAAATCGAGCCCTATCTGTTTTTCTGGTGGGATTGCTGCTGACGGGGCTGTTTGCCGTGCCCGTAAACTCGTCCGCTCCATCGGTGAGCTCCTCTCCCTTTGCAGATGTAAGCTCTGATCATCCCCAGGCACAGGAGTTTTCCCTTTTGCGAGTCCTGGGGATCTTTGAGGGATACCCGGACGGACAGGTGCGTCCCGGGTCTACGGTCAATCGTCTCCAGTTCGCCAAGATGGCGGTGTGTATGGCCGATGCTCGCGACGAGGTCCGGGAGGTTTCCGGACAGAGTCCCGACTTTGTGGACGGGGGGCAGATCTCTCCCGTCTGGTGGGGATGGGTGAACATTTCCAGATCCCTTGGGCTGTTGCGCGGTTATGAGGATGGAACGTTCCGCCCTCGCCGGAATATCACTTATGCCGAGGCCGTCGCAGTGTTGCTGCGCGTCGCCGGTTACGAGGCCGAAGTTGCAGAGTTGGACTATCCGCATGGATACATTCGCAAGGCACATCAGGTCGGTCTCACAGAGGGCGTCGAACTGGCCCCCCACTTGCCCATAACCAGATACGAGATGGCTGTTTTGAGTTCCAATGCTCTGCGTCTGCATCCGCCGGATGAACAGGGGCGGCCTGCAGATGACCCAACTGGGGAATACCGGCCGAGTCGTCTGGAGAATTGGTCTGGCAGGATTGAGGGAGTGGTATCGTCCATCTCTGGTGATACGGCAGTGGTTGATGGTGATGAGCATACTCTGGCCGGGGAGGTCTATTTGTTCGGGGCTGATTCCCTCGCGGAGTTGGAGGAGCAATGGATAGTGGGTTTTGCTGACCAGGAGGGTAGCATTGCCTATATTGAAACTGTTGATGGTCCGGTAGAGTTGGCCGGCGAGATGCAGGACATAAGGGCTGAGGACGGGATCCTGCAGGTGGATGATCGCTGGTTTCGCTGGGTTCCCGATGCAGACGGCAGGACGACCTGGCAACTAAATGGTGCGGATGTGCCGTTGGATCGCGCCGTAGAAAGATTGCAGACTTCGCTGGAGCACGAAAGGGATGTGCATGTGCAGCTGGTGGCCCGCGGCGACTTGATTGAGGAGTTAGAGGCTGAGTCCTGGGATGCCGAGCTCTATGTTCTGTCTGAACCCGAGCCGCTCGACCCCGGATGGCGTGTGCCGGTGGGATATGTACATGAGGGTGGTATTGAGAGGCGAGAGATTCGTTTTGCAACCGATGCAATGCCCCCGGCGGAATTTCCAGCTGATCTGCAGAGCCCGGACCAGCTCCGTCCGGGACATGCTATTACTGCTGCCATTCGCGGGGGAGTGGGTGTGGGAGAAGAGGATCCAGTCCAATCTACGCTATTCCATCGGGTGAGGGTGAGTGACCGGATTCACTCAGGGGAGGTCGAGCGAGTAGAGGCCGATCATGATGATGATAATGAGCTCTACTTCACCTATCGACTGCAAAACAGCGATACAATATCGCTGTCGAGAGAACACCTCCTGGATGCACCGCGGGATCTGACTCTCAATGAGTTGTATCGAGCCGAGCACCTCACGCTGGTGGTTGCCTACGATGGCTCTGTCATCTCGGTTCTCGATGCGACTATTGCCGGGCCGAGATCCAAGTACGTCAGAATTCTGACGGTGTGGAAGGTAGAAGTGGCCGGTGAAGTGCGCAGTGCGTACATCGTCGTCGATGAAGCGGGTGAGGCGGTGACGTACGAGCTGTCCCATCCGTCCAAATGGGCCCTGTTTGTGGACCAGTCTCTGGAGCCCAAACGGGATCGTTTGGTTCGACTGGAGGTGGATGAGTCTGGCAGGTGTAATGGGGTAGTTTCCTGGGTTGCGGAGGAGCCACTACCTGGGGAGTATGTTGTGTCGTACATAGATGAAGACGAGCACATCATTTCGGTCCGACGACTGCGGGGCGGCGGCGACCATGCGCCCACCACAAATGGTGATGATCGTCCGCGGGAGGTCATGATGGCTACCGAAGCGGCAGTATATCGGCCGGACGGTGAGCACGTCGACCCCGAATCCCTTAGCGTCGGGCAGCGAGTTAAGGTCTACCTGGATGAAGAGGACGGCGAGGTGGGGTTGCTGGAGATGGTCACTGGTGGATGATTTGGGTGTACGTACAGACCGAATCTCGGGAAGATAACTGCCGAAACACAGAGCAAAACAAAAAGCCGGCCATAAAAGACCGGCTAGGGTTGGCGCGACCGGTTCAGAACAGCGGGGAATCTCCCGGGCCCAGTTTTTCCACGTTGACCGCCTGCAGCCCCTTGGGCGTCTCCACTATCTCAAACGACACCTTCTCATTCTCTTCTAGGGTCTTGAATCCTTCGCCTTCGATCTCGGAATAATGGACGAAGACATCGTCTCCGTCTTCCCTCTCGATAAATCCAAAGCCTTTGCTGCTATCGAACCACTTTACTGTTCCTTCAGCCACTCCGACTACCTCCAAGAGGACGATCATCTGCCTTCCCGGCATCGGTGCCATTAGAGGAAGGATGAAGCGCGGCAGGTTCGTCCGAAAAATTTGTGGCCGCCTTAAGGCGACGGTGTGCATCCGTATGCTTCATCCCGGCACAGCACGATTTTAGTTTATCTGAACCGGTGCTGCTTTGCAAATGAGAAGGGGCGAAATATATTCCATATGGCGGACATTACGGTGGAAATGGGCCAGTCTGGAACGTACCTGGGGCCAGAGCGGGTGGATTTGCGGGAATATGAAGTCGGACAGCGCCGGCACCCTTTACTGATCCCCCGGCCGTGGTAGAATGTGGGTGAAATCCAGCATGGAGTCGGTTGAAGTCCCCGACACACAGCTCGGGAGGTGGAAGGTGTGCAGATTGACGTAGCGGGAATAGTCGTGGAGTGCAGGCAGGGAGACATAACCAGACAGCAAGATTGTGACGCAGTGGTCAATGCGGCCAATGGGGAGCTCCGTCCAGGCGGTGGAGTTGCCGGAGCGATACACCGGGCTGCAGGTGCCGGGCTGTACGAGGAGTGCAGGCCCATGGCTCCCATCGCAACCGGAGAAGTGGTTATAACCGGTGCACACAATCTGCCCAACAGATACGTCATACATGCTCTTGGCCCGGTGTACACGTTGAGTGATGACCCCGCGGGTGAGCTGGCCCGGGCATATAGAAATGCGCTGCGCATCGCAGAAGATCATAGGGTGACCACCGTCGCCTTTCCCGCTCTGTCCACCGGGGCATTCGGATACCCGATGGCCGAGGCCGCGGAGGTGGCGTTTCGTACTGTGCTGGGCATGGCCCGTGACCTGTTCTCGGTTCGACTGATACGTTTTGTCCTCTACGATGAAGAGTCGCAGAATGTCCATTGTGAAGTCCTGGAAAGGCTCGGTGCGGAGTAGCATGCACTCTCCCCGCATCGATCGCTCGCCCCTCGGGTAAACTGGGCGCAGGATATGCGACGGGAGAGAGCACGTTATGACAGGGCTACATCTGACGCGTATGCCGGAACACATAGGAGTGATACCGGACGGGAATCGTAGGTGGGCTGCGGAGCATGGCCTGCAGAAAGGTGAGGGATATGCCCCCGGGGTCGACGCGGGTTTTCGCATGTACGAGGTGTGTCGTGATCTCGGCGTG
>PUMM01000187.1 GCA_003551365.1 Clostridia bacterium
CAACAACGTCATCGCAGCCGTCAGTGTCGTCTTGCCGTGATCAACGTGACCTATCGTACCTACATTTACGTGCGGCTTCGTGCGCTCAAACCTCGCCTTTGCCATCTCTTCTGACCTCCTTTGAAAATCAACCCGTTGCCGTGTGACTGGCTATCTTCTCTGTCACCGTCTTGGGCGCAATGCGGTACTCGGCAAACTGCATGGTGTACGTACCGCGCCCCTGCGTAATCGAGCGAATCACCGTGGCATAGCCGAACATCTCCGAAAGCGGTACAGCCGCGTGTACGACACGGGAACCTCCGCGCTCCTGCATCTGTTCGATGTGCCCGCGCCGGGAGTTCATGTCGTCCAGCACATCGCCGAGATATTCTGGTGGAATGACTGCCTCCACCTTCATCACCGGCTCGAGGAGCACCGGCGAAGCCTTCTGCACCGCCTGTTTGAAAGCCATGGAGCCCGCGATCTGAAATGCCATCTCCGACGAATCAACCGGGTGGTAGCTCCCATCGAGGAGTTCGACCCGGACATCGATGATCGGATAACCTGCCAGTACCCCGTTGTCCAGGGCCTGACGCACACCCTTTTCCACATCGCCGATGAACTCCTTGGGAATGACGCCCTGCGTCGTCTTGTCCACGAATTCGAAGCCGGATTCTGTCGGTTCAATTGCAATCTCGACGTGGCCGTACTGGCCGCGACCACCGGTCTGACGCACGTAACGGGCCTCAGCACCGGCCTCCTCGGTGATGGTCTCGCGATAGGCAACCTGGGGCCGACCGATATTGGCCGATACGTTGAACTCCCGCAGCAGCCGGTCGCAAATTATCTCCAGGTGCAGTTCACCCATGCCGGAAATGATGGTCTGACCAGTCTCCTCATCATATCCCACCTGGAACGTCGGATCTTCCTCGGCCAGACTCCGCAGTGCCTTGTTCAGCTTCTCATCATCGGCATGAGTTTTCGGCTCAATGGCCACATCTATTACCGGTTCCGGTACGTCAATCGCTTCCAGGATTATGGGATGATCCTCGTCACAGATCGTATCTCCCGTGGATACATTCTTCATCCCCACGGCGGCAGCGATCTCGCCGGTGTGCACCGCATCCATCTCCTCACGATGATTGGCGTGCAATCGCATGAGCCGGCTCACGCGGTTCTTCTGATCCTGGGTTGCGTTGTACACGTACGATCCCTTCTCCAGCACCCCGGAATATACCCGGAAGAAAGTCAGTCTGCCCACGTATGGATCAGTCTGAATCTTGAATGCCAGGGCTGATAAGGGCTCATCATCGTCTGCCTTCCGCTTGCCCTTCGTCCGATCCGGCAGCTCGATGCCCTCTATTGCGGGTACATCCTCGGGCGACGGCAGGTACTGCACCAATCCGTCGAGCAGCAGCTGAATACCGCGATTGTGATATGCCGAGCCACAGAATACGGGGACAACCTCATTAGCGATAACACCTTCTCGTATCGCCCGGTAGATCATCTCCGGCTCCACGGGCTCATCTTCCAGGTATTTCATCATTAGCTCATCATCGAATTCCGCGGCAGCCTCCAGCATCTCGGCCCGCGCAACTTCAGCCCGCTCCTGCATGTGATCGGGTATATCGCGCTCCTCGCTCTTGGTGCCCAGATCATCGATGTAAAAGACGCCCTTTTCCGTGATCAGATCGATGATACCAGAAAAATCATCTTCAGCCCCGATGGGCAGCTGAACGGGCACCGGGCGGGCCGCGAGTTTTTCCCTCATCGCCTGCACAACGTTGTCGAAGTCTGCCCCCACCGAATCCATCTTGTTGACGAAAGCTATGCGAGGGATTCCATATCGGTCGGCCTGTCGCCAGACCGTCTCCGATTGCGGTTCGACGCCCCCCTTGGCACAGAAGATAACAATAACTCCGTCCAGTACCCGTAGCGACCTCTCCACCTCCATGGTGAAGTCAACGTGTCCGGGCGTATCAATGATGTTTATTCTGTGTCCATCCCAATGACACGAAGTGGCGGCTGAAGTTATGGTGATGCCTCTCTCCTGTTCCTGGGCCATCCAGTCCATAACTGCCGAACCCTCATGCACTTCCCCCATACGGTGCGTCCGGCCCGAATAGAACAGGATGCGCTCCGTCGTGGTGGTCTTGCCGGCGTCGATATGCGCGGCAAATCCAATGTTTCTGATTTTGCTGAGGGGGAATTCCCTCGTCATAACCAAACCCTCCCAGTTCGTCCTGGCCGGCAAAATCGTCTACCAGCGATAGTGGGCGAACGCCTTGTTCGCCTCTGCCATTCGGTGCATCTCCTCTTTGCGCCTCACAGCGGCGCCCGACTCCTCTGCGGCTTCCATCAACTCGCTGGACAGCCTGACAACCATGTCTCTCTCACCCCGGTCTTTAGCCGCGTTAACCAGCCAGCGAATGGCCAGTGTGCGACGGCGCTCGGGGCGCACTTCCATGGGGATCTGATACGTGGCTCCCCCGACCCTGCGGGGTCGGACTTCCAGCATCGGCATCGCATTCTTGACAGCCGACTCAAAAACCTCCAGCGCATCTTCTCCCGTCTGATTCTGGATGTTAGCCATTGCGGCATAGAAAATTCGCTGGGCCAGCCCCCGTTTGCCATCTCGCATAATTTGATTGACAAACTTGGTAACGAGCCTCGAATTATACACCGGGTCGGGAGTTACTTCCCGCACCGCGGCACGCGCGCGTCTAGCCACCCTCGATCACCTCCCCTGTAGGTCTTCAGTCTACCCGCATCATCCTGGCTTCTTTGCCCCGTACTTGGAGCGCGAGGATCTGCGATCCTCCACACCAGCCGTGTCCAGTGTACCCCGGACGATGGTATAACGTACGCCCGGAAGGTCCTTGACCCGGCCTCCCCGCACCAGCACCACCGAGTGCTCCTGCAGGTTATGACTCTCGCCGGGAATGTAAGCCGTTACTTCCTGGCCATTAGTCAGCCGGACGCGGGCCACTTTGCGCAGAGCCGAGTTCGGCTTCTTTGGCTGCAGGGTTCGTACCAGCACACACACACCCCGTCTTTGCGGCGATCCCTGCAGAGCGGGCGTCGCTGGCTTGCCCCTCCTGGTCCTGCGACCCTTGCGGATCAGCTGGTTGATTGTCGGCACCCATTTCACCTCCTCCTGATAGTTCCCCAAAAAATGCGCCACGCACCCGAGGGATGTATGGCGCCCGGCACTTCTCCCGATTCTGGGGTGCACACTCGAAGATCTTCCGGCTAACACCACCTGTATCAATATGATCCGGTTCCCTGCGCCACAGTGCCTGCCAGGTCAGTCCGCAATGGCGGCGGTCGCAGCTCCTACTGCTATACCGCACACCCTGCCGAGCCGGGCCATGGAAGTCACATAGACGACGGGCACCGACTTCTCCTCGCTCAATTCAATCACCGGTCGGACCACGGCTTCCTCTGCGTCACGAGCCACGTAAACCCTTGTCGCCCGTCCCTGCTCGAGAGCCTTCTTCGTCTCCTTCATACCGACGACCCTGTTGGTTGCTACCTGCAGCTCCTCAGGGGACATCGCAAACCTCCTTGCCGCGAATTCTACCGTCGATATGGGAAAATGACCAATCTCTCAGCAAACACTTTAACATTGTAGCAACGGGCCCACCCGGTGTCAACAGACCGGGCGAGCCCGCTCAACACCCTCATTCGCCGTCATCAGAGGCCACTCGCACCGACTCCGAATCGGACGCCGCATCCTCGTTCTCTTCCGTCTTCGTTCGGGCCCGCTGACGCGCCACCCTGCGTGCATAGCTGGCCTGCAGTCCGGTACCAGCCGGAATGAGCTTACCGATGATCACGTTCTCCTTCAGGCCGTGCAGGGTGTCTTCCGCACCACCGGTGGCCGCCTGGGTCAACACGCGCGTGGTCTCCTGGAAGGAGGCGGCAGACAGGAATGAATCCGTCGCCAGAGCCGCCTTCGTTATGCCCAGCAGCAACGGCTGGTAGGTTGCCGGTTCTCCTCCCTCTTCCCGTACGACGCGGTTAATGCGCCTGCATTCGTGACGGTCCACCTGACTTCCCGGCAGCAGTTCCGTATCACCGGGATCCACGATCTTTACCTTCTTCAGCATCTGACGAATGACTACTTCGACGTGCTTGTCGTTAATCGTCACACCCTGCATCCGGTACACACGCTGAATCTCTTCCAACAGGTGACCCTGCACCCGGCGATCGCCCTTAATCCGGAGGAGGTCGTGTGGATTGATGACACCTTCGGTCAGTTCTTCACCCGCACTCACCTGATCACCTTCAGCAACACGCAGAACCGCACCTTCGGGTATGGCCTGCTTCTCCATACCGCCCTCAGAATCTACGATGGCCACAGCCCTTTTGCCGCCGCGGGTGGTCTCAAAACTGACCGTGCCGCCGCGATCGGCAATGAGCGCCTGCCCCTTCGGATTTCTGGCCTCGAACAGCTCCTCGACGCGGGGAAGACCCTGCGTGATATCCTCTCCAGCAATCCCGCCGGTGTGGAAAGTGCGCATGGTCATCTGCGTTCCCGGTTCCCCGATGGACTCAGCAGCGATGATTCCCACAGCTTCGCCCACATTGACGGGCCAACTGGTGGCGAGATCGCGGCCGTAGCACTTGGCACAGACGCCGTGTCTGGTGTCGCAGGTCAGGACAGAGCGCACCCTGACCGAGAATTCCTCACCGTACTTCGCATCGAGCTCCTTGAGGCGCTCCGCCACATCCTCACTGATCATCTCATCGGCGGCGACCAACACTTCTCCGGTCTCCGGATCCACGAGGTCGGTGAAGGAATAGCGACCCACTGCTCGCTCGGCGACGGACTCAATCATCTCGCGACCATCATATATCGGCCGAAGCTTGAGCCCTTCGTCCGTACCGCAGTCTTCCCGATTGACCATGACATCCTGCGAAACGTCCACCAGGCGCCTGGTCAGATAACCTGACTGAGCCGTACGGAGAGCTGTATCCGCCAGCCCCTTACGGGTTCCGTGTGTGGACGTGAAATACTCGATCACCGTCAATCCCTCGCGGAAGTTGGACTTGACCGGCAGCTCAATGGTGCGGCCCGAGGGGTCGGACATCAAACCACGCATTCCGGCCATCTGGACTATCTGCGCTTCGTTACCCCGGGCACCCGATGTTGCCATCATGAAGACCGGATTCTTTTTGTCCATGGCATCCATGATGTTCTGGGTGATTCGATCCTTGGTCTCAGTCCACACGTCAATTACCTGCTCGTGCCGCTCATCATCAGTCAGAAGACCCTGACGGTACTGTTCTCCAATCTGCTCGACCCGCTGCTCGGCCTCTTCCATCAATTTTTGCTTCTCAACTGGAACTTCGATGTCGGATACAGCAATGGTGAGTCCCGAGTTGGTGGCATACTCGTAACCCACATCCTTCATGCGATCAAGCATCTGCGAGGTCGCATCCGTGCCCACCTGTCGATAGCACTCCAACACCAACTCCTCCAGACGAGCAGATCCGACTGTCTCGTTGACGAATGGGATCTCCTCAGGGAAGACCTCGTTGAATATGACCCTCCCGGTGGTGGTGAACATCAGCTTGCCATCGACGCGGAGCCGGATGGGCTCGTGCAGGCCTATGACCTCCCGCTCGTACGCCATGAACACCTCGTCCGCGGACGCGTATGTCCGGGCTTCCTTCTCATCCACCTCTTCGAGCGGCACATCCGGTATGGTCAGATAGTAAATGCCGACGACCATATCGTGCGTCGGCGCCGCCACCGGACGCCCGTCCTTCGGATTGAGGATGTGATGAGCAGCCATCATCAACGTTCTGGCCTCGGATTGGGCCTCCGCGGAGAGCGGCACGTGTACTGCCATCTGGTCTCCGTCGAAGTCGGCGTTATAGGCAGTGCAGACGAGCGGGTGAATCTGGATCGCCCGTCCCTCGACCAACACTGGCTCGAAAGCCTGAATTCCGAGACGGTGCAGGGTCGGGGCCCGGTTGAGGAGAACCGGGTGACCCTCTATTACTTCGGCCAATACGTCCCAGACCTCATCGCGCCCCTGATCCACCATGCGTTTGGCACTCTTGATGTTCTGCGCCGTTTCGCGCTCCACCAGTTCCCGCATGACAAATGGCTTGAACAGCTCCAGAGCCATCTCCTTGGGGATGCCGCACTGGTCAATTCGCAGATCGGGGCCGATCACGATTACCGAACGCCCGGAGTAGTCGACCCTTTTACCCAGTAGATTCTGCCGAAAACGGCCCTGCTTACCCTTGAGCAGGTCGCTCAGGCTCTTGAGCGGACGATTCCCGGGTCCAGTCACCGGACGACCTCTGCGGCCGTTATCAATCAGTGCATCCACCGCCTCCTGCAGCATCCGCTTCTCATTGCGGACAATGATCTCGGGAGCGCCGAGATCCAGCAGGCGCTTGAGGCGATTATTCCGGTTGATCACCCGACGGTACAGGTCGTTCAGGTCGCTGGTGGCGAAGCGGCCGCCGTCCAGCTGCACCATGGGCCGAAGCTCGGGCGGGATGACCGGCAAAACGTCGAGGATCATCCACTCGGCATGATTGCCCGACTTCCGGAAATCCTCCACCACCTCGAGACGACGAATGGCCCGCTTCCGACGCTGACTGGAGGCAGTCTCAATCTCTTCGCGCAGCTCTTCCGCCTGTTCGTCCATATCCAGCCGCTGCAAAATCTCCTCAATCGCTTCGGCCCCCATGCGGGCGCGGAACTTGTTGCCAAACCGTTCCCGGGCCTGACGATACTCTCCCTCAGTCAGCAGCTGCCGCTCCAAAAGGCTGGTCTCGCCCGGGTCTATCACCACATAGGAGGCAAAGTACAGCACCCGTTCCAGATCGCGGGGGGACATATCCAGCAGGAGCCCCATGCGGCTGGGTATCCCCTTGAAATACCAGATGTGCGAAACCGGGGCGGCCAGTTCGATGTGCCCCATCCGGTCCCTGCGGACGTCGGAAAGCGTAACCTCCACTCCGCACCGTTCGCAGACAATTCCCTTGTATCGAATTCTCTTATACTTACCACACCGACACTCCCAATCTTTCGTGGGGCCGAAGATCTTCTCGCAGAAAAGCCCGTCTCTCTCCGGCTTGAGGGTGCGGTAGTTGATCGTCTCTGGTTTTTTGACTTCACCGTGTGACCAGGCCCTGATTTGCTCGGGCGAGGCCAGACCGATCCGTATGGAGTCAAAGGCATTCACCGCATCCACATCAAACATCTCATTTGTATCGCGGAAATCCTGCACTGCATCCATCTAGCTTTCCCCCCCATCGGATCCCGTTCTGCGGCGGTCCGGCTCCGGTTCCTCTTCCTCGCCGGTGTCCAGTTCCAGGCTCCTGGCCAGACCCTCGATGTCGGCCTCCTCTTCGGAGTCCTCTGGACGCTCTCTTTCCACCTGAGAGGAGCGAACATCCACGTTGAGGCCGAGACTCTGCATCTCCTTGACCAGGACCTTGAAGGACTCGGGAACACCCGGCTCCGGTACGTTCTCTCCCTTGACGATTGACTCGTAAGTCTTCACCCGGCCCACGGTATCATCCGATTTTACGGTGAGCAGCTCTTGCAGCGTGTAGGCGGCACCATAGGCCTCCAGAGCCCATACTTCCATCTCACCAAAGCGCTGACCACCCATCTGCGCCTTACCGCCGAGCGGCTGCTGTGTGACCAGGGAATAGGGACCGGTGGAACGGGCGTGCATCTTGTCGTCCACCAGGTGATGCAGCTTCATCAGGTAAGTGTAGCCCACGGTTATGGAGTTGTCGAAGAGTCTTCCGGTGCGACCATCGCGCAGCTGCGTCTTGCCGGTATTGGGCAGCTCGGCCCTCTCCAGCATCTCGACGATCTCATCTTCTGTGTAACCGTCGAATACGGGCGTAGCTACCTTGAAGCCCAGTGCGTGGGCCGCCCAGCCGAGATGGGTTTCGAGAATCTGACCGAGATTCATCCGGGATGGTACACCCAGGGGACTCAGCACCACATCCACCGGAGTTCCATCGGGCATGAACGGCATGTCTTCCTCTGGCAGCACCCGGGCCACCACGCCCTTGTTCCCGTGCCGGCCGGCCATCTTGTCACCCTCAGAAAGCTTGCGTTTCTCGGCCACGTAAACCCGCACCAGCCGGTTCACTCCCGGTGACAGCTCATCGCCGTTGTCCCGGGAGAAAACCTTCACATCGACAACCACTCAACCTTCGCCGTGCGGTACCTTCAGAGAGGTATCCCGTACCTCACGAGCCTTCTCGCCGAAAATGGCCCGGAGCAGTCGTTCCTCAGCGGTCAGTTCAGTTTCACCCTTCGGCGTGACTTTGCCGACCAGAATGTCGCCGGACCCCACTTCGGCTCCGATGCGTATAATACCCGTCTCATCGAGATTCTTTAGCGTCTCCTCCCCGACATTGGGGATGTCGCGGGTGATTTCTTCCGGGCCCAGTTTGGTGTCACGCGCCTCGGCTTCATGTTCTTCAATGTGAATGGACGTGTACACATCGTCCTTGACCAGCCTTTCACTGACCAGAATGGCGTCCTCGAAGTTGTATCCCTCCCAGGACATAAAAGCGACCAGAGCATTTCGCCCCAGGGCCAGCTCGCCATCCTGAGTCGACGGACCGTCTGCCAGCACCTGGCCCGCCTCCACTTCTTCGCCAGTGCGAACCCTCACGCGCTGATTGAAACAGGTACCCTGATTCGAGCGAACGAACTTCTGCAACTCATGATGTTCAAATTCGGTCCGTCCGTTGCTCTCGTAGCGAAGCACAATCTCTTCCGCCGTGGCTCTGTCAATAATGCCGTCGTGACCTGCCACGGTTACGACTCCCGAGTCACGGGCCACCTCGCGCTCTATTCCCGTGCCCACGAGAGGCGATTCCGCCATCTGCAGCGGCACAGCCTGGCGCTGCATATTTGCCCCCATCAGGGCACGACTCGGGTCGTCGGCCTCAAGGAAGGGAATCAGGGCGGTGGAGACACTGACTACCTGCTTGGGAGAGACGTCCATGAAGTCGACCTCTTCCCGGGGCAGAACCAGTACATCCCCCGCATATCGGACCGTCACCCGGTCGCCCAGCATACCCTCTTCATCCATTTCCGCATTGGCCTGGGCAATGACGGCCTCTTCTTCTTCATCCGCCGTAAGGTACAGGATCTCATCGGTAACCTGGCCGCCCGTCACCTTACGATACGGAGTTTCAATGAAACCAAACTCGTTCACCTGGGCGTACGTACTGAGGTTGCTGATGACCCCGATATTGGGTCCCTCCGGCGTCTCGATCGGACACATTCGCCCGTAGTGCGAGTGGTGCACATCCCGCACATCGAAACCGGCCCGGTCGCGAGTTAATCCTCCGGGGCCCAGCGCACTGAGGCGACGCTTGTGCGTCACTTCCGACAGCGGATTGGTCTGATCCATGAATTGGGAGAGCTGACTCGAACCATAGAACTCCTTTATCGCCGCCACTACCGGTCGGATGTTGACCAGATCCTGCGGCGTCACCACATCTGCATCCTGTATGGTCATACGCTCCCGGACGACCCTTTCCATCCGTACCAGCCCGGTTCGGAACTGGTTCTGCAGCAGTTCACCGACCGTGCGGAGTCGCCTATTGCCCAGATGATCCTGATCGTCAGTGGAGCCGATGCCACTGAAGAGAGTCACAAAATAGTTGACCGCCGCCAGCACATCCTCCGCCACCAGGCATCGAGTATCCTGGGAAGGCTCACCGTTTCCGAAGACCACGACGGGATTCTCCTCGTCATCTTCCACCACCGCGCGATGAATGCCGGCACCGGCAATCTCTCGGGCCATCCGGCGGGTAATCAGGTCACCCTCTTCAACCAGGATCTCTCCCGTTTCGGGATGCACGACCTTCTCGACAGCGACGCGCTCCGCCAACCGGTGGCCGATATTGAGTTTTCTGTTGAGCTTGTACCGACCAACAGCAGCCAGGTCATAACGCTCGGTATCAAAGAGCATGGTATCCAGAAGTTCGCGCGCATTCTGTTCGGTGGGCGGCTCACCGGGTCGGAGCCTTTCATATATGAGCATTAATGCTTCCTCTGTGGAGGTAGTTTCATCCTTCTCCATCGTATTCTGCACCATTTCCGTCTCGCCCAGGACCGACTTCACATCCTCGTCTCTCTCGTAGCCGAGAGCACGAACGAGAACACTTATGGGCAGCTTACGATTGCGATCTATGCGCACCCGGAGCACTCCGGCCGCGGTGCAGTCCATTTCCAGCCAGGCCCCGCGGTTGGGGATGAACTTCGCACTGTAGGTAGCGCTACCCGAGCTGTCCCTCTCATCAAAGTAATATACTCCCGGGGACCGGATAAGCTGACTCACTACCACGCGCTCGGCACCGTTAATCACGAAGGTCCCCCGGTCAGTCATAAGGGGTAGATCTCCCATGAATACTTCCTGCTCTTTTAGTTCTCGCGTCTCTTTGTTGATCAGTTGGGTACGCACGCGCAGCGGTGCGGCATAGGTCACATCACGCTCTTTGCACTGCTGCACATCATATTTCGGGTCATCCAGGAAGTAGTCGCCGAATTCTAGAATGAGATTCCCGGTGAAATCTTCAATGGGAGATATGTCGTCGAAAATCTCTCGCAGTCCCTCATTGAGGAAGTGCTCATATGACTTGTGTTGAATATCGATGAGATAGGGCATCTCCATCGGTTCCTTGATGCGAGCGGAAGACACTCTCTTGCCGAGCTGAAGCGGATGGGCCATGCAGACTTCACTCCTTTTCGGGTAGCATAAAACACTAAAAGAACCTCATAAGAGTCCCTCTGCCTGTGACTCCAAATTAGGTTCCCTTAAACATCATGTATCGTGTCAATCCAGTATCACCAAAAATGGCAGCAATTATGCGCCGTGGCGATCTCTGCTACTGAACCCGCCCCTCAATTCATGAAGCTAACAGCAATCTTGTATGCTACCATAACACTCTTCTGAGGTCAAGCAACTGGACTGAAAAAATACTGGAGGCGAGGAAAGGACCCGACAGTCACCCTCGGTTCTTCCCTCGCCACCCCATGAGCCCTGTCAGCGCACCTCGACTGTTGCTCCGGCCTCTTCCAGCTGACTCTTGATATCCTCCGCTTCCTCCTGAGAAATGCCCTCTTTGATGGCCTTGCCTTCTTCGGCAGCGTCATCCACCAGCGCCTTGGCCTCTTTCAGTCCAAGACCGGTAATTTCCCGCACCACCTTGATCACGGGGATCTTCTTCTCTCCATGATGAGTGAGGACGGCATCAAACTCGGTCTTTTCTTCGGCAGCGTCCTCGGCGCCCTCGGCAGCAGCACCGGCAGCTGGCGCCGCGGCCACGGCGGCGGCAGCGGAAACATCAAATTCCTCTTCGAAGGCGGATACCAATTCCGCCAGTTCGGTCACCTTCATATCTCTCACGATTTCGAGAATTTGCTCAACCTTCTCGGACATCCATCTCACTCCTTAAATTGGTTAAATTCCTCCGGTCGGGCGACCTGCCGCTCAACCGGCCTTCTTCTCTCTGAGCTGCGAAACGACCAGGTTCAGGTCGCGCATGGGTGCCTCGAACACCTGTGCTGTCCTGGTCATGGGAGCTGCGAAGCAGTAAGCAACTTTGGCCAACAGCTCCTCACGCGAGGGCAGATCAGCAAGACGGCGAATCTCTTCACTGTCCATAACTGTACCGTCAGATATACCGCCCTTGATCTCCAGCACCCGGTGCTCCTTGCCGAAAGATTTGATCTTCTGGGCGGGAGCCACCGGGTCGTCATATGACAGGGCCAGGGCCGTGGGCCCCTCCAGCATCCCGTCATCCAGGCTTATGCCGACCTCATCCAGGGCGCGGCTCAGCAGGGTATTCTTCACCACCCGGTACTGAACGTCTATCTGGCGGCATTCCTCACGCAGCTCCTGCGCTTTCTGTACATCCAGACCGCGGAAATCCACGAGGACAACCGACGAAGCATCCCGCAGCATCAGCGTGAGCCTCTCAACTTCCTTGATCTTCTCGGGTCTTACCATTCCGGTGCCATCACCTCCGCTTCATTCACAGTGCAGATCGCCCGCATGCAGCAAAAGATTAAAAAGGCCCGCTGCCGAGGCAGTGGGCCACAAGAGCACACTTTGCGCGGGGACTCCAGGTCCTTCCGCCAGCTGCCTCGGTAGGCGACGTCTCACCAGACGTCATTATGCGCACCCGCACCTACTGTCTGGGGCGACTTCAATTTTTCTGCCAGGTCACATTTGCACGATATAACAGTGCGGCGCAATTATCAACCCGGAACCAGAATCTGTGGATTGACTTTCACGCCAGGTCCCATGGTACTCGCCACCGTCACGCTCAACACGTACCTACCGCGCGCACCGGGGGGACGGGCCCGTACCAGTTCCTCTAGCAGGGCCTGCAGGTTCTCCAGCAGTTTTTCCTCAGAAAAGGACTGCTTACCGATTGGGACGTGAATATTGCCCTGCCGGTCTGTCCGATATTCCACCTTGCCGGCCTTGACTTCCTGAACTGCCTGTCCGACGTCGTCCGAAACAGTTCCG
>PUMM01000113.1 GCA_003551365.1 Clostridia bacterium
CGAGCCGTCAGGGAGACGTTCGGACTGGAGTGCGATTTGAAATGGCCCAATGATCTGTGGTGGTCCGGGCGCAAGTTGGGTGGAATCCTGTGCGAGACGGTCGGTGAGTATATACTGGCGGGCATCGGCGTAAATGTTCAGGTGGATCTGGGCGAGATGGATTCCGTAACCGATCCGCGACCGGTGGACCTCGCAGAAGCCTGCGGGACACCGTTCTGTGATGGACAGCATGAGGTGCAGCTTCTGCTGCGTGCGGTGCAGAGAAACCTGGATCTCGAGCATAGCGTGTTGGCCGAATGTCCCCGCCGACTCCTGCAGCGATACCGGCGTCTCTGTGTGCTGATTGGTGAGCGTGTACGGGTGATCACCGGGGGCGATGAATACGTGGGAGTGGCCTGTGGCGTTGAGGAGGATGGCGCACTCACCGTGCTGCGGATGGATGGGTCATACACAGGCGTTCGGGCGGGAGATGTTAGCCTTCGCCTGGAGAGTGGAGGAGAGGATAGATGAATGACACGCTGACCGCAGTTTTGGGCATGCGGGTGGGGCACAGCACGGATCGGGATGCAATGACTGGATTGACCGTGGTCATCCCGCCGGACGGTGCAGTTGCCGGGGTTTCCGTCCGGGGTGCAGCTCCGGGGACCCGCGAGCTGGGGCCATTGCGTCCTGCGAGCACTGTTACCCGGGTGGATGCAATTGTTCTGAGCGGGGGCAGTGCCTTCGGGCTGGATTCGGCAGCCGGTGTCATGCAGTATCTGGCAGCGAGGGGACAAGGAGTACGAGTGGGTGAACACGTAGTACCCATCGTTCCGGCGGCGATATTGTTTGACCTGAGCGTGGGCCTTCCCCGCAGCCCCTCGCCCGCCGATGCAGAAAGTGCCTGTGCGGGTGCGGTTCCTGACCCCGTGGAGCAGGGCTCAGTGGGTGCGGGTATCGGCTGCACCGTCGGTAAGCTGGCCGGTATGCAGCGGGCCATGCGGGGTGGGTTGGGCAGTGCGGCAGTTTCTCTCGAGGGCGGGGGTATTGTGGCTGCGCTCGCCGTTGTCAATGCCGTGGGGGATGTGGTAGATGAACAGGGGAAGATCCTGGCGGGAACCCGGGACGGTTCCGGATTCCAGAACTCGGAAGAGTTCTTGATCGGGGGAGGGATGGCCCGTCAGGAGAGTGGCCACACCACGCTGGTGGTTGTGGCCACGGACGTTCAGATGGACAAGACGGAGTGCTCGCGCATGGCCGGACTGGCGCACAATGGCCTGGCGCGGAGTATTCGGCCGTGCCATACTTCCATGGACGGAGATATTGTTTTTGCGGTATCTGCGGGCGAGCTCAATGTGCACACCGACCGGGTCGGTGCGGCGGCTGTGCAGGTGGTGGCGTCAGCGATCCGTCGCGGTGTGTGCGCCGCAGAGAGTGGAGGCACCATACCGGCGTATCGGGATATTGCGCGGTGAGCTTTCCGGGGGGCATTGAACACTGTGGCTCCGGAAGACTAAAATAGATAACATATGGCGGGGTTCACGGTTATATGGCCTCGAAGTACCGGTACTCGTGTATGTACGAGACCGGATCTTCATGCAGGTTTGTGTCCGGGACCCTGGGTTGATTAATCCAGTCCGTCATCCGCAAGGAGCCGGAACGGGAGGTTGAAAAGATGAAAAGTCTTACTCTGCGGCATTACGTCCTGGCGGGCTTGCTTGGTGCCTTGATTGCCGCACTGGGATTCACGCCGTTTGGCATGGTGCCGGTTCCGACGCCGGCCGGGTCAGCGACCATTCTGCACATCCCGGTCATCATTGCTGCTCTCATCGAAGGTCCGCTGTTTGGTTCGCTGGTTGGGCTCATGTTCGGCGCCGTCAGCTACTGGAGGGCGGTGGTGGCCCCGGCCAATCCGATGGCCCAGGTGATGTTCATTGAGCCGCTCACCGCATTTGTGCCCCGCATACTCATCGGAGTGCTCAGTTACTACGCATTCCGTGCGGCACACAATGAGATCTGGCGGCGAATCATCTGTGGGGCGACGGGGTTGCTGGTATGGGACCTCTCTTACCGAACCGCTGTGCAGTATTTGGGTTGGCTGGATAGTAGCGCTGCCACCTATCTGTATTTCTTCCCAGTCGGCCTGGCCGTGACACTTTTTCTGTTCCGGCTGTTGTCGGGAGAGGATGCCCCGGTGATTGCTGGGGCTTTGGCAGGGAGCTTGACTAATACTGTGGGAGTGTTGACACTGGTCACACTCCGTGGTGTGCTACCGGCACCCGCCAGCGCGGTTATAGCAGTGGTGCACGGCCTGCCCGAGGCAGCTGTAGCTGTGGTCGTGACAATCCTGGTGTATCGTTCGCTGAGCAGACGTCTGGCACACAGAGAGGGGTAGAGGGTTGCTACTTGCGGTTGACGTGGGGAACTCAAACGTCGCTATCGGCGTCTATCAAGCAGATGAACTCCTGCAGCGATGGAGATTGGCGACCAGGCGGAATGCGACGGCGGATGACCTGGGAATCGACATATGCACACTGTTTTCCACCAATGGCGTCGAACTTGATGCGCTCGAGGCCATCGTATATGCGTCCGTGGTCCCGCCGCTGGATGATGCGTTTGAGAAGATGTTTGACCGTTACGTGGGTCTGAAGCCCCTGCAGATTGCCCCCGGGGTCAGAACGGGAGTGGACGTGCAGTACGACAATCCGCGCGAGGTCGGAGCCGACCGCATATCCAATGCTGCAGCCACGCAGGTGCGATGCGGTGGCCCGGCTGTGGTGGTTGATTTTGGTACGGCCACCACATTTGACGTGCTCAGTGCTGAGGGTAAGTATATTGGGGGCATTATTATGCCCGGTGTCGGGATATCCAGCGAGGCGCTGTTTCAGCAGGCAGCCCGGTTGCCCCGTGTGGACCTGTATTCTCCCGGCAGGACAGTGGGCAGAAACACGGGAGAGAGCATGCGTTCGGGCATTGTCAGCGGCCACGCCGGCGCAGTGGATGCCGTCGTGGATCAGATACAGGGGGAAATTGGACCACTCCGGCACGTAATTGCCACGGGTGGTTGGGCAGGAGTCATCGCTCCTGCATGTCGAAGTATCAAGGAAATCGACCCGAATCTGACGCTGGAAGGATTGCGCATAATATACATGCGCAACCAGAGGATCTGAGGGGAGGGGCTGTCAAAATGATCGAAATGGATCTCGTGACGGTAGGCATGGCCCCGCGCGGCGACGGAAACGTGCTCGTATTGCGCGAGGTGGACGGTGAGCGGATGCTGGTACTCGGCATAGGATTTGCCGAGGCATCGTCCATCGCAATGGCGGCAGAAGGAGTTGCCCCGCCTCGTCCCATGACCCATGACCTGATGCTCAGCCTGATCGGGCGTCTCGGGGGATCGCTGCAGAGAATCATGGTACATGACATGCGCGGAGAGACTTTCATCGGTCAGATGGAGATATCGACGGATAGCGGCGTCATGGAAGTCGATGCTCGTCCCAGTGACTGCATCGCCCTTGCCGTTCGCGAAGAAGTCCCCATATACGTCTCCGACATGGTTATGGATATGGCAGCGGTTACCCAGGATATGATCGGGGATGACGAAGACGACGACTTCCAGAATTGACATATAGCCTGCGCCTGGCAGATTATTCTTCGGGCCGGCCATCTCGCCTTACAGGGTGATGGCCGGCCCGGTTGATCTGGTCTCAGTAGGCGCGGGCGAAGATCACGGCCGGCACATCCTGCTCACCGCAGCTGAGGCAGGTTCCGGATCCGTACTGATGCTCGCCAAATGACAGGCATCGTATAGTTGCCCCGGTGTTTGCTTTGATATCAGCTTCGCACCGGTCATCACCACACCACCCACCCAGCGCAAAACCGCGTTCTCCCCGCACCAGAGCAGCCAGCTCCTCTATGCTCTGCACCCTGTGCGTGTTATCCTCCTGGAACTGCCGGGCCCTCTCGTACATGTCCTCCTGCACAGTACCGAGCATATCATCTACGGTTTGCGCCAGCTCCTTGCGGGGAACGGGAGTCTTTTCTCCGTTGTCCCGCCGCACCATCATCACCTGATCGTTTTCCAGATCGCGCGGTCCCAGTTCGATGCGCAGGGGAGTGCCGCGCAGCTCCCATTCGTTGAACTTCCACCCCGGGGTGTGCTCCTCCCGATCATCGATGTGAATGCGTACTCCGTCCAGTTCACTCTGCAGCTCAGCACAGGCACTGAGCACCGCATCCCGCGTGTCATCCCGATAGATGGGAACCACCACCACCTGCACGGGCGCTATGGCGGGCGGCAGCACCAGACCTCTGTTATCCCCGTGTACCATGATCAGTCCCCCGATGAGGCGGTGGGATACTCCCCATGAGGTCTGATGCACGGGTTTCAACTGTCCGTCCTCATCCAGGTATTGTATGCCCAGCACCCCGGCGAATCCGCTGCCCAAATAATGAGATGTTCCGGCCTGCAGGGCGCGCCCATCGCGCATCAGTGCCTCGACGGTGAATGTATCGACGGCACCGGCGAATTTTTCGCTCTCTGATTTCAAGCCCACTGCCACCGGGATGGCCAGGGTATCCTCAATGAATGATCGGTATACTTCTATCATCATCTCGGCTCGCTCGCGGGCTTCCTCCTCATTGCGGTGGCAGGTATGTCCCTCCTGCCACAGGAACTCGGAGGTGCGGAGAAAGGGGTAGGTCGCCTTCTCCCATCGCATGACGCTGCACCACTGATTAATGAGCATGGGCAGATCGCGGTACGATTCGATCCACTTGGCAAACATGGTACCAATGATGGTCTCTGAGCTGGGACGAATCCCCAGCCGTTCCTGCAGCTCCTCCTGCCCGGCGTGGGTGACCCACGGCACCTCAGGGGCGAATCCCTCTATGTGTTCGGCTTCCTTGGCGAAGATGCTCTCGGGGATCAGCATGGGGAAATATGCATTCTGCACGCCGGTTGCCTTGAATCGTGCGTCCAGGTCATTTTGGATGTTTTCCCATATGGCGTATCCGTGCGGTCGCACCACAATGCAGCCTCGGACCGGTGCATAGTCAGCCAGTTCTGCCCCACGCACCACATCTGTGTACCAGCGGGAGAAGTTCTCATCCTGCGGAGTAATGCTTTTGACATAGGATTCAGTGTCCATATCGACACTCCTTTCCACAAAAAAAGCGCCTTCCGCCCGCGAAGGACGGAAAGCGCCGCGGTACCACCTTCATTTCGGCAGACGTCTCTGCCGACTCTCTAAGCCCTCTATCGGGGGCAATCCGTCCGGCTCCTCGCCGGAGGCTCAGAGTCGGGAAGAGCGAGGTGCGGTCCCGGGCTCTCACCAGTTCCCGTTCGCTGTGATCGCGCTGTGCCTCGCCCGCTACTCCTCATTGCCGGGGTTACGTCCATTTGCTTTGATAGCATATCAGAACAGGATGTCCCTTTCCAGGGTGATCATCATTGCTCTGACGTTTCGTCGTCCTCTTCGGAGGTGTCTTCTTCCTCCTCCTGATCTTCCGCGTCTTCGTCGGCGGCAAAATGACGGAGGTTTTTGGCCATGCGACGCAGGCGGCGGTCAGCCTTGCCGAAAACACTGTCTTCGGGGAAGCCCCGATCCTCGGTGCGGTCTCCGGCGGGCATACCAGTCAGTAGCTCCAGACCCTCGCGCACATCCTGCATGACCCAGACGTGGAAGTTGCCGGCCTCCGCGGCCTCGATCACCTCATCGTTCAGCATGAGGTTGTCGAGGTTTTTGTCGGGTATTATGACTCCCTGTTCTCCATTGAGTCCCCTCGCCTTGCAGGTGTAGTAGAAACCCTCCACTTTCTCGTTGATGCCGCCCACCGGTTGCACGTCGCCCTTCTGGTTCACCGACCCGGTGACGGCGACATCCTGCCGCAGGGGCACATCGGCCAGATCAGAGATAATGGCGTACAGCTCGGCGCACGAGGCGCTGTCACCATCCACCATGCCGTAGGATTGCTCGAAGGTGATGCTGGCGGAAAGCGACAGCGGCTTATCATAGGCGAACCGCTCGGACAGGAAGCTGGACAGGATCAGCACGCCCTTGCTGTGGCTGGATCCACTCATCTTGACCTGTCTTTCAATATTTACGACGCCCTCATTACCCATGTACACATTTGCCGTTATGCGGGAGGGCCGGGCAAAGGAGTAGTCGCCCATACTGTATACGCTAAGTCCGTTGATCTGACCGACGACGCTTCCCTCCGTGTCGACCATGATTTTATCGCGGTCAATGGCTTCCCGAATGTGATCCTCGGCCAGGTTGGAGCGATATCGCCTTTCCTGCACGGCCTTATCGATGTGCTCGGCGCTGACTTCGTCGGCTCCGTCAGTTCGCGCCCAGGCGTCAGACTCGTAGACGATTTCCACCACTTCGTTGAAGCGGGCAGAAAGCTTGCTCTGATCCTGGGCGAGGCGTGAACTGTGATCAACTATGCGTGCAATGGCCGTTTCATTGAACCGCAGCAGATCATCTCGTTGCGCAACGTTGCTGATGAACTGGGCGTACTGCTTCAGATAATGGTCATTTCGCTCCATCTGCACGTCAAAGTCAGCCTTGACTTTGAAGTACTTGCGAAAATCATCGTCATAGGTGGACAGCAGGTAGTGGAACATTGGAGAACCTATAAGGATGATCTTCACATTGAGGGGTATGGGCTCGGGGTTCAGACCCGTGGTCGGCACCATGCGGTACTGCTCTCCAATGTTTTCAATCCGTATGGCTTCATTCTTCAGACTCCGTTTGAGGGTATCCCAACTGAATGGGCTGGTGAGGACGTCCTCTATTCGGAGAATGAGGAATCCTCCGTTGGCCCGTTGTAGTGCTCCAGAGCGAATGAGAGTGTGATCCGTGGTGAGCGTCCCCATGCTGCTCTTGTACTCTACGGAGCCAAACAGGTTGTAGTACGTCGGATTGGCTTCCTCGACCACGGGTGCGCCTTCGGTTTCGGCGTTGTTGACGAGGACGTTGACCTTGTATCGATCCAGCGCTGCCCCGCTATCCTGCTGCTGTTGTGGAAACAAGGCCTGCTGTCCTCCGGATGATTCCTCTTCATCTCTTTTGAAGTAGTCCAGGTGGTCAATCATATCGTCGTGCACGGCTTCCAGATACTCGCACACGCGATGGGCCTCGGAATATGTTTCCTGCAGCTGTTCTATCAAGGGGCGGACGGCAAATGAGCCCACCTGCCGTTCGAGATCGCGTATGGAGGACTTGACCTCTTTTTCCAGCTGGCGAATTTCCCGCGTGGCCCTTCTGACCAGGGGCTGTAGCTCTGCTCCGGCGTCCTCGATCTCCTGACGACGCTCCGGGGAGAGGGCGCGGTATTCCTCGTTGCTCATGGGAGTTCCTGCGTCATTGAGGGGAACGGGAACGAAACCTCCCGCTCCTTTTTGGAGGGCGAATCCGTTCTCTCGCACCTCCTCCTCCAGCTGCCGCACGGCTTCGCTGGTTTTTTTCTGAAAGTCCTCTATGAGTTCATTTCTGCGCTGTTCGAACTCGCCGCCTTCAAATTCATTGCGGATTGCAGTGCGGGCGTCTTCGATCAACTCATCCATATCGGTCGCAAAGTCGGTAGCCTGCCCCGGAGGCAAAGACAGAGCCCAGGGCGAGGTGGGGTCGTCGAAATTGTAGACGTAGCACCAGTCCTGTGGGGTGTCCATGTCCCTGGACTCGTCCTGTGTGGCAGTTCGGGCAAAGGTCCTCTTGCCTGTGCCCGGAGCGCCGGCCATAAATATATTATAACCTGGACTGGCTACATGTAGGCCGAACTGCACTGAGCGCACAGCTCGCTCCTGCCCTATGAGTATAGCTTCCTCTTCCTTCCCGGTGTCGGTAGGGGCAAATGACTCCGGGGAACAATGCCGGGTCAATTCACTGGGTTGTAGCTGGCGGGGCAATCTGTCTGCCACGCTATCTCCTCCTCAGGTGTTTCTGGTTATTTTCCAGCAAGGTAATTAAGGGGTACCTTTCCTATTCGTCAGTGAGTACAGCATACCTCCCGCACCCGGGCAGCAGCTGTGCTGCGTCGCTATCGAGCCCTCCCTTCATAGGACAATTCTTCTCGTCGCCCCCTGGAGAGGCCGGGATTGCTCCCTACTTGGGGGTGTGGATTTTGCGTCCGCGCAATTACACCGCAAGTGGCGCTGTAGCACCGTCGGGTTCGATCACTCCTACTGCAGTCGTGTGCCGAATCCCTCTACTTGGTCGACCTGCAGGGTGAACAGGAGTCCGGTATCTGGTTGGTTGATATATCCGATCACCTCCCGGTGCTCGTAGCCTATATGCCGGCCACTACGTGGGACAAGTTCACAGTTGGCGAGTGTCAGAGCCGACTTGAGCAGCTTTACCGCCAGCCGGGACACGAGATACACGATGCCAATCACGCCCACTGCCAGAGCTGTGCCCATCTGCAGATTGGCTCCGGCGAGAGTCAAAGAGATTACCGGTGTAGCGGTGTCTACGGTGCGCAGGCTTTCGAAAAACTCCCGGATTTTGCGATGAAGTTCACTGCCATTTCCCCGTCATCAGAGTCACCAGGAGATGCGGAACGCCCAGCTCGCGCGATAGTCGCTTTCCGGATCCCTGATGGTGCAGAGTGACAACCTGACAATTGCCGAGGACAGGAGCCAGGGAGTGAGTAGTGCGCTGTGATGTTATGAGGAACAGAGTGTTTACTCTCATCAGGCATCAATGTGCCAGATCCTGCACCATCGGGACATATGAAGGGATTCAGCCTATTGAGCATCCGGTGGCCAGCAGGGCAACAAGCATTGCCAGTGCCAAAGCACGGAAATGACAGTTCCTAACCGCTCAGTTATCGGAACCAGTCTGCCACCGCCGTGATTTCCGGCTTGTACACCATTAATATGAAGGCAATGACCAGGGGAAAAACGCCAGCCATGCTGATCCACCAACGCAGTCTAAGGAGGCGGATCAGTTCATCTGGAAGTGTTTGATCTTCTGGTTTAAGGCAAGAGATAGATTGCTTTATCCTGTACTGGGTTGGAATGTCCCCAACTATCCAGAAGATGCCGGACAGTAAGAAGAGAAGAAAACTCACTGATAGCCAGCCAATCTGCCATAGCTCTCCAACACCCAAACTCAGGGAAAGCCCTCCCAGTACCGAAAGTATGATAAGGGGAGATGAAAAACGGGAGTCCAAAAAAGAGACGGTGTTGTAGGTATGCAGGATTACTTCCCTATTGCCGGCGGCAAGGCTCCGCTGCTCCCATAATATACCCACCACTGCATTGGCAAAGAACAGGGTAACGGCCGCAATGTGCAAAAAGCGGGCGTGATTGTACATGGCTGGGTGTCTGAGAAGAGCAATGAAGGTTTCCCGATAAAACACACCAAAACCTATCATTCCTGCCATAATAACTAAAAATGCAATCAAAACATATTTTGTCTTCATAGTAGATATTGAACCATACAATCTAATACAGTACAATAGCAAATAAAGGTCATCCTCAATAATATATACCTAATTTTCTGTATAGTAGCTGTATGACTGGTTGAAAAATGCGCACAAAGGGCTGATCGGTCATGAAGTCAGCAATAAGAAAATATTGGCCCCAATACAGGTGGTCAAATGTCTTCGCAATGATAAACAACATGCAACGGCATCCCAGGAGAAACACAGAGTCTTTCCGGGATAGGCTTGTTGTCATAACCGGGGCTACCGCGGGCATTGGTTATCATACTGCCCGCAAATATGCTGCTATGGGTGCCCATATCATTATGGTCAATAGAAATCCGGAGAAATCAGACCAGGTCCGCAGGCAAATGGATGAAGAATTCGGTGCCATGACAGAATGTGTTATTGCGGATCTGGCACTTCTGGCAGATATACAGCGAGTGGGGCAATATATCCTGTCCCTTGAAGAACCGGTAGGTGTGCTGATCCACAATGCAGGAGTGCATTTTGCATCTCGCACAGAAACTCCAGAAGGCCTGGAGGCCAATTTTGTGATTCATTATCTTTGCCCTCTAATTATCACCAAGATGCTCATGCCGAAATATCGGCGGGACCGTACAGGAAGGATCATTTTGGTGAGTTCAGAGGCATATCGTTTTGCAGTGTGGGGACTAGATCTCGAAGATCTACAGTGGAAGAAGCGGCGCTATTCCGGTGTTAAAGCTTATGGAGCCGGAAAGCTGGCACAGATTTTGTCTATGCATGTTCTCGCCAAGGAACTGGCCCCCTATAACGTAACCATTAACGCGATGCATCCTGGGGTCGTCCGGACGGAGTCTGGCAAGGATAACGGAATATTGTACCAATGGTATAAGAAGAACATAATCGATAAATATTCGGGCTCTCCGGAATCTTCCGCCGAGGCCCTGTACTATCTCGGGGCTTCTCCAGAGGTGACACATACCAGTGATCAATTTTTCCATCTGACCACAGAAGAAGAACTGGCGCCTCCAGCCCGGGATTTGGCTGCAGCGGAAGCCCTCTGGAATACAACCAGAGAGCTACTGCGTGAAAAGGGTGTAGCACTGTGATTCGGAAGGACGTAGTTGTTGTGGGCGGCGGCATCGCAGGTCTGACCGCTGCCTTAAGCCTCGCTCATAACGGTAAAGATGTGCTCCTGATTGAAAAGAACGAAGAATGTGGGGGGCTGATGAACTCTTTTGAGCGGGGTGGCTTCCGCTTTGAAGCTGGGGCTCGGGGGTTGGTCAACGCAGGCCTGGTAAAACCTCTCATAAAGGAATTTGCCTTGGACATTGACATTCTGGCAAACCCCATCACCGTGGGAATTGAAGACAGAATGCTCAGGATTGATGGGGAGCAAAGTCTGTACACCTATGCTGATGTGTTAAAGGAGCTGTACCCTGAAAACAAAGATGAGGTAGATAGGATCATCCAGGCCATCGGTGAAATAGTCGAGGATATGAAAGTCCTCTATGGCGTTGATAACCCCTTGTTTGCCAAAAAGAAACGGAATGTGCTGGCTATGGCTCCCTCAGTTGTCTCCTGGATGCTCAAGTATATCCGAACTATGTACCGTATTACCAGAATGGGCACTCCTTTCGAGGATTATCTGGACATGTTGGCTGTAAATCAGTCCCTCAAGGACATTATTGGCCAGCATTTCTTCCGGAGAACCCCCGTGTTTTTTGCCTTGAGCTATTTCGCCCTGTATAACGACTACATTTACCCCAAAGGCGGGGTGGGCGCCTTTATACAGGAAATGGTGGAAGCTATCGGGGCGCGGGGAGGCGAGATACGTTATGAGACAGAAATTGCGTGCGTTGATGCACACGACAAGAGGCTGAAAGACCTGGCCGGGAACGAGTATCGGTATAACAAGATGATCTGGACGGCAGATCTGAAGGGCCTATATGCCATGACGAGTGATGAGGGCATAGCGAAGCAGTCGCAAGACAAATTTCGAACCCGAAAGCAGGCAATACTGGCCCATAAAGGTGCCGAATCGGTGTTCTCGGTATTTCTTGCGGCGGATTTGCCGCCCGAGTTCTTTCGTGATAAGGCCAGCGGCCATGTGTTTTATACCCCGAACCGCCGAGGGTTGGGAACCGTACATACCACTGAGCTGCAAACCCTATTGCAGCGCTGGGATACTGTTCAAAAGCACGATCTGTATGCCTGGCTGGAAAGGTTCTGCCAGTACAACACCTTTGAGATATCGATACCCGTACTTCGTGACCCCGATGCAGCACCTCCGGGCAAAACGGGCATCATTATTAGCACACTGTTTGATTATGCGCTGACCAGTCGGATTCGCGCCAGAGGCTGGTATGAGGAATTCAAAAGGCGGGTTGAGGAGTTATTTATAATGACTGTTTCGTCGAGCATTTACCCCAATCTTGAGGACAGGGTGTTGTTCAGTTTCTCCGCCTCTCCTTGGTCCATCTATAAGCGGGTAGGCAGTTCGGAGGGCTCTATTGTGGGCTGGTCCTTCGAAGGGAAAATCCCTGCGGTTACCAGCATGTTTAAGATGGGCAGTTCAGTGCAAACCGCATTGCCGGATGTTTATGCCGCAGGAAAATGGGTCTACAGCCCGGCGGGTGGACCGACTGCCATTATGACAGCCAGAATTGCAGCAAAGCAATGTATGTAAGGGTGCTGGCCCAGATGGGGGTTCGGGCAGGGACGTATCATAACCTGGAAGCGGAGCACCAAACGATAGGACTGCCACTACACCGCCTGTCGCTACCGTGACTTGTGCTGCCTTCTCCCCGCACCAGCATTCACTGGGGTCGAGGTGCGCCGCTGAATGCGACCCACCCCGAGAGTTATGACAGGGAATAATTTGCTGGGGGTGAGGTGGGGTCGTATTCTCCCCCTGAAGGGAGACAGGCGAAATGAGCCACGGGAGGGCATCAAATGAAAGATACTAGACCCCTCGGCATTACCGATTTTTAGCGAGAAAGCCTCGCCCGTGAAACGGGCGGGGATGAATCGCTGTTGAACACATAAAACGTATGTGCCATAATCAAAGCACATGTGAATATTTGGGTGGTTGTTGCAGTTAAGCCCCTGCAA
>PUMM01000200.1 GCA_003551365.1 Clostridia bacterium
CGGCGGCTACAGACAGCGTGGGCCGTCCGGTGAAATGCTGTATGCTATCGCCCCATTCAGTAAGGCGATCTACCCAGTCTTCGCGTTCGCTCTCATCTAAGTCTGCCATCAGAATTGCTTCTGTGAACGTCTCACCTACAGTTTTGATCGTCTTGTAGAGGTGGTCGACATCGTGTGGGAGTAAGCCCACCCAACGGTTGGTCGCCAAGACATGGGTGATAGCTTCGAGGATATCGAGTGCTGTCTCGCTGTCGCCAGCGTCCAGTGCTTGATGTGCTTGATCGACCAGCTTGTCGAGTTCCGACGCCATCCGTTCTGCTTCGGCGTAGGCATCGTCGTGTCCCGGCTGGCCCGGCTTTGGGAGCGCGTGCTTGGCCTGTTGACGGATCGATTCGGTGTTCACTGAGACGGTTGTGTCGGCATCCGCCTCAGGTGTCGTCGTAAGGTAGGGTTCTATCCAGTCGACCATTTCTGGGTGGCTATCAGTGAGTTCAACAATCAACTCCTGCAATGTCTCTCTGTCAGCATCGGCAATCAGGTCAGAAACCGGCGGTTTTTCGCTGACGGTTTCGGGGTCTCGGAGGCAGGTTAACAACACAGCGACTCGATGCTTGCAGATTCCACCGTGATCGTAGGGACATGAGCAGTCCGTGCGTGCGACGCCAGCGTCGTCGAATTTGAGTCTAACCGTGTAGGGCTGATACTGGCTTCCTTCTACTTCAGCTCGAACTGTCTCGCCACGTCGAACCATGTCACTGACTGAACCACGCTTGTAGTAGGATAGTCCACGGTCGTAGGACGTTGATCTAGATAGTTCCCTAATCGTTGCTTCTGTGAGAGTCGGCCACTGTGTATCACTCATCTCTTATTTCGTGTTACAACCGTACAATATTCGGTCTCAGTCTCAACTTAGTTCGTTGACTTGCCCAGACAGATACTCTCGGAGGGCTGCCACTGTCTCCATCGAGACCGCTGATGCGCCGAAATCACTTCGAAACCCATGTTTGAGTTCATCACTCTCCAGAATCTCCAGCCCATGTGTGAGTTGTTCTCGCAGCGCAGTCTCGTCTCCCCGCCGTAGATGAGGTGTGACTGTATCGAGGTCGATTGCTTCTGCGACTGCTAGAACGTCTCGAAGGTCTGTTTCACGACCGCTATGGAGCTTCGCCGCAACGAGAACCGCTCCCTCGATGACTCTGGCCGTCGTCGTTACTGTCCCTCCACTGACTTCTTGTTGATAGCTATGATCGTACAGGTAGTCGAATGACCACTGAGCCTCCGTCTGTCGACAACCAAGCCCGTTCACTAGCAGATCGAAACCAATCGGCTGTTGCGGCGTAAGTCGCTTCTCGAACTCGATTACTTCGGTGTCGTAGAACCACTCTTTGGCGTGACTATCTGTTTCTTCGAACCCCCGTCGTTCAAGGAAATCGACGAACTCTACCTTGGAGTTTGGTGCGACGACGATGTCGAGGTCTGTTGAAAAGCGTGCGTTAAAAACTGAGACAGCGTAGCCGCCGACAAGGACGTACTCGCGCCCCGCTTGCGTGAGTTCCTCAAGCAGTTCGATGAGTGCGTCACTCCGGTTGTTGAAGCTCATGTCTGTGCCCGTTCAGTCTCTCGATATGCGACGCCGAGGTCAAGGTCCTCATACATCCGATCGAGCATCGCCAGCGCCGACTGGAACTGGGCGTAGTTTTCACGCATATATTCGATCGTCTCACCTCTCGGGATTACCGGGTACCCTTCGACGTGATTGACGTCGAGTGACGGGCGTGGCTCAAGGACGATCTGTAGCGACCTATCCAACTCGTTTCGGGGCTGTCGTTCGAATGCGGTGGGCAGGTCGAACGACTCGAAAAACGTCTCCCAAGTGATGATGTCTTGCTCGTGGACGGCCAAGAAAAGCGGGTAGTCATCGGGGTCACGACCGACTTGATAACCGCCTTGGGTCCATACGTAGACGGCGTCGATCCGCGTAAACGCGTACGGCCGGTCACTGAACTGTGGGATGACGTATGCCTCCTCAATCGAAGGTGGACTGACGCCGGAGCTGGCAGCCACGAGCTCGAATGCGGCGTCTCTCACGCGTTCGTCGACGACGGAGAGGCCGTCGTCATAGGTAACGTAGCCTGCGTCTTCGAGACGGTTGACTGCCTGTCTCACCGTCTCGTACGGCGTGTGAAGGTGTTGGGCGACACGGCGAATGGATTCACCACTTTCGATGGCGAGAATGGCCTGTGCCGCCGTGTCGTCGAGTACCTCATACATCTGTTGATTACCAATAATCCGGTAACAGTTAAAAACCTTACTCGACTAATCTAAGCACGATTTCTCCCTTCGTCTCTTGTGGAGCCTCGTCTCCTCTCGGTGACACGAAGAACGACGATAATGAATATAACGAATGGAACGAATAAAACGAATAAAACGAATTCATCGAATGTATTCTGAGGAAAGAACTATTCAGGATGATTGGTCAGTTTTTATATACAGTGGCCAAAACGAAAGAAACGAGTATAACGAATGAAATGAAAGAGTTGATAGAAACGAGTGAGTTTGACTCAATGAGCAAAACGAACAGTTGGATTTAACACTATGGAAATCCTTTCACCGAGCGAAATACTCTCATCGAACGCACTGAACACAACGAGTGAAACGAACAAAACGATCTCAACAACCGGAACGAGATATATGACCGACCTCA
>PUMM01000023.1 GCA_003551365.1 Clostridia bacterium
CGGGGCCAGCCCCGAGGGTTACAGGCAGATCAAAGACAGAGAGATGGACGTTTTCAATGATCTCTGGGGTGCAGAGGGTTTCTTCCGGCAACACAGAGAGGGCGTCAGTTACGAACACACCCTATTCGCCTCGGTGGCTGAGATTCGCGAATCCATGCATGAGCGGGACATGGAGCGCAGTGAGAAACTGGAATCCCCCTGGAGCTTCGCCCGGGGGAGCGGGAGTGTCAGCCCGGATGCCAGGGAAGCCCTCCATGTGGAAATAGGTTATCCCGGATCCGCTGGCTACACTGTACGTTATCGCTTTGACGGACAACGGGGCATATACCAGCGATACATAGGTGATGAGCCGCATGCGGACGCCTCTTCGGGAGAGATCTTCGCTGCCAATGTGCTGGTCGTGGAAGTACCGAGCTGGCCGAAGCCCGGGGATACGGAGGGAAGGCTGCACATGGATATGTTTGCCGGCGGCGATGGTTGGTTCATCAGTGGCGGGGAGGCCTGCGAGATAGAGTGGGCTATGGAGCCTCACTCCCCGATGCAGTTCTTTCACCAGAATGGTTCGTCCTTGCGCCTGCGACAGGGGAAGACGTGGATTCAGATCGTCCCGCCCGAAGCTGATGTTGACATAAAAGGGGGATCGAATGGCAATGAATGAGGATGACTTTGTCTCCGGTTTTGCAGCTGTGGTGGGGTTTTCCAATGTCGGCAAGTCCACGCTGGTCAATCAGCTGGTGGGCAATAAAGTGGCCATCGTCTCCCGACGCCCCCAGACCACGCGCAACAGGATTCGCGGCATAATGAACACTGAAAGCGCCCAGGTAGTCTTTGTGGATACACCGGGTATTCAGAAACCCAGGGATCGTCTCGAGGAGCACATGGTACGAGCCGCGAGTCGCACCGTGAATGATGTGGATGTGGTTCTGTTCGTCGTCGATGGATCGCGGCCGCAGCCCGGCCCCGGGGATGCGCATTGCGCAGAGCTCATCGCGCGGTCGGATACCCCCGCACTGCTGGTGGTGAACAAACTGGACCTCGTGGACCGCGATGAACGTGACGCCCGGATTGACGAATATCGCGAGCTGGGAGATTTTGCTGCAGTGGTGGCTACTTCCGCTCTGCACGGACATGGGATCGATATCCTGCGCTGGGAACTGTTGAAGCTTCTGCCGCGGGGCGGTCCGCGTTACTATCCCGTCGATATGTCCACCGACCAGCCCACTTCCTTTCAGGTGGCCGAGCTTATCCGGGAGAAGATTCTGGAGCTGACCGAACAGGAGGTTCCGTATTCCACGGCAGTTCAGATCATTCAGATGGAGGACCGTGGCGAACGGCGTCACTATGTCGCCGCGGATATACTGGTGGAGAGGCAATCGCAGCGGGGAATTCTGATAGGGCGTCGCGGGAGAATGATCCGCGCCATCGGGGAGCGTAGCCGCCGGGAGGTAGAGCTGCTCCTCGGGGTTAAGATATACCTGGATCTGCACGTCCGGGTGCAGAAGAACTGGCGTGAGAACATGTCAATCCTGGATGAGCTGGGTGTCAGGGCGGATCGAGAGTGAGGCGGCGACTGTGAGCGGCGGTTATTCGGTTGAGGCAATCATTCTAAATAGCGGCAAGTTCGGTGAAAACGACCGAATGGTCACTGTGCTGACGCGGGATCGCGGTAACCTTCGTCTGGTGGTACGCGGGGCGGCGAAGCCACAGAGCAAACTGGCTTCTGTCACCCAACCCTTTGATTGTGTCTGCCTGGATGTATGGAGAGGGAGAACCCTGGACGGGGTGAAGGGTGGTGATGTGATCCACAGCCTGCGCCGCGTGCGCTCTGAGCCGGAGTTGCTTGGACCGGCCTACTGCATGGCTGAGATTGCCAGTTATCTCGGGCAGGAGGGAGAGGAGGATGAACCCCTTTACCTTCTCCTGCTCACCAGCCTGCGCGCCCTGGCAGTCGGAGTGGCGGCCACAGCAGTCATATTGTTTTTCGTGATTCGCGCAGCCGGGGTGGCCGGGTTCACGCCGGTGCTGGATCGATGCGTCGAATGCGGTTTGAAACTCGAGGGCGGGGTGCATTTCTACTATGGCCACGGCGGCGCTCTCTGTCATTCCTGTACGGCGGGAACGGTTGCCGATGGGGCCCCCCTCAGCCCCACGGATCGACAATGGGCCCTCGAGCTGTCCCGTATGCACCCGCGCAGACTTGCCGAATATTCCGGAGGGGACCCCTCGTTTTGCAGACTGCTCACCCCGTTTCTCGACTATCTCGAGTACCAGATGGACAGACGCGTGAATTCACGATATTTTCTGGATATGCTAATCTGAATAGGTGACGATAATGCTGCCCAAAATGGAGGTACCGCGTTGGACAAACTGGAAGAGGTCGATATGTGGCGGAGGTGATTGGGTGGGCTGTATCGGCAAGCCCGAAAACCCCCGCCTGCGCTTGAGGGGCGATATGCTGAACTCACGGGGCATTCGGGCCAGAGGAACCATCCGATTGCCCCGCCTGCTGAGTGATTGTACGTTCGCGGTGGTATCGCCCCGGTATTCGGGAGCGGTGGGGCATTGTGCGACCGACAGCGGCAGCTGCTCCCGGGATCTGTCCCCGGTATGGCGAGTGAGGAACTCGCCGTCAGTCAGAGCGGGATAGATGGCCTGGCGCAAATGTTCACCGTACTTCGACCGGGGGAGCAACGATTGAGGAGGCTGCATATGAATTTTCAGGATGTTCTGACTGCGCTGGACGAGTTCTGGAGTCAGCAGGGTTGTGCGCTGCGCCAACCCTACGACCTGGAGAAGGGGGCCGGTACCATGAACCCCGTCACCTTTTTTGGGTCACTGGATCCCGCCCCGCGGTCTGTCGCCTACCCGGAGCCATCGCGACGGCCGGCCGACGGGCGATATGGGGAGAACCCACTTCGCCTGTACCGGCACTGGCAGTATCAGGTGGTGATCAAACCATCCCCGGAGGACATTCAGGAGACCTACCTGGAGAGTCTGCGCCACCTGGGTGTCGACTTCCGCTCGCACGATGTTCGGTTTGTGGAGGATAACTGGGAAGCACCCACCCTGGGAGCCTGGGGACTGGGATGGGAGGTCTGGATAGACGGCACGGAGATAACCCAGTTTACCTATTTCCAGCAGGTCGGCGGACGCGACCTGGTTCTCATTCCGGTGGAGATGACCTATGGTCTGGAGCGTTTGTGCTGTTTTCTGCAGGGTGTGACAGACATATTTGATGTGCAGTGGAACGAGGATCTCACCTACGGTGACATATACCGATCCGAGGAGTACGAGCATTCCCGGTATTCATTCGAAGTGGCAGATGTAGCCATGCTGCTGCGCTCCTTCACTGATTGTGAGAGCGAAGCGGTTCGGGCCCTGGAGACCGAACTTCTGGCGCCCGCCTACGACTATGTACTGCGGTGCTCACACCTGTTCAACCTGCTGGATGCGCGCGGAGCCCTGAGTGTCACCGAGAGAACCAGCTACATAGGAAGGATTCGCGATCTCAGTCGCCGCTGCGCAGATCTGTATCTGGCCAGGCACTGTTCGGGCGATCGGGGGGTGGAGATGACGTGAATAGGTCGGACGAGCTGCGCACGGCGGTGGTGGAACTGGGTTGCGCCGAGATTCCTGCTGCTTTTCTTCCGGACATGATGCAGCAGCTGCAGCGCGAGGTGGAAGAGGGTCTATCCCGCGTCTCTCTTGATGTCCGGGAGGTGCGGACCCTGGCCACGCCGCGGAGATTGGTGACTCTGCTTGACGGGGTGCCACCCCGGGGGCAGGAGATGAGTGATGAAGTGAGAGGGCCGTCTGTGGATGTGGCCTATGATGAGGATGGCCTGCCCACCCAGGCGGCGGAAGGTTTCGCACGCAGTCAGGGCGTAGCTGTCGAGGAGCTGGAGAGCCGTTCTGAGGAGAAGGGTGAGTACGTCTACGCCGTGCACCGTCGTCCGGGAAGGGCGGCCGCAGAGGCTCTGGCAGAGGTAATGGAGGGAGCGTTGAGCGAGTTGAGCCCTCCGCAAACCATGCGCTGGGGGCGGGGCGAGTATGCCTTCGTCCGGCCGGTCCGATGGCTCCTTGCCCTTCTGGGCGAAGAAGTCATTCCGCTGGAGTATGCCGGCGCTGTGGCGGGACGTCACACGCGGGGGCCGCGTTTTCGTCCGGAAGGAGCCGTGGTGCCCACTGCCGGGCAGTACCTGCAGGTGCTGGCCGATGCCCGAGTGGTAGTGGATCATCGCGAACGTCGGGAAAAAATCGTCGCGCAGTGCCACGAAAGAGCGCAGGAGGTCGGCGGTGAGGCGCTTCTGGACGAGACATTACTCGATGAAGTCACCTATCTGGTCGAGCACCCGGCGGTGGTGCGTGGTGACATTCCGACCGAGTTCATGAACGTGCCGCGCGTCGTTGTGGTGACCGCCATGCAGGAGCACCTCCGTTTTTTCCCGGTCCAGGATTCGTCTGGCGAAATGTCACCCCATTTCCTGTCGGTCATAAACGGTACGGATAATATGGTCGACTCAGTTCGGGGGGGGAATGAACTGGTCCTGCACGCCCGACTGGCGGATGCCAGATTCTTCTGGAAGGACGATGCGGAAACGAGCCTGGCCCGTCATGCCGAGCAGCTCGAGGATGTACTGCTGCACAGGGAACTGGGCACCTACGCGGACAAGGTGAAGCGACTCAGGACGCTGGTCAGAAGGACTGCCCCTTGCGGATTTGCCGACGGAAGTTCGAACGAACTCCTGGATCGTGCCGCACAGCTGTGCAAGGCCGACCTCGTAACGCAGATGGTTACGGAGTTTCCTTCCTTGCAGGGTGTGATGGGGGAGGAGTATGCTAGGGTCGATGGAGAGGATGGACGAGTCTGTCGGGCAATAGGTGAGCATTACCGGCCGACTGGCCGCGGCGATGATCTGCCGCAGACGGAGATGGGGCTGTGGCTCAGTTTGCTGGATAAGGTGGATGATCTCACCGGCGGCTTTTTGGCTTCGCTCAGTGCCAGTGGATCGGAGGATCCCTACGGATTGCGACGTGCAGCCGCCGGTATTGTGCGGGTTCTCAGCGTTCTTCCCGGGATATCGTTGCGGGGCCTGCTGCGCGAGGCACTGAATGCGCACGGGGCGTCCGGGGGTGCGGACATAGAGGAAGCCCTGGAGGGGCTCACCCGGTTTCTGCGCCGCCGCATGGTGCGGATGATGCGGGCGGCAGGGTACACGCAGCACCTCACGGAGGGAATCCTGGCGGCCGGTTTTGATGACATCGCAGACGTTTGGACCCGGGCCGAGCACGTGGAGGATTTTCTCCAGCATTGCGGGCGGGCGGAGGATTTTCTGGTGGCCTGGCGACGATGTCACAACCTGGCTGATCGGGGTGACTCAGATCTGCAGCTGCAGGTGGAGGAGTTCACCGAAGTCGAGACCCGGCAGCTGTGTGATGAATTCCTGCGCTTGAAGCCGGAGGTGGAAGAACTGCTGGATGCCGGTAGATATCGGGATTTCCTGCGGCGCATGGCCAGTCTGCGGGAACCGGTCGATGCGGTTATGGATTCGGTGATGATCATGGATCCGGATGAGCAGGTCAGACGGAGAAGGTTGGCGCTTCTTGCCCATATAGACGAAATGTTTTCGCGGCCCATGGACTGGAGCAGGCTGCCCGGGTGAAGCAGAGGGAGGTCGTAGCAGGCATTGGCGGAACTCACAGTTTACGTGGTATCTGATTCGGTGGGAGAGACGGCAGAGTCGGTGGCCCGTGCGGCCATCAGTCAGTTCGAGATGAACTCGGAGACCGTGGACGTTGAACGTATCCCCTTCATTCATTCTCCCCGGCGGGTGGACGAAGCCCTGGAGCGCATTCATGACCGCGACGACTGTATGGTGATCTACACGTTAGTGGTGTCCGAGGTGCGCGACTACCTTGATCGGCGCTGCGCGGAGGAAGATATCATTGCCGTGGACATCATGGGACCCGTAATGTCATCATTGCAGAATTTGCTGGGTCGGGAACCGCGTCAGGAACCGGGGATAATTCACCGCATGGATGATCGCTACTTCCGACGGGTGGCGGCGGTGGAGTTTGCCGTCCGCTACGATGACGGGCGGGAGCCGCGTGGTTTTCTCAAGGCGGATGTGGTGCTGGTGGGGGTGTCGCGTACATCGAAGACTCCCGTGTGCATGTACCTTGCGCACCGGGAATATCGGGCGGCAAATTACCCCTTTGCCCCCGAAGTGGATCCTCCGCGCGAGCTTTTTCTCGCCCGCGACCGCGTAATCGGCCTGACCATTGCGGCGGAACAGCTGCGGGAAATACGACGGGAGAGGATTCGCCGACTGGGCCTGAGCCGATCCTCCAATTACGATGACATAAACAGGATTCACGAGGAACTGGAATTTGCCTCTGGCATCTTCCGGCAGCTCAACTGCCCGGTAATCGATGTGACAAATAAAGCCGTTGAGGAGACGGCCACCACTGTATTGGAGATCATTCGGAGAGGAGAATGGCCAAGTGGCTGAGCGGAAGTTCGTGTATTTCTTCGACGAGGGTAGAGCTGGCATGCGAGAAGTACTGGGGGGGAAGGGAGCCAATCTGGCGGAGATGAGCCGATTGGATCTTCCTGTCCCACCCGGGTTCACTGTGACCACCGATGCGTGTGCCGAGTACCACCGCACGGGCGGTATGTCGGAGGAAATACTACGCCAGATCAAGGAGCACCTGCAGAGACTGGAGCGAGAACGGGGCATGCAGCTGGGATGTGCCTCCAATCCACTTCTGGTATCCGCCCGTTCTGGTGCCGCTGTGTCCATGCCGGGAATGATGGATACGGTACTGAACCTGGGTCTGAATGAGGAGACCGTGGCCGGCCTGGCATCAGCCACTTCTGATGAGAGATTTGCACTTGACTGTTATCGCCGTCTCATTCAGATGTTTGGCAACGTGGTCAAGAAGGTAGAGCACGCCAAGTTTGAGCGGATACTGCAGGACGTGCGCAGCGGTGAAAGAGTACGGGGAGATCATGAGATTTCCCCGGAGGGCCTCCGGGAGGTCATTGATCGCTATCTGCAGCTGTACCGTCGGGAGACGGGCTGCGAGTTTCCTGCGGATCCCTGGGAACAGCTGGTCCTCACCGTCGAGGCGGTCTTCCGTTCCTGGGACAATGAGCGGGCTCGCGTGTACCGCAGGGTACACGGCATTGCGGATGAAATGGGGACGGCAGTGAATGTGCAGGCCATGGTTTATGGAAATCGGGGAGACAGGTGCGGTACGGGAGTGTTGTTTACCCGCAATCCATCGGATGGGTCGCGCGAGCTGTATGGCGAGTATCTGCCCAATGCCCAGGGTGAAGATGTCGTCGCCGGCATACGGACTCCGCGTCCGGTGTCAGAACTCAGTGAGACCATGCCCGATGTCTACCGTGAGCTGGAAGAGGCTGTCATGGCCCTGGAGGCTCATTACCGGGATATGCAGGATATAGAGTTCACCGTGGAGGACGGGGAGCTATTTATGCTGCAGACCCGGAACGGCAAGCGAACGGCCCTGGCGGCCGTAAAGATTGCCTATGACATGGTGCAGGAGGGCCTCATCAGCAAAAAAGAGGCTGTCCGTAAGGTCGAGCCGAAAGATGTGGCGGTTCTGCTGCACAGGCGTATTGACCCGGAGTCGGATGTTGACGCGGTGGCCAGAGGACTCGGTGCCTCACCCGGGGCGGCCTGCGGACGCGTCGTTTTTGACGCCGACGAGGCAGAGGAACGCGGTGCCCGCGGGGAGAGGGTAATCCTGGTCCGGCCAGAAACCACACCGGACGATATTCACGGCATGGTGGAAGCGGACGGCGTACTCACCAGCCGGGGTGGCCTCACCTGCCATGCTGCAATTGTGGCCAGAGGCATGGGCAAGCCCTGTGTGGTGGGCTGTGAGGTGCTGAGTATAGACCTGGAGGAGAGCCGCGCCCGGACTGGGGACGCCGAGATTGTCGAAGGGGACATATTGACCATAGACGGTGCATCTGGGCGGGTGTTCAAGGGTGAGATTGCCCTCATCGAACCCACGGTGGCGCCAGAGTTCGAGGAGTTCCTCTCCTGGGCGGATGAGATTCGCGGCCTCGGGGTTCGTGCCAATGCCGACACACCCGCTGATGCCCGCAAATCGCTGGAGTTTGGGGCCGAGGGCATCGGATTGTGCCGCACTGAGCACATGTTTATGCAGTCTGAGCGTCTCAAGGTAATGCAGGACATGATTGTCTCTTTCACTTCGGAGGATCGGAAGCGGGCACTGGAACAGCTCCTGCCCATGCAGACTGAGGACTTTGAGGCCATATTCCGGGAGATGGGAGCCCGCCCGGTTACAATCAGGCTTTTGGATCCGCCTCTGCATGAGTTTCTCCCCGATGAGGCCGATATCAGAGCGGAAATAGCTGCCTTGCGGGAAGAGGGTAGTTCGCGTGTAGAACTGGCGGAGAAGGAAGAGATGCTGCAGCGAGCCATCGCCCTGCAGGAGGTTAATCCCATGCTCGGCCAGCGCGGCTGCCGGGTGGGCATTCTGTATCCCGAGATCTACGCCATGCAGAGCCGGGCCATATTTGCCGCGGCGGCTGCTGTGGTGCGAGATGGAATCGATGTGCAGCCGGAAATCATGGTGCCCCTCATCAGTGATGTGCGCGAGTTTGATGAGATCGCCAAGGAGATTCGCAGTATAGGCGATGAGGTGGAAGAACAAGAGGGAGTGGGGATTTCCTACACAGTGGGGACGATGATTGAGGTTCCGCGGGCCTGTGTGACCGCAGATGAAATTGCCGCTTCGGCCGAGTTCTTCTCCTTTGGGACCAATGATCTTACCCAGACAGTTTTCGGATTCAGCAGGGATGATGCCGAGGCCAAATTCCTGCACGTCTACCTGTCAGAGGGGATACTGGAGGAGAACCCGTTTGCCGTGCTGGACAGAAAGGGTGTGGGTGGATTGATGGAGAAGGCTCTGGTGCTGGGCCGAAACAGCCGACCCGACCTCAAGGTGGGCATCTGTGGCGAACACGGAGGAGATCCCGATTCCATCGAGTTCTGTCATCTGGCTGGTCTGGACTACGTGAGCTGTTCCCCCTATCGGGTACCTGTCGCCCGGCTGGCAGCGGCTCATTCGGCACTGGCGGAGGCCGAGGACTGTGGCTAATCGATAGTAGGCCGGCGGGAGGAATCGCACCGGCAGATGAAGAACACACATATACTGCTGCACTCTGGGGCGGCGCTGTCGCCCCAGAACTATTTGGCGGCGATGTGCACACGGGCAAGTGGCAGGGGGGATTGTGTGAACGACGACCGTGAGGTCGTGGAACGAGTCCGCGAGGGGAATGATCTGGTGGAACTCGTCTCAGAGTATGTTACGCTCAAGGAGCAGGGCAGCAATATGGTCGCGCTGTGCCCTTTTCATGATGAGCGGACCCCCTCCTTTACAGTGGACCCCGATCGTGAGTTATACTACTGTTTTGGGTGCCATGCGGGAGGCGATATTTTCAATTTCGTCATGGAGATGGAGGGTGCTTCTTTTGTCGAGGCCCTTCAGATCCTCGCCGACCGCGCCGGCATCTCCATTCCCCGCAGGGGGAAAGCCGGGAGGGACGAGCCCTCCCGCGAGCAGAAGGTGAGGGAGTATCTCTTCCGGGTGGGCAGGTTTGCCGCTTCATTCTTCGCCCAGCAGCTGCAGCGGGAAGACGGGATGAGGGCGGCGAAGTACCTGCGCGGTAGAGGTATTTCTGAGTCCATGCAGAAAGAATATATGCTGGGCTACGCACCGGATTCCTGGGATGCCCTCATACGGGCTCTGCGCTCCCGGGGGGTGAAGCTCAAGGCGGCCGAGCTGCTGGGACTGGTGAAGACCAGTGAGCGTACGGGGAACTACTTCGACGTATTTCGCGACCGCATAGTCTTCCCCATATGTGATTTTCGGGGACGAGTGGTGGGGTTTGCCGGCAGAGTTGTGGACGAAGGACAGCCCAAGTACTTGAACTCGCCGGAGAACCCAATATTCAACAAGGGCAGCATATGGTATGGGCTGGACAGGGCGAAGAAAGAAATTCGGCGCAGGAGTCGGGTGATAGTTGTCGAAGGATACATGGATGTCCTCGCGTGTGTGGCGCACGGGTGGCCGGAAGCTGTGGCATCAATGGGTACGGCCATAACTCCGAATCAGGTGCACATTCTGGACCGATATGCGGATGAGGCGTTGATGGCCTACGATGCAGATGGTGCGGGTACGGACGCGGTGATGAGGAGTATCAGCAGTTTCGCCGGAAGCGGAATGAGCCTCAAAGTGGTTCGCCTTCCGGAGGGCAAGGATCCAGATGATGTGCTCTCGGCGGCTGACGGCGAAGAGGTTTTTGCCCGGTACATCGAGGAGGCGCAGTCCAGTTTCGAGTTTGCCTGGGATGAGGCTCAGCGGAAACACGATATCGCTGAACCGGAAGGTAAAGCTGAGGCTCTCCGAGAAGTGGCGGATATGATCATGTCGGAACCGGATGCTGTGGTGCGAGGGGATCGGATACGAGTTGCAGCCCAGCGCCTCAAAGTACCGGAGCGAGCGGTACGGGATCAGCTCCGTCGGTGGAGTAGAAAGGGCAGGGAGCATAAACGAAGCGCAGATAGACATAATACTAAGGAAAATTACGGTACGGAACCGTTGCAGCAAAGATCGACTGCCTGGCGTGCTTGGCGAGCCGAGAGGGAAATCTTGCGCCTGATAATGCATCGGGGAGAGTTTTTTGCAAGGGTGCGACAGGACCTTCGAGCATCGGATTTTGAGGACGAATCGCATCGGCGTGTCCTGGAGACGATCCTCGAAATGCGGGAAGCACAGAAGGACGATCTTCTCGACGCTGTTATCAGAAACTGCGAGGAGGAAGAGGACAGGCGCCTGGCCGCCCGACTGGCAATGGAGGAGGTACCGCCGGGAAGATCTGATCGGGCATTTGCCGATTGCGTCCAGGCCCTGATGCACCGGCGCAAACACCGACGAGTTGAGGAATTAAGCAATATAATGCAGGAGAAAGAACGCCGGGGAGAGAAGATCCCGTCCGAGATACTGAAGGAGCAGATGGATCTGCTGACCGAGCTGAAGGTGCGTAGATAGTGACGACAATATCCACCAGCAGTGGGAGTGATGGTGCGTGACTTTTGCTGAGACGCGAGAAAATGTTAATCCGGAAGAAGAAGAGGGTGCGGAGACTCCCGACGTGGATACCGGGTCCGCCACCGAGGAGGAGCTTCTTGCACTGCCCGAAGTCCAGGAGCTGCTGGAAGAGGGCAGGGAAGAGGGGTCTCTGGCCTATCAGGATATAATGGATGCGCTGGCTGAGATTGATCTGAGCGTGCAGGAGATCGAGGCCATCTATCGCCATCTGAAGCGAGAAGGTGTGCAGATCGAAGGGGATCCGGACGCGGAGGACTCCACCGACTCTGAACTCGATCTGCCCGAGGGTATATCCCTCGACGATCCTGTCCGCATGTATTTGAAAGAGATAGGGCGCGTCGACCTTCTGAGTGCGGATGAGGAGATCTACCTGGCCAAGCGGATTGAGGAAGGTGATGAGGACGCCAAACGCAAGCTGGTGGAGGCCAACCTCCGACTGGTGGTCAGCATTGCCAAGCGATACGTCGGTCGCGGTATGCTGTTTCTGGACCTCATCCAGGAGGGTAACCTGGGCTTGATGAAAGCGGTTGAGAAGTTCGACTATCGCAAGGGTTATAAGTTCAGTACGTACGCCACCTGGTGGATCCGTCAGGCCATAACGCGGGCCATAGCGGACCAGGCCAGAACCATCCGCATCCCCGTGCACATGGTGGAGACGATCAACAAGCTGATAAGAGTCTCCCGCCAGCTGCTGCAGGAACTGGGGCGCGAGCCGACGCCGCAAGAAATCGGTGAAGAGATGGACATGGATTCCGACCGAGTGCGAGAGATAATGAAGATCTCTCAGGAACCGGTATCGCTCGAGACTCCCATTGGGGAGGAAGAGGACAGTCACCTGGGTGACTTCATCCCGGATGAAGAGGCGCGCGAGCCATCTGATGCCGCTTCATTCGCGCTGCTCAAGGGGCAGCTGCAGGATGTGCTGCATACCCTTACCCCCAGGGAAGAGAAGGTACTCCGACTTCGCTTCGGCCTGGATGACGGCAGGCCCAGGACGCTCGAGGAGGTTGGACAAGTCTTCGGGGTGACCCGGGAACGCATACGGCAGATAGAGGCCAAGGCGCTGCGCAAATTGCGCCATCCGAAGCGGAGCGGAACCCTCAAAGACTATGTCGAATGAGTCCTGAACTGCCTGCGGTGTCGGGGTTGACTCGGTGGGTATCGTTCATTATAATTGCTATTGCATTCGGCAGGACGACAATCTATGCTCCACGGTAGCTCAACGGCAGAGCGTCCGGCTGTTAACCGGAGGGTTGCTGGTTCGAATCC
>PUMM01000201.1 GCA_003551365.1 Clostridia bacterium
AGTGCCACAGCAATTGCCAGGACACTTTTCTTTCGTCTCACCATGCTCACAACTCCCTTCTATTTCCATTCAAAGAACAGCATCGGTGCCTGGATCGTTCGACTCAACATCCCGGCGGAATCTTCCGCACGCCTCCAGCACACGGTGCAGGGGGTCATTTTCACCAGAGTGCGGCACATCGAGCGCAGGTCTTATGACCATTACGATGCAGCCTCGGGCCGCAGGTTCAAGATATGAGGAACCGACCGTGGCAGGAGTGTTTTCGGGATGAAATTTGCCCCCTGCACTGACTGCAGGCGGTTCAATATGCAGGTGACTGCTCGTTGGCTGCAATGGTAGCTGCCGCCAGGGTCGACCAACGACGGGCTGCAGTACAAGCGGAAAGCAATCCCACCTTGCGAAGTATTTCACCTCCCAATCTGCCGGTGGATAGGGCTGCATCTTGGAGAATAGACCCAATCATAAGATTATCACTGGCAATGAGGAGACCTCCCCATCCCGCAGGGGTGGTTAAGCAATGAATTTGGGGGTAGTATTGGGGTAGGTGCAACTGTGGAATAAGCTGTCAGGTGATCGAACATTACTTGTGCCATCTTACACTTGGTAGAAAATATTTTGCGGGCGAGAGGTCATCATATGAAGAAGAGCGGAATTGCTTGGAGGAGTACGGGAGTCCTCGGCGGCCTGGGGGTGCTGGGCTGGACCTTGGTCTTTCCCTTTTACGGCCCTCTGGCGGGCAAGCTGCTGCAGGAACAGGCACCCCTGGGGACTCATTCCTTCGTGTTGGGACTGGCGGTGGGCTACGTCCTGTGTGCCTGGCGCGGGAAGCATCGCTCATTTCGCGCCGACTTTTCATCCCTGGCTGCCGTTACGCTGGCAGTCGCTTCCTGGCTGAGTCCATGGATTTACCTGACGACGGTTCTCATGGCGCTCAGTGGAATGGCCACAGCTGGCCCCACATTGACCTGGACCTCCTTTCTCGCCAGCACTGAGAGGCGGGTCTTTCCGTTTATCGTGGCTGTGATTGGTGCAAATCTGCTGTGTTATGTTGCCACCCTTACTGCGAGCAACCCCGTGTGGGCTTATGCGTTGGCGGCCCTGGCGGCAGTATCATTTCTCCTGGGTTCCCGGGCTCTGGAAGGGGAGGCCACGGATGTTGCCGAGGATGCTCCCCAGCGGTGGATTGTTCTTTGGCCGCTTCTCCTGTTCATCATTTCTGCCAGTTATGTGGGAGGCTTGCTGTATGGTGCGATCATACCCGCCGTGCAGGGATGGGCGGGGTTGGGGTGGTTGAGTTTCTGGCCCTACATCCTGGCATTCATCCTTGCCGGGATACTGGCATCCCGGAGATATGAAGTGTTGCCGGCGGCAACGCTCAGCATATATGGCCTGGCCCTGTTGCCGTTGGCCCTGCTGCAGCCGGGCCAAGTTGTGCTGCCCTGGATCCTCAGCTTCATCAGCATTATGATCGGTGCCGCATTCGCAGATACTTTCATCTGGCTGGCTCTCATCTACCTGGCCAGCCGGGGTCATTCACGGGTCATCGCTATTGGCCTGGCCCTGAACGTGGGGACGATATGGACCGTGAGCGTTCTTTCCGATCTCGCCGTCCTGCGCTCCCCCGACCGCATGCCCACCGCTTCAGTACTGAGCGCGGCACTGCTGTTTGTCCTGATCCCGGTAATTATCTCCCGCTTCTCTCCCTCCCAGAGGGGTTTTTCCGAGACTGCCGACGGACAGTCGCCGGATTCTGTAAGCATCCTGGAACAGGTATCCCGGCCCGACGTGCTCGCTACCCTCACCGAGGCAGAAACGAGGGTATGCGAGCTGCTTTTGGCGGGCAACACCAACAGAGACATTGCCGGATCGTTGTTCATATCCATCAACACGGTGAAGTATCATGTGAGAAACATATTGCGAAAGAGCGGTTGTGCAAACCGGAAGGAACTGATTGACGAGTTCTTGCCGAATGGGATAGACAACACTGTACATGTCCTGCCGGCAAGGAGCCTGGACCGCTGATCACCCGATCATGCCCTCGCTGGCCCGCCAGACGGAGGCATCTCCGGATAATCTCATCCACAGTGCACGCCCGCAATGTGCCAACACGAGATCGTCCCGTCCTTGTTGATCCACTTAACACCATCACCTACCACAGTCTGCTCCTGTGCCAGATACCAGTGACGGCTCGCAAGCTCCGTCAGACGCTCGCAAAGATCTCTGCCCGACATAATGCCGGCCACTGTCTGACGATGGGATAGATGCCTCCTACCGGAGGGCAGCTCCTCCTTGCCCTCGCACATCGTGGTCATCTTTACCTCCATCTGCGGAATCTTGTAGCCACTATCCTGCTGCTTGATATACCCCATCCGAACTCTCGAAAGAGTTCGCGAAGTCCAGCCTCAGACCCGTTCCCATGGAGATCTCCTCCCGCGTGTTCAAGAACCGGTGGATCTCCCGGAACTCCTCCACCGTTATGCCATCAATATGATTTGAGATCGCCAAGATCGCCGCGAAGGGTGGAGGAAACCGACGCAGCGATACCCGGTCCGCGGGGACATCGTCCTGGATGTCGTCCGATTCCCCGAAACCGCTGCATGCTCCCGCACCGACTATCACCCACCCAATCGACAGGCACAGCGCAACGACTGCCGCGAGTGACGACACCCATTGGGTCTGTATCGGGCAGGAATTTCCCGTCTTCACATTGAATGAATGTTTAAGGGAGAAGTAGTCAGTGCTGCGCTCACCTGTGTACTCGCACTCGTTGTCACCGCACCCATTTCAGGCAGCGCTCGTGTCCATGCGGAGCGGGCAGATCTGCTACCATTTCTCACGGCCCTGCAGCAGCCCTGCCGGATCTGGAGTCCGACAGCAATCACCGATTGTCCGCAGATCGCGCTCGGGATACATCGACCTCTCCGCGGGCCGTGTGCAGCGGCTTAGCTGCTCCGGGAAGACGGCAGGTGTGGGCCTGTATGCCACCGACCGCGATGATCTCAATGGGATGGAGGAAGTGAAATTGAGTGACACACTGTTTTCATTTCGGGTGGGCAGTTTTCTCTGCACCGCGGTGAGTGACGGAACACACACCTACCACGAACCGGCCAGGTTGTTGTTTGCCAATGCTCCAGAGCAACGCCTCGAGGAAGTGCTGGCTGATAGCGGTCTGCAGCTGGAGACGTGGAGGGAGTGGGTTAACCCGTATACCTGTTTGCTGGTGCGGGCAGCAGATGGGGTGGTTCTGATTGACACTGGTGCCGGTGATGTCCTCGGCCCTGACGCCGGTCGGTTGATACCCAACCTGGAGAGCGAGGGGATGGCCCCTGCGGACATTGATCTGGTCATTCTCACGCACGCCCATCCGGACCACATCGGCGGAGCTGCGGACGGGGGTGGGGCGCTTCTCTTTCCCAATGCCCGTTTTGTCTTGAGCGCCAGTGAATGGGAGTTCTGGACTTCCGACAGGGCAGAGACGACACTGCGGAACATGGACCTGGATGACGACATCGTTTCTCTGCTCACGCATTGCGCACGGGATAAACTCACTGCCATCCGACGTAGTCTCGATCTGATAGACGGCTACTCCTACATCATGCCCGGCATCAGGACCATTCCAGTTCCGGGTCATACCCCGGGGCATCTGGCGGTGGCCCTCTATTCCGGTGGCGAACACCTGCTGTACATCTCCGATGCGGCTGTCCATCCGGTGCATATGCAGGAGCCGGAATGGTATATGGGAGTGGACATATCTCCGCACAAGGCGCTGGACGCAAGGAGGCATCTGTTCAGAGAGGCAGCCCGAGAAGAGGCTCTCATCTTCGGTTTTCATCTGCCATTCCCGGGATTGGGGCACGTGGTGCCTGCGGGGGATGGGTGGGAGTGGCAGCAGCTCAGCTGCACGGGAGATTGATCTTTCGCACAGTTCGTGCTCTGGCATCAACGGTCTGCGCTCTGAGGTCCGGCTGCAGTGCCCAGGGATCATGTCCGCGGCACAGAGGATATTCCCAGCGTCAGGTCGAATAGATAATATACTGGTATCGTAAAATGTACTGATGATTGAGCGTGAAATACCCGAAAGGGGGAGTCGGAATGTCCGGAGAAGAAAAGGTTCAGCCGCCATTTGAGATGCCTTACGTTGACTCTAAGGGATATGCAGTAATTGAGGAAGAGGAAGTACGTCTGGTTGAGCAAAAGCGTCTAGGTCAGAGCACAACCAAAATGGCCATTGCGGATATCGTGAAAGTAGGCAGGCGTTCGCACGATGCTGGCGAATTTCTGACTCTCCGGCGGCGCGTGGGCAACCCCCTGCGCATCGGCCCGCTGGACAGCGAAGTGGCATCGGCCGGAGTCGAGTTGCTCGAGCGGATGCGTGAGGAATAGTGATAAGTGTCGGGCGCTCGCGCCGGGTGCCCGTCCCGCTCTCCGTGCAATAGATGAGCAGTCCCGAGACAAGGTAAGCAGATTGTGCGAAAGAGTAGGGGAGTGCTGCCCTCCAGCAGATCCGGGTCCGGTTCGTCCGTCGAGCAGAGAGACATGGTCAGGTGAAGGAGATGCACTGCAGGCAGTATGCCGGCGAGACGCCTGCGCATGTCCACTGACTGTATCGGGGGCGAAGGGCACGGAAGCCCGGGGGAGGGCCGTGGAGGGAATGAGGTATGCTTCGCTGCAACACGCAGCCGGGCCGTCGGTCATCACCACCGTGGCCTTCAGGCGGAAGGGGAAGGCAGCCTCCCCCGGTAGTGGCTCCACCGCCACAATCCTTGGTCCACCGCATCCATGCCGGGCAGCCTGCAATTGAAGAGCATCGTACTTGTGTAGTACTCGATCCGCAGCCCCCCCCCTCGAGCAGAGAGTTGATGACATCTCTGACACCGTAGATCCAGAAGTGGTTGACTCCTTCGCTGGATTTGGAGGCGTGTCAGCCTATCTCAGTGTCCAGGTCGGGCTCACGACCGGAGCGTGGGCACCCAGTTTTGCCCCGTCTTCTGGCCACCTGGAATGGATGGGAATCAAACACGCAGAGGAATCCATCAGCGGTCCAACCCAGGGCCTGCATATCCGTGTGGCAATCGCAAATCTGTCTCTGAATATCCATCCGTATGCATTTGAGCGACCCGGTCTGGATGATTCTACATATCTTTGCATGTGTGAGGCAGGACCGGCAGCGGCCAACAGAGAAGACATGATATGGTGGGGACATGAGATCATTCTTTGCTGTGATTGCACTCCGCAGTTTTTCTCACAACATCTGCTGTCCGGTCCCATATCCGTCGCCCAGTGGTACCCGAGGTGCGCGCATGGTTGGAGGACAATCCGCTTCCCGCAGCCGCCAGCTGCCCGGTGAAGGATCGGGCTCCTACTTCCGCCGTTGCCGCCGGAGATGCCTGTCCAGTGATCGTGGGCCGCTTTAGGGCATGTACGCGTCTCACTGAGTCTATGATGGGAGGTGAAAGTATGCCCCGTTTCATGGTGGTGCACACGCTGCCCCTGACCGAACAGGAGTGGCTGCAGGCTACCAGTTCCATAGCCGAGCAGGTCCCGGAGGATGTCCAATGGAAGAGAACCTACTGCGATTTTTCCGATCAGAAGTTTTTCTGCGAATGGGAGGCTCCCAACAAGGAGATGCTGGAACAGGGTTTTCAGGCCACGGAGACGCCCTTTGACGATATTTTCCCCGTGCGTTTGTTTGATCCCGCAAAGAATGAAATGGAACCGGAGGAAGGCCAGGCATGAACCGTACCGGCAGATAGATCGAATCGGGGGGGCCATTATAGCGATGGCTAGCCGCCGGAGAAAACGCACCATATGCATTAGCCGCGCAAATGGATAGTGGGCGGGGTTCACTGGGGTGGTGAACCCCGCTTGCATCCCGCTAAGGTTGCAGATTCTTGCCCACTGGCGGGTGACAAACCACGCGAACATGAGTGAACCCCCTGTCGCGCATTGCCCCCGCCAGCTCTGCCGGTCAGAGCTAGCTTTCGGTCCTGTCTTCTTCCTCATCCTCTTCGCCTGACGTGTCGGTTTCCTCGGCTTCTTCCGCCTGTGGTGCGGAAGCTGTCGGCGGGTGATCCGTTGCCGCGGCTTCTGCCGGACTCTCTTGTGGCGCGACCTCTATGACCTGAGTCTCACCAAATTTATCCCCGAGTCGTCGGCCCGATGCATCGGTTAGAACCAGTATGATTTCAATAGCCCCGATTATCAGGGCAGCGATTGCTCCGAGGATCCAACCCACGATGGGAATGATAGCGATGACCATGCCGATGGCGAGCGGAATATTCCGCTTGATGGAGATCGCCCAATCAATGGTGCCCTCTCCACCTACGAGGGCAACTTCCAGATTCATGATTTTCTTGCCGATGCTGCGGTTCCGGAAGTCTTCGTTCTGGGTCAGTTCGTAGACGACCGCATCTTTGGTGAGAATATAGGCTGCGCCAACGATCGGTCCGATCACCGGAATCACGCCGGGTACACTGGCGATCACTCCGTCAATCAGTGCCGCCAGGAATCTCTTAACCAGATCAGCCTTGGCCACAGGTAACACCTCCCTTCCCAACATTCAGCACAGAAGCTGGTCACCGGCTCATGCGCCCTTGTGATCCTGTGCGAGGGCATTCATGTCGCACAGCAGGCATGGGCAGTGGTGTCCAATATCTCCGCGCTGTACTTTTGCGGACTGCCTCGAGGCTGGCGGGCAGAATCTGCTGGTGGGGTGGGCCGGTCTGCTGCACACGCCGGCTGGTCTTCCGATCACCAGGCATCGGTATTGTCGGCAGAATTCGCCATTGCACACGAAAATCATTGGTGCGACGTTGGCCTTCGCCCGCACATTCACCCTGAGGATTGTGCCAGTATCATCCGCTCAATATATTATACTTCTTTGTGATGGCAGTCATATCCTCTCTCACCAGCGACAGGATTGCCGGCGGTAAGCCCGAGGGCAGCGATGCACCCCGCTCGCCCGTTGCACTCCGACAAGGATGCTAACAGCTGACGTGCCGCGCGCAGATTCGCCCGACCAGTGAGGTGCCCGGCCGATGCCGATGTGCACCCGGATAGTGTTTGCGCTGCTGAAGAGCAAAAGAAAGCAGGATACGGGTGAATGGGTGACGAATACCCATTATATCCCGACCACTGAGGTCGATTATCGTCGGGCCGGCGAATGTAGTGCCCGTCCCCATTGTTTCTGGGGCTGATGGGCGCCGGTTCCACCATGTATGCGTCGCTCACCTTATCTGTTCTACGCGTATCCGAGTGCCTGTGATAGTGATCTGACCGGGATGTTACGGTTGCGTCCCGGCAGTGCCGGGAGAGGCGGTCTCTGTCAGCGGCGTGAGGGGTGTGCGTTTTCAGTCCCTTAACGCCGGGCGATTGCCGCCGAACGCGATCCAGAAGTACCGGTTTTTCCAAAAGGAACGGGAGCGTGATACCAGCATGATTCGATTTGACGAGGTGTCCAAGGTCTTCGGCGGCGAACATGTGGCCGTGGACCGGCTGACTGCGACGGTGGAGGATGGGCAGCTGGCCGTCATCATTGGGCCGAGCGGGTGCGGCAAGACTACCACACTGCAGATGGTAAACCGTCTGATTGAGCCTACCTCTGGGAGGATATACGTCAACGAGCGGGATCACAGCAGTTTCGATGCTGTTAAGCTTCGTCGCACGATGGGATATGTAATTCAGGAGATCGGCCTGTTTCCGCACATGACCGTGGGACAGAACATCACGATCGTGCCCGATCTGGAGGGATGGAGTCAATCCGATAAGACGGAACGGGCTCGCGAACTGATCGATATGGTGGGAATGGATCCGGGCGTCTACCTGGATCGCTATCCGCGCGAACTCAGTGGCGGTCAGCAGCAGAGGATAGGAGTACTGCGCGCCCTGGCCGTGGATCCGGATATCCTGCTCATGGATGAGCCGTTTGGTGCTCTGGATCCGCTCACGCGCGATCAGCTGCAGGATGAGCTGACCGACCTGCAGGAGCGGGTGAAGAAGACCATTCTATTCGTCACCCACGACATGGACGAAGCCCTCAAGATGGGAGACATGATACTGATGATGCAGGAGGGTAAACTCCTGCAGTTTGAGACTCCGGAGGAGATTCTGAGGAACCCCAATAATGAGTTCATAGCTGAGTTCATCGGGGCGGAGCGGATGATACTGAGCCCCCTGGATGTACAGGTGAAGGAGGTTATGTTTGCCACCGTGCCCGAGGTGCGGGAGGCGACGACGTTGGGTGAAGCAGTGCGGGCGATGCGTGAGGCCGACACAGATTACGTTTTTGTGGTTGACGGACGCGGAAAATTTGTGGGGTTAGCCGATGCTCCAACTCTGGGTGAATTGATGGACGAACAGGGGAAAGAGCTGGAAGTGGGAGAGGCCCCGTTGAATCCCACGTGCATCGAGCAGCGAGATAACATAATGGAGGCCGTACACTTACTCGTGGAGAGAGAGTCCGACGTCATTGGTGTGGTGGACAAGGGTAGGCGTCCCACAGGTACGTTCACGCGGGGCAGCCTTCCGCGCATACTGGCAGATAAGGTGTGGCCGCGCGATGCAGCTGCCACCCACAGCGCGGCAGAGGAAGCGGGGGGATCGCAATGATGATTCAGTGTGCATTCGTGATCGGCTGGTATGAAGGTATCCTCAGCTTCCTGCAGCTGGCAGTGGACCAGCAGGATCAGCTGATAACTGCGCTGCGCGGGCACATGATGCTGGTGGCCGTACCGGTCGGGTTGGCGGTCCTGGTGGCCATTCCGGTGGGGATCCTGGCCACCAGAAACCGGTACGTTGAGGTTGTAGCTCTGGGGTTCGCCAACATCATGCAGACGGTTCCCAGCCTGGCACTCATCGCTCTGATGATTCCGCTGGGCCTGGGCATCGGACGCCGTCCCGCCTACGTGGCGTTGTTCCTCTACGCCATTCTACCCATACTGCGCAATACCTACACTGGAATCTCCGGCGTGGACAGTGGCCTCAAAAAGGCCGCACGCGGCATGGGGATGACCGATCTTCAGGTGTTGCAGAAGATAGAGCTGCCGCTGGCCGCCCCGGTCATAATGGCCGGACTGCGAACGGCAACGGTCATAATCATAGGTACCGCGGTTCTGGCAGCTTATGTCGGTGGCGGTGGCCTGGGATCATTTATTATGACCGGTCTCGGGCTGGTGCGCGACCAGTTGATTCTTCTGGGCGCAATTCCCAGTGCTCTTCTCGCCCTGGTGACAGATTTCATATTGGGTCGACTGGAGGAATGGATAACCCCCCGGGGGCTCAAGGTGTGATTTTCGCCGAGTGGGTCTGTGCGGTGGTCCCGGATCACCCGGAGTGCGTCCGGATACTTTGTGGATGGCCTGTAAAATGCGTTCCGCGGCGTCCTGCTAAAAACCCAGGGTGATTCAACCACATAGGGGGCTTAAGAGACACGAAAGGGCAGGCAAACTGCGCAACCCCCTGGATCTGGCGAAGCAACAGACGTAGCAGACTGGATGGATCGGGAGCAATGGGATGCGGCGAATCCCACATCGAGCAAGAAGTGCGTCGGGAGAAGCTCGTCAGCTGGGTCGACCGTGGTGAGCTTCCCGCATGCCGGAAATAAAGCCTTTTGCAGCAGACCTGCCGGAGAAAATCCCGGGCCAGTTGCTTCGTCTTGATCACCAGCATCCATGATGAAAAGAAGTGGTCCAACCGGCAGATACTGCAGGAGTACAAAGACCAGACCACCGTTGCCGCATCACCGCAGGCGGGATAGCCCTCCGCCAACACCGTGTGAAGCAAACAGAACGAATATTGGGACTGGATCCATCTGGTGGTGACCTCATCATCACTGCTGACGGCGGGAAGCACCCTACTTCCAGCAGTTACGATCTGCCAGTCTTCGACAACTGTCCAATAAGCAATATCCACCACAAGATAATGACGGTGTAACACATTGATGCATAGATTGCCCACAAGCTACCCTGCATCGAATGACTGAGAAGATGCCCGAATTCGTTGATTCCCCCTGGTCTGCCAACACTTCCCACGAAGTGAACAAGGGGTACAGTGGTCACCGCTAGCAAGTTGATTATTGATACTCCTCTATGTACTTTTCGGAAAATCGCAATAATTGTAAATGTCAACGTTATTAGCAAAACCGCAAAGAACAAATACCAAAACCAAGCAGGGAGAGTGGTCGTAGCTGGCACAGAGTGACACCTCGCTCCCTAAATCTGGTACGGCGGCCCGATCACACGGTTTTCTCGATCCAATGCAGAACTTCAGAAGTGTCGGGCCTTACTCCCATCTGGTATAATTAGGATACACAATCAGAAAAACGAAAGGAAGTGCCGCCCATGGTGTCATCCTGCACCTTACATCCTGTATTCACGCAATGACTGATATGAGGCGTGCCTGCCAGAGAGAGGTGGGGAGATAATCACCCCCCGTTCTGCTCAGTGTCTGCGCGGTCAGCCAGCTGACCTTCCCAGCACATCTGCAGCTCTGCCTCTATGTTCGAATCAGTTCAGAGCCCAACTTCGGCTATGTGCGAGCAGCATCCTCTGCACATTGTCTGACTGTCTGAGGATGAGTGCTGGCGCGAGGTGTCACGATGCACGTCATATCATCCAGGTTCTGTGCCTCCGCGATCGCAAATCCCGTTCCGTCTCGATCCTGGTGGATGATTGTTCCTTTGCTATCGGCGAATCCTACGATCCACTGCAGAAGCGGCCGCGAGGAGCACAACGAAAGCGTGCGTATCCTGGCAGGAATGCAGCCGTAGGGGCGCGAATCCTGTGGCGCTGACAGGCAACGGAATGTGCGTTTTCCGGCCCGGATTAATTTTGCATAGGGTTCACGCACTTTCTCAGGCTCATGCCGGTGTCTGTTCCATTCACCGGTGCGAGGTGCGCCCCTGAATTCGACCCATCCCGAGAGCTATAGCAATGGGGCAGATTGCTGGGGGGAGATAATACGGAATGACAAAATCAAGGAAGCAGTATAGCCCAGAATTCAAGTTTCAGGTCACCCTGGAGGCATTGAAGTCGGAGGAGCCACTTTCCGAGATCGCCCGGGCGTATGAGGTGCATCCGGTTACCCTCTCCAACTGGAAGCAGCAGTTTCTTGAGGGGGGCGCCGAGGTGTTCGGTGGAAAGGAGGAGGTCAAAAACTACGAGAAGAAGGTGTCGGATCTGGAGCGCATCATCGGCAACAAGGAAGTGGAGATTGCCCTGTTAAAGAATATCCTGGGCGAGCGCTGACTGTGAGCGAGAAGGTGACCCTGGTAAACAGCACCGGCATGAGTGCGGCCTGAATCGTTGCTGCAAGGCGCTCTCCTTATCGCAGGGGCCCCGGTTTTACGGACGCAGATCCCCTGAGGGGAAGGAGCGCGACATTGAAACAATCGAACGGTCGTTCGAGCTGGAAGATGCGCATTTGCAGACAATGGATGTGCAGGGGTGAAGGATTTGGTCCAAAGTCGTGGGAGGTTTGCTATCCATTGGGAGGGAGTACTAGATGGCCAAGCCTCGCTGGAGAATAGGTGCCATCACGATCGCCTGTATTCTACTCATCACTTTCCCATTGTGGTCGCAGTATCCCATTTACCACTTGCCATTGTACTACATCGGCATAACTGTGCTGATTGGTTATGTTATCTTCACGCACAGGCGACAAACCTGTGAGGCAGCAAGAAGACGATTTGTGCAACACTGGGAGCGCCAACGCCTACGTGGTTTCTGGAAACACGCAGGCTCAGCAAGCCTACGTTCTCTGGGCCTGATGGTATCTGTGCTGAGTTTCATCCAGTTCACAGTCTATGGACGGGATCCGCTCACTCTTGTTGCGAGGTTGGTGGATACTGGCTTCGTCTGGCCTCCATTGCTGATACTTATCCTGTTCAGCTTGCTGTCGGGTGTAGCTTCATGGTACGAGAACGAAAACAAATACACGGGATCGAAGTTTTTCGGGTAACGATACATGGGATGCAGCAGGAAAGCGCTGCTGGTTGAACGTGTGAGCAGGTGTTTCCGACAGGACATCCGCGTTCTATTGCGGGAATGAGACGAAGACCGGATCAGCGGGGAGAAATGCCTCGAAGTGACTGACTACTGAGAACTCAGAACAGCCAGGCACCTGTGTCTACCCGGAGAAGAGCCGGTATGGGAGGATGTTCGAGAAAGGACGATTCGGACAGTGTAAGCGGCCAATCTATAATACCCATAAGTGGACATGACTCGTTCTCACTTTCGGACACGTGAAGTACCCATTTTCGGACATGAAAGCAGGCCCGCTCCTCGTCTTCGGCTAATTATTCATCTGAACGGAATCACATTCAGCCGAAGAGAGGAGCAGGCCAAAGTGAGGATAGGAGTCGAGA
>PUMM01000030.1 GCA_003551365.1 Clostridia bacterium
GGCAACGCCACCCTCGGCCCGGCCGGTAACCTCTGCGTCGGACGTGCGCAGAGTGACCTCGACCTCCAGAAACTGCCGCGCGGGATGACTGGTGGACCGTATGCTGACCAGCTCGATCCAGGCATTGCCCACGTCGCCCGCGGAAAGACCGAGGTCATCAGCGCCCGGACTGAGCCGCGCCACACTGATCCGCTTGTGGTCGATGTGCAAACCCCAGCGAGCTGCCAGTGCGCTTTCTATGTCACGAACTGTCTGTTTGGGGTGCCGTTCATCCGCAGCGAGAACATGAAACTCCTCAATGGCCCCCCAGTCATTGCACACCAGGCGGCACGATTCCACCCCGGGAAGCTGTTCGACCAGCTCCTGCACCTGATCCTCAGTCAGCTCCTCCGGCAGCCGACCCCGCTTATCCGCATAGTCCATTGGCCACTACCTCCTCTTCAGTGCCCGCGCGGGGCGGGCCGCGGCCCACCCCTGCGAAAGCCGCTCCCATCGGGATGCAACAGCTCAGCCTTCCACCAGCGTCTTGCCCAAATCCAGGGCCTCCTCATTAATGGGAATCAGGTTGTGTCTGGCCGCGGGCAGCACCTCCGACAGTACACTCTTCAGTTTCGCAAATGGTACGACATCGGTCGCTGCGGACATGGCCCCCAGCATAATCATGTTGGCGACACGCGGGTTGCCCAGAGCGTCGGCCTCATCCGTAACCGGCAGGGTGTAAATCTCAATGTCATCGCGTTCGACCGGATCGTCTGCCAGCGAGCTGTTGATGAACAGGTATCCACCCGGATCTACCGCTGCCCGGAACTTCAGCAGTGAAGGCCGGTTCATCACCACACAGAGCGTTGGCTCGGTGACCACTGGTGATCCGACCGGCTCATCGGAGAGAACCACTCCGCAGTTGGCCGTACCTCCTCTCTGTTCCGGACCGTAGGACGGCATCCAGGACACATACCTGTCCTCTTTCATCCCGGCATAGGCCAGCATCTGACCCATGAGCATGATTCCCTGTCCGCCGAATCCAGCCATGAGAATCTCGTGGTGCATGTCACTCATCCTCCCCGGGGGCGCGAAACTCGCCCAGAGGGTAATACGGGATCATATGACTCTGAACCCATTCCAGCGATTCAGCCGGGCTCATCCCCCAATTTGTCGGGCAGTTGGACAGTATCTCAACCAGGGAGAACCCCTTCCCGTCCAGCTGGGTTTGAAATGCCTTCTGTATGGAACGCCTGGCCGATATGATGCCCCGGACATCATGGCAGGACACCCGGGCCAGATACGCGGCGCCGGGCAGGGTGGCCAGCATTTCTCACACGCGAATGGGGCTGCCTGCATGCTGGGTATCCCGGCCGGCGGGCGAAGTTGAGGCCTTCTGGCCGGCCAGCGTCGTTGGAGCCATCTGCCCCCCAGTCATGCCGTATATGGCGTTGTTGATGAAGACCACGGTGATGTTCTCTCCCCGCATTGCGGCATGCACAATCTCGGCGGTGCCGATTGACGCCAGGTCTCCGTCTCCCTGGTAGGCAAATACCACCGCATCGGGATGAACTCGCTTGATGCCGGTCCCCACAGCTGGTGCTCGGCCGTGAGCGGCCTGTTGGAAGTCGAACTCGAAATAGTTGTAGGCAAAAACCGAACATCCGACCGATGCTATACCAACGGTTTGATCATGCACCCCGAGTTCATCGACCGTCTCAGCCACCAACCGGTGCGCCACTCCGTGCGTACAGCCGGGACAGTAGTGAGTCACCGCGTCGCTCAGGGACTCCGGCCTCTCGTATACCGCCTTCATGCGCGACCACCCACCTTTCCGATCATCTCCTGCATGGAGGCGATGACCTCCCGGTAGTCGGGCATGACGCCGCCTGATGTCCCGTAAAACTCCACCGGCGCACGGCCATCCACCGCCAGGCTGACATCCTCAACCATCTGCCCCATGCTCATCTCCACTGTCAGAAATCCCCGCACTCTCTCCGACAATTCATCGAAGGGCTCCTGCGGGAAGGGCCACAGGGTCTGTGGCCGTACCAGCCCGACCGCATATCCGTCAGCACGCATTTGCTCCACTGCTTTCTGTACGATGCGGGCTGTGGTTCCATATGCGACAAAGGCAAAGTCGGCGTCATCCATGTCACGTGTAGTCCAGCGGACCTCGTTGTCTGCCATGCGGCGGTACTTCTCGTCCAGTCTTCGGTTGTGTGCCCACAGTTCCTCTGGATCCAGATAGAGGGAATTGATGAGGTTGGCCTCATCCCGACCGTGCCTACCGGTGGTGGCCCACTCTGGCGGATCGGGCACCTCCACCTGCTCGGGGAAAGACACGGGCTCCATCATCTGCCCCATGACTCCATCCCCAACCACCATGACCGGATTTCTGTACCGGTCGGCAATCGCAAACGCCTCGAAGGTCATATCCACGAGTTCCTGCAGGCTGGCGGGGCCGAATACCAGGGTGCGATAATCCCCGTGCCCTCCTCCGCGCGTGGCCTGGAAGTAATCCGACTGGGCCGGCTGAATGCCGCCGAGACCGGGGCCACCGCGCACCATGTTCACTATTACACCGGGAACCTCCGCCCCGGCCAGGAAAGAGATCCCTTCCTGCTTCAGACTGATTCCGGGACTGGAGGACGAGGTCATGGCTCGCGCTCCTGCGCCACCGGCTCCGTACACCATATTGATGGCCGAGACCTCGCTCTCCGCCTGCAGGAATACCCCGCCCACCTCTGGCAGACGCCACGACATGTACTCCGGAATCTCATTTTGCGGTGTTATGGGATAACCGAAGAAATAGCGGCAGCCCGCTCGTATGGCAGCCTCACCCACTGCTTCGTTTCCCTTGAACAGCTGCAGCTCGCTCAAATCTTCTCCCCCCCGTCTGGCGCAGATCGCGCGTCCCGCTTCTCTGGTCGATAGATCTCGATGGCCACATCTGGACACACCCGGGCGCAGAAACCGCAGGATATGCAGTCCCGCTGGTCAGTGATCTCCGGCATCCGGTATCCTGAGCGATTGATCCGGTCGGATATGCCGATGATCTCCTCCGGACAGGCATCCACACAGAGACCGCAGCCCTTGCAGCGGCTTTCATCAAAAACCCAGCGCTTGCTCATGATAGAATCTCTCCTTAGGATCTTACATATACTCAGTACCACTCGGCCCGCATGTGCGGCTCAATCACAATCTCCTCCAGGCCGCTCTCTCTCCAGCCCCCTCGCACTTTTTGGTAATCGGGATCAGTTGTGACGTGCACACTCACCCCGGCGGCGATTACCGGTCGTCCTGCCTCCTCCCCGAATTCCATCATTCGGCCGACCCCCACCGAGATATCCCGCAGGGTCGTGGAGTCGCCCAAGTGCGGATTGGCTATTATGCCGGCAAAACGCACCCTCGCAGATCTCTCCAGTGACCGAACAGACCGGGCAATGCGTTCGCCACTGTCGCTGTCCGGGCGAAAAGGATTCACCACCATAAAACAGCTGGCACCACTGCGCAGCACATCGTCTCGCAGGGCTCCGAGCACCCGCACTCCGGATTCGCCCCCGCCAACATCGACGATGCAGTGGTCCGCAGAATTCATGGCCTCACCCACGCCCGGCGGGAGGACGGGAAGGCCAGCATCGCCCGCGCGGGCCGGCGCCAGTAGCTGTACACCTCTCCGGCACAGATACTGACTCCTCTCTCTACATCGAAAATACGGGGTCACCAGATCTAGATCGACCAGCACTACCCGATCAGCAGCTGACCGTAGGGCGAGGTGCACGGCCATCTCCGTCTTGCCGGCCCCAAAGGGACCGGCAAGGACGACGGGATTAGCTGTCAACACCCCGTCCGCGGTACTCATACGCGAATTCTCTGAATTCGGGCCATGCTGTTGATCCTTCGTTCCGCAACCCTGTCGGCAGCCTCATTGGTGGCGATGTCTTCTTCATCACTCACGGCAAAGATCTCCAGCAGTCTGTCCCGTATGCTCTCGACTTTGCGCAGGGCCAGGTCGCGGGAGTAGCCATTGGGATGGAATTCGTGAGCAACGTTGATGACCCCTCCTCCGTTGATGACGAAGTCTGGAGCATAGAGAATCTCACGCTTGCGCAGCTGAACCCCGTGTTCATCACGATCCAGCTGGTTATTGGCCGCCCCGGCCACCACGCGGCAGCTGAGTCGGTCCAGGGTGTTGTCGTTGACCACCGCACCGAGAGCACAGGGAGCAAAGATGTCGCAATCCTGTTCGTATATGTCATCGGGGGCAACGGCGGTCGCCCCGAAATCGGACACTACCTTCTCCACCCGGTCAGTGTTCACATCGGAGACCATCAGGTCGGCCCCTTCGTCCGCGAGGTGCTCACACAGGGTGTAGCCCACACTTCCAGCGCCCTGCACGGCAACCCGGCAACCTTCCAGGCTGTCCGAACCCGTCAGATGCTGCATGCAGGCCTTCATTCCGACATAGGTGCCGTATGCAGTGACCGGCGAGGGGTCGCCAGAGAGGTGGGCCAACCCGCCCACATATTCTGTCTCCTGGGCCACGAGGTCTAGATCCGCGGGAGAAGTGCCCACATCAACCGAGGTAATGTAGCGGCCACCCAGCGATTCGACGAATCTTCCGTACGCACGCCAGAGCTCCTCCGTCTTATCCCTGCTCGGATCTCCGATGATGACTCCCTTTCCCCCGCCCAGATTGAGCCCCATGGCCGAGCTCTTGTAAGTCATCCCACGGGAAAGGCGGAGGGCATCCCTGATGGCTTCCTCTTCAGTGTCGTAATCCCACATGCGAGTGCCCCCCAGAGCCGGTCCCAGGGTCGTATCGTGGATTCCGATTATGGCCTTCAGTCCCGAGACCTCATCGTGGCAGAACACCAGCTGCTCGTGCTCCATATCAGTCATCTCTGCAAATATTCGCACGAATGACGCTCCCTTCCATCAAACCAGATAAATCCGGTTGATCTGAGCGATCTTCTGGATTCTCTCCTCCACCAGCCGATCCGCTGCTTCAAACGGCGGCATATCCAGTTCGTCGGCCAGTTCGAAGCATCGCTGAAGCAGGCTGCGGAGTCCCTCTGTCTTGCGTCGAACTCTCTCGGGTTCATAGCCGAGCAACTCGTCCGCTACCTGGATCAAACCGCCGGCATTTATTATGTAGTCGGGGACGTACAGAATCTCTTTTTCGTGCAGCATACGCCCTACGCCCTCATATGCCAGCTGGTTGTTCGCGGCACCTCCTATGATCTGGCACTTCAGCCGGTCGACGGTGTCCGCATTGACTATGCCACCCATGGCACAGGGGGCAAAGATGTCACAGTCGACATCATAAATCTCCCCGGGCTCGACGACCTCTACCGGCATCTCGGCCTGCACTTCGCGCACACTCTCCCCGTCAATGTCAGTCCCGATCACCGAGCATCCCGCCTCCAGTAGATGCTGGACGAGACGCCGCCCAACCTTGCCCAGGCCCTGAACAGCAACACGGCGTCCATGCAGATCTCCCGAATCCCAGATGTGGGCAGCCGCAGCCTGCAGTCCGCAGAAGACTCCGTAGGCGGTGGTCACGGAAGTATCACCGCTTCCGCCGGCATAAACGGGTAGGCCGACCATCCAGTCCGACTCCTGTGATGCTACCACGAAATCCTCACCCGTGGTTCCCATGTCCGTACCCGTGCAGAAGCGTCCGCGCATACTCTGCACGAAACGTCCGAAGGCGCGGAGCAGAGCCTCACTCTTGTCAGTCTCCGGATCGCCCCAGATAACCGCCTTGCCCCCACCGTGATTGCATCCCGTCACGGCCGACTTGGCGGTCATTCCCACTGAAAGCCGCAGTACATCATCAATGACCTCTGTCTCCGTATCATAGTCATGCATGCGGCAACCACCGAGGACCGGACCAAGGGTGGAGTTATGTATTCCTATCACGCTCCGGAGGCCGCTCTCGGCATCCTGCATAAAGATGAGCTGCTCATGTCCCTCGCGTGCCATTTCGTCAAAGATACTCACCGCCGCTCCTCCTTTCGGAAAAAAGCCGACACCTGCCCAGACACAAAAATGGCCCGCCTATCAGCGGGTCCCCCGGCCCTCTGGTCCGCGGCACCTGTGCGCCAACCGCTGACAGACCTGCGGCCGAACCGTACTCTTTGTCTGGTTAATCGGAACATGCTCGTCGCACTCATGTGTCTAGTTCGTCACGCGGCGAAGAAATCCTCCCCCATCCATCACCGTCACCAAAACTTCTTACGGCGACCATCAGTGCGCCAGATGATCCTTAAGTTTCTGCAGCAACTGAAAACGGCCAGCAGCTGACTGTATATCTATCGCTGTGAGCTCCTCATCGGTGATGAGCAGGCGGGCTGCGCCGTCATCCACCTCAATCTGTATACGGGGGCTATGGGAGAGGCCATCGGGTTCACTACCGGATGGATGCAGCAGCACATCTGCCGCCATATCATCCCCACTCGCGTACGCTCCAGCCTTTTTCAACAGGTCATACACTCGTTGAAGGGATTCCCCTCGCCTTTCCGGGTCGACGGGGAGCACGTGCAGCCGGATACCGTCCAGGCTGGAGGATGCAGCCAGGGACATGAGACCATCCAGTTCTCTTTGCAGTTCTTCCCGCTGCCCCTGGACCTCGTCCAGTTCCCGGCGCATGACCGCTCTGTCCTCACGCAGGCGGGCCAGCTCGCGTTCAATGCCGGAAACCAGCCTCTCCTCGCTGACGAGAAGGGCCTCGGCCCCCGGCAGATGAACTCCCAGGAGTATGCCGAGGGCCAGGGCCAGGAAAATGGCGGCCAGGGACATCACGTAAAAACGTCCATCCACGTCTGTCATCGCCTCCGGTGGTATGGTTCCCGGAGCGAGGGACACAGATACTACTCAGGAGACTCCCGGCTGGTAAAGCATGCGCACCCGATCAGCTATCAGGGCAATGAACTCTGAATTGGTAGGCTTCCCCCGGGTGCAGTCCACCGTGTAACCAAAATAGCGGGCCGTGGCCTCGGTATTGCCACGGTTCCAGGCCACCTCTATGGCGTGGCGGATGGCCCTTTCAACGCGGGTGGGTGTGGTGTCGTACTTCTCCCCCACAGCCGGATACAGCTCCTTGGTCACCGCCTCCATAATCTCAACATCTTCCACTACCATGCTGATGGCAGTGCGCAGATAGCGGTATCCCTTAATGTTTGCCGGAACTCCGATGGCCTGAATTATGGAAGTTATCTCCTTGTGCGGATCCACATCATCCCTGGCCGCTTCGCGAACCATATGCATGGCATCCGGTGATTTGCCCGACAGTTGCCCCGTGTCGGCGATCTCCCTTATTCTTTGCCCCAAAACCTTCAGGTCGAAAGGCTTGAGGATGAAATAGTCCGCCCCCATCTGGAAGGCCTTCTGGGTGATCTGTTCCTGACCGAAGGCAGTAAGTATGACTATCTTGGGTCGATAATGACCATTGCGGGGCAGCTGCTCGAGAACTCCGATGCCATCCAGTCGCGGCATTACCACATCAAGGAGAAGCACGTCGGGGCGAATATCATCCAGCTCATCCAGGAGAGTGCGTCCATCATGCACCACCCCCGCCAACCGCAAACCGTTCTGCCGCTTTATGTATTCCCCCACCAGCTGACACAGTTCCTCATTGTCGTCGGCAATCAACACATCAATCCATTCCTCTTTCTCCTTCATCTCCACTGAAATCCCCCCTCCGGCTTTCAACTGCGTCTCGCTTACTGTATTCGTCAATGCGCCAGCTCCTCCCTGCTGCGATTAGTACAGATAATACATCATTTTTCCCCATAACATGCGCCTATCGGGTCGTATATTGCCGGAAAGCGTCATCCCGTTCGGCCGGCAACACCGCGCAGGGGAACTGACCGTCCGGGGGGCCCCGACGCAGACATCAGATCCAGTTCCTGTGCAATCCATTCAGCGTATACCGCATAGCCACGTGCTGGCTCATTGACGAACACGTGAGTCACCGCTCCGACGAAGCGCCCATCCTGCAGGATGGGACTCCCACTCATTCCCTGCACGATGCCGCCCGCCCGGGACAGAAGATCCGGGTCAGTCACCCGCACCACCATACTCTTGCTCTCGGGACCGACCTGCGATCGAGTGCTTTCGATTTCAATCTGAAAGGATTCCAACTTTCCTCCCTCCAGAACCGTCCACATCTCCGCCGGTCCGCATTGCACCTGGTCCTGCAGAGCTACCGGGAAGTACCTCTCACCACCGCCATCGGGTGGTTGCAGCAACTGACCGGCAATACCCACCGGAGTGTTCTTCTCCACAATGCCGATGACCGCATCGTCCGGACTGAAGATTCCCACCTTCTCTCCGGGCGCTCCGTCCCGGGCGCGGGTGATCTCCGAGATGCTGGCGCTGACAATTCGGCCGGAGCGCAGGGGTATGGACGCTCCGGTGCGCGGATCAGCAATTTCGTGACCCAATCCCACAAATCGCTCTTCGCCCGAGCAATAAGCCGTCAGTGTTCCCACCCCGGCTGTTCCGTCTCGCACAGTGAGCCCCATTCGGTATTCACCGCTGGCGTCATCGGGACGGGGCCACACCAGCATATGTAGGCGTTCACCATCTCGCCTGACGGTGAGCCGCACCGGCTCTCCCGCCCGGCCTCTGTCATCCACGCGCTCAGCCAGGTGATCCTTGCCGCGCACCGGACGGCCATCGATCTTCTCGATCATGTCTCCGGGACGGATACCGGCCGACCGGGCGGGATAGCTGGTTCCGTCCTGTCCGGTAACCGGAAGGTAATCCAGCACCATCACTCCATCTGACTCCAGCATCACTCCGATGGCGTGGCCCGCCGGAACCAGCGTGGTTGGCTCGAGCGTATGTACCGTGAGCCGTCGCAGGGGCAGAAGACCGAGAAGACGGAGCTCAACTGTACTCACCCCGGCAGCTTCGGCGTGTAGCTGTAGTGGCATCTGTTCGAGTGACATCCAGTTGCTGTCAAGCATCATCCCGTTCGCCTTCAGCCCCTCGTCATCCTTGCCCACACGGACACATATCTGCAGCGGCATGACCGGCAGCAGCTCTCGATGTTCATCACCAGAAACCAGTCTGATGGTCTCCGGAAGAGTCAGAATGGATTGGTAGGTTGAGCTGCTGCAGAAGATGATGATGGCAGCAATCGCCACCAGTCCCGTAGCCCTGCACCATCTCCATTCGCCCAAGCGTCGGCGCATCACCTCATCACATCCCCTCGTGTTCTGCGCCCTGGTCGCGGACGCAATCATAGATTCTCCGCCCACAGAGAAGGTATGATGGATAAATGTTAGCACCGGGCAAACGATGAGCGACCTTGCCGCGAGGATGATGCATCTTCTATTATGAAAACTGGTCCCTGCCGAGGTCTGGGAGATAATTTCTGGGCAGGTTGATCCGTGTGACCTGTGAGTAGAGGATCTGGATGAAAAAACCGTTTGAAAGGGAGCGTGAGAAGTCCCGAACTCGGACGCAGCGGCGTCCTCCGGGACGCATTCATATGAACGTACGAGTAAGGTTTGCACCAAGCCCCACCGGATACATGCACGTCGGAAATGTCAGAACTGCTCTTTTTAACTGGTTGTTCGCCCGGAGCGAGGACGGAACGTTTATCCTCCGCATAGAGGACACCGACGTCAAACGTCATGTAGGAGAAGCTGTTGAGGCGATCACCGAGGGACTGCAGTGGCTGGGCATGGACTGGGACGAGGGTCCGGATGTCGGGGGAGACTTTGGACCCTATTTTCAGAGCGAAAGAAGCGATCTATATCACCGGGCGGCAGAGGAGCTGCTGGCTATCAATGCCGCATACGTATGCCGCTGCTCAGTTGAGGGTCGTGACCCGGATCAGTGCACCTGCGGCGAGCAGACCAGTGCAGACTCACCGCAGGATGGCGAAGCTGTCCGCTTCCGAAATCCGGGAGGACAGACCGTCTTCGAGGATGTGGTGCAGGGTAAGCTCAGCTTTGAAAATCATCAGTTTGGCGACTACGTTATGATCAAGTCGGATGGAACACCGACCTACAACTTCGCCAATGTCGTGGATGACCATGCGATGCAGGTTACCCACGTGATCCGCGGAGATGATCACCTGTCCAATACCCCTCGCCAGATAATGCTATACAGGGCGTTCGGATATGAAACCCCGGCTTTCGCCCACCTACCACAGATTCTCGGCGACGATGGCGAGCGACTTAGCAAGCGACACGGGGCGGCATCGCTCACGGACTTCCGGGAGAAGGGGTTCATACCGGAAGCCATGATGAACTACCTGGCTCTGCTCGGCTGGTCGCCGGAGGGGGAAGATGATTTCCTTACCCCGGGTAAGCTGATCGAATATTTCCAGCTGGAGCGGGTACGGCAGAGCCCGAGCCGTTTCAACCAGCAAAAACTCATTCATCTGAATTCGCAGCACATGGAGAATAGACCGTTAAAGGAACGTGCGCAAATCGCGGCAAAATACCTGGTCCGGGCGGGGATGGTTGATGCTGATATGGGGGAGGACACTTCCTCCTACATCGAGGACATAGTCCGGGCCCTGGGCACCCGTTTCAAATACGGCGAGCAGATCGTCGAATACGGTGCTCACTTCTTCACCGAGGACGTGAGCATTGACCCCGAACTGCACTCCTACCTGGAGGAAAAGGATGTCCGAGATGCACTGTCCCGGGCGGCAGAGCGTTTCTCCGCGGCCGACAGCTGGGATGAGGAGACCATCGAGGAAATCATCCGATCCACTGCGAAGCAATGCGGGCTCAAGGCAGCCCCACTCATCCACGGCACTCGCGTGGCGCTCTCGGGCAAGACGGTCGGGCCCAGTCTGTTCACCCTGGTGCAGCTGGTGGGTCAGCAGCGTGCTGCGCAGCGCATCCATGGCGCGCTGGAGCAGGTACCCCCGAGCGGCAGTTGACACCGCCTTCCCCCCTCCTGCCAAAAATGCCGGCCGAATTGGCAGGAGATTGCTGTCAGATGAAGAACGGATGTAACTAATGGCCGCAGACATAGTCGCCCCGACGATGCCATATATATAAGCAGAAATAGTGAGCGTCGACGGGGCGGCGAGTTCTATTGTATCGGACCGTATATGGTCCCGGAGCCACTTGAGGACTGTCCTGTTGGAGTTACCTGTAACTGTAGCCGGAGGAAGTCACGCTGGTACAAACCTGCCAGATGAGGGATGTCTGTCGGTGTACAGCTGATCCGCTGACAGATGCCCCGACAGGAAATCTGTGACCGACACAGCAAAATACGCCGTGAGCTCTGAAGGCGTCGACCTCCGAAACAACTATGTCCTGTCGAGAGGAAGAGACATCTATGCGCCGGATGCCTGGCGATTTTGAGGGCGCACAGAGTAGTGTGGATCTAGCATTGCCACTGGATATGGCTGCAGCCAGACTGCACGAAATATGTAATCAGATCACCACTCTTCGCGCCTACACGGAACTGGCCCAGGAGATGGCAGATGACGAGAGGACCGTCACCCGATACCTGCAGAACATGATGGGTAGAATGGATGAACTGGAGAGCACGCTGCGTGAGGTCCTATGCATAGCCCGCACAGACTCGAACTCGAGGTCAGAAGAGAAGATCTCATCCACCCGATTGTACGACATCATAATGGATGTGACTACTTGCCTCAGTCCCCGCATGCACAAAAAGAACATCGAAATAGACATCACTGTGAGTCCGGACTCGCTGAGCATGCGAGACAACAGGGCACGCTGGTTCAAACGAATACTGCATAATCTGCTGGATAACGCAGCAGACGTCTCACCCCGCGGGGGACGTATATCCATACTTTGCCACTGCAATCCATCCAGGGATCTCGTTTACATATGTGTACAGGATGAAGGGCCCGGGCTGCCCGGGCACGCGAGGGAGACCATCTTCCGCCCCTACTTCACCACCAAACGGAACGGAATCGGACTGGGACTGTTCCTCGCGCGGCGAATGGCCAGGGAACGACTGGAGGGCGACCTGGTAGCGGAAAGCAGAAACTGCACCGGCACCGCCTTTGTGCTATCGCTTCCCGGCAGACTTATGACCTCCCGCACAGATGGGGGCCCTCCCTCGAGAACGGCCAGTCAGGAATAAGACCGCGGGCGACGGCAGTACTGCCGTCGCCCGCGGGTATGAAGGGCTGTGACCCCACCGGGAATCGAACCCGGGTCTCCAGCTTGAAAGGCTGGTGTCATAAACCGCTAGACTATGGGGCCACTTCTATTATTCACTTGTCCTCGTGGGCCCAGTTGGATTCGAACCAACGACCTTGGGTTTATGAGACCCCTGCTCTAACCGACTGAGCTATGGGCCC
>PUMM01000134.1 GCA_003551365.1 Clostridia bacterium
CCCCCGCACCTGCCGCCGCCAAGAAGGATCTCGAGAGCATGCTGCAGGACTGTGGCGCACTGTAGAAGTGGAGTCGGGGGGGGCTTCCCCCCCCCTCATTCCCTCTCCATTGCGGCAGCGGGCTGCCTGACATCTTCCCCCAGCACACAGTGCACCACATCCGGGTCGCACTGCTATCCCGATTCCTCCGATAGTACTGCGCGCATCTCATATGATGACAGAGCGGTGCGATAGAGCAGGACCGAGAGCATGACATCTACTGCATCGGAGATGCTGAGCATCCGCGCCTCCGGTCATATGTCCCGCCGCACGGGGCCACACCGCGTGGAATCTTACCCGACAGCTCATATGCAGCGATCCTATGCCGCTCACATACCCCACCGACAACAGCGCAACGTCAATGTCCCTGTCAGCAGCAGGGAGGACGGACTATCGGGCGCGATTGGGAGCCATGACCGCCGGCATCGGGGCAGTTACCGAAATGAGAGGTGCTTGGCCAGCTCCGCATCACCGGATGTCAGGAGCTCTTCTGAATGACTGATACAGGAGATTCCCGGGGGAAACTGCACAGAGAGTTGGGGGCAGCCGCACAGCGCAGCCGCCCCTGCAGTGCCCAGAGTGTCAAGCTCAGTCGAGCATGCCCATTACGCGCCAGACCACCACGACCGATTCGGCCCGATTCAAACCGCGGTCGGCACGAAAAGTCCCATCGTCATAACCGAGCAGGAGTCCGGCATCCACGGCGGCCGCGACCCATCCCTTCACTACAGTGGGAATGTCCTCCGCATCCGTAAACTCCAGATCCGGATCCTCCACCTCGGAAATGTCCGAAGCCCGCGCAGCAAGATAGGCCATCTCACCCCGACTGATGATCTCATCGGGATACAGACGGTCACCCAGCTCCTCCGCCGGGATCCATTCCTCCTCAAGCGCCCAGCGCACGTAGGGTTCAGACCAGTGCCCGGCGACATCCCGGAAGGGCAGCTCCTCATCACCGACTTCCGGATCCTCGCCGGCTTCTGCGGCAACCAGCATCTTCACAAACTCGGCCCGCGTGACGTCTTCCTCGGGGGCAAAGAAACGCTCCTCATCCTCCACGTATCCATGAATGAAGCCGGTCGATACTGCGCGTCGCACTGCGGCTTCTGCCCAGTGCCCACATATGTCATGCATGGGACGGGACACGTTACCAAAGTCCACCGAAACCGCTCCAGCCTCGACCCGGCTGCCATCCTCCGGATCCTCGTATGCACCGTAGACGGTCCCCACTGAACTGGTGGGATTTTCATATGTCAGCGCCACTTCAAATTCGGCCCATTCCGGCGCTGCAGCGACCAGTGTGAGGTGAGCCTCGGCCAGGTGAATGTGACCATCCTCAAACACCATCTCCATGGTGCCCTCGTATACGCTGGCCCAGCCGCGCACGACCATCGGGTTCGGAGCCAGCTCATCATCGGTCAGCACGGGATCGAGGACGATCTCCTCATCCCCTTCCATTGCGTCCTCCAGCTCCTCTTCCCGCCAGACATCCCCGAAGAAATTGACGAGGATGGGACTGTCTCCGGCCGGCAGCCGCAACAGCATATGGGGATAGGTAAGAGCCTGGGTGACAGCATCATCGGGGTCGGGCGAGATCAACTCAGCATTGACGCGTACCGTACCGCGATCATCCTCAACATCGGTGACCTCCACCGCATATCCGCCGGTCGGTTTCTCCCCCCAGGCAACCAACAGGTACCGGTACTCGCCGGCGGGCAGCAGGTGTACTCCCTGCTCGTACTTCATCTCCTCTACCCAACCTGCAATCTCCTCCGGCACATCCTCCCGCTCCACTTCCTCCCAGTCAACGGGTTCGGCTGCGGCACCCGAAGGGGCCACCAGCGCAACGAGCAGCGTGACTGCAACCAACACCACCATATACTCGCGTAGCTGCATCCTCCACCCTCTCCCTTCACATATTACTGCGCATATATGCCTCTACTACCTGCACATACCGACGCCAGAGATATGCGGTGGTTCCCCCTGCCACAGCCTCTCTCCTTTACAATTTGGATACAGCGGTCTCCAGGCGGTCAACCGCCTCGCGCACCAGGCTGTGTGGGCACGCCAGGTTGAAGCGCTGGAATCCTTCACCGCCCGCCCCAAAAGCAAAGCCGAAATCGGTAGCGATGCGAGCGCGCTCAATCATGAAGTCTCGCAGCTGCATGTCGTCCATGCCCAAACCGCGCATATCCACCCATACCAGGTAGGTTCCCTCCGGCGGAACGACCCGAACCCCGGAGAGCCGGTTCACCCGCCGGGAGAAAAACTCCACGTTTCGTCGCAAGTGGGCGTTCAGCTGCCGCACGTAGTCGTCGCCGTCACGCAGCGCGGCCTCCATGGCCACGAAACCCATGGCATTCACCTTGGCATGCCCTGCTGCCGCTACCGCGAACTGCTCCCGCAGCTGCGGATTGGGGATTATGACGAAGGATGCGCCCAGTCCGGCCAGATTGAATGTCTTACTGGGGGCCATGAGAGTAATGGTGTTATCCTGCACCTCGGCTCCCAGAGTGGAAGTAACGGTATGTGACACATCATCCACCAGAAGATCACAGTGGATCTCATCGGATATTATGGTGCAGTCATTTTCGAGGCAGATCGCGGCCATATCCTCCAACTCCCGGCCGGACCACACCCGGCCGACCGGATTGTGTGGGCTGCAGAGAACCATCCCGCGGACGCGGGGAGAGCGAACCGGGAAGCGAGTCGACGGCACAAACTTGTCCCGCAGATCGTCATAGTCCATGGTGTACTGAACCCCGTCGTAGTGGAGCTGGTTGTTGACCACCTGGCATCCGTTGTTGGTCACAGCGGAGAAGAAGGGATAGTAGACTGGAGACTGCACTATCACCTCGTCTCCCGATCTGGTGAGTGCATCTATGGCAATGTGCAGGGCGTTGACCACACCTGGGGTGAAGGTGATCCACTCCTTTTTTACCTGCCAGCCGTAGAACCTCCACATCCTGTCAATGATGGCTTCATAGAGAGAATCGGGTGGGTATGTATATCCAAAAAGGGGATGGTCCAGTCTCTCCCGCATGGCCTCCAGCACCGGACGAGGGGCCGGCAGGTCCATGTCAGCTACCCACATGGGGAGAACACCATCCGAGCCGAACATCTGGGCGGTGCGCTCCCATTTGGCAGAATGAGTTCCGGAACGATCGATGAGTTCGTCAAAATCGTATTCCATTATACCATCCCTTCCGGATTGAGTTGATGCGGGGTGTGGTGGCTGCGGGCAGAACCTGTCCAGCAACGAAGATGCTGGGTTGACATACGGCCATCTGATTGCTCGCCGGCACACCGAATGCCCCGGCCCGGGGAGAGGGCTAATGACTCAGATCGACGCGAAATGCGAACCCCGCCCGGACGGCACCCGTGAACCCATCTGGTACCGGGACGGGGTGAACTGCAACGCAGTTTACAGGGACAGCTCATCTCCGGGATCCAGTACACACACATCCGTATCGGGGGCCAGCTCAGCCACCCGCTCAGCAAACTCATCGGCGTCCTGTACCAGGGCAGGGAATGTCGCATAGTGCATGGGTACCACCGTGTCGGCGCGCAGCATCTTGGCCGCATGTGCCGCCTGCAGGGGATCCATCACATACACGCTTCCGATGGGAAGGAGGGCAACATCTATGTCATACATATCGCCCAGCACCTGCATAGTGGCGAACACGCCGGTGTCGCCAGCGTGATAGATCTTCGTTCCGTCCTCAGTCGTGACAATGTATCCACAGGGGGATCCAGAACCGGAGGAGTGGAAGGCCTGCACCATGGTAATCTGTATGTCACCAACATCCACAGATCCCCCGATGTTCATGCCCACTCCTTCTTCAAGGCCCTTGCTCTTCAGATCCGCGAGAACTTCCGGCTGCACCACCACGGTCGGTTCATCGCGCAGGAGAAATGGCATGTCCTCTCCCACGTGGTCGAAATGATCGTGGCTGACGAGAATAATATCTACATCGGAGAACTCCTCCTTCTCCGCCGGGCAGGCAGGATTCCCCGTTATCCAGGGATCAATGAGGATCCGCACCCCCTCAGCAGTCACGATTTCAAAGGCGGCGTGCCCCAGCCAGCGCACCCTGTTCCTTGCAACCACGATGACACCTCCTCGAGATGAAGTGTTTGCCCAGCATGTCCGCATGATTCCTTCGCCGCCTCGCGAAACATCTCCTGCCCGGGCGGGCGATATCGACGGGGAACGGCACCCCCTGTGCAGAAGCGCAGATAATCGATACAATATCTCCTGTCAGGGGGTATCATCTGGATATGCAACGAAAGAAATCGCCGATCCGCATCGAAGATGACTGGCTCGGGTGCATCGTGGGACTGCTTCTGTTTCTGGCGGTCGCCGTGCTGCCCGGCCTGTTGAGCTAGGGGCGGGTGCGCCATGGCTCAGCTACCACCAGAGGATAGCTCCGGCTGGGGCGAATACCTGCAGGCCATAGTGCCCGGGGTTGCCGTCTGCTTTGCACTGGGCGCCGCGGCCCGCTGGATGGATGCTAACATAATCCCGGAGCAGCTCTTCGTGGTCAACTACGTACTCATCGCCATAATTATGGGTCTGGCTCTGCGCAACCTTTTCCCGGGAACGATGTCCATTCTGGGCGAAGCCATAGAATTTTCTGCCCGCGTCTGTCTCTTCATCGGGATAGTCCTGCTGGGAGCGGGAATGAACCTGAGGGAGATCTTCACAATCGGTTCCTCGGCGATCATAATGGTGGCGATATCCATCACCTTCTGTATAATCATCTGCGGCTGGTTCGCCACGCGCCTGGGAGAGAGCCGTCGCTGGGGGCACCTGGTCGGCGTGGGCATAGGAGTGTGCGGAGTAAGTGCCGTTATGGCGACCGCTCCAGCCATTCGTTCCCGCGAGCGGGAGATCGTAACTGCTATAGGAGCAGCTCTTCTGACGGACGTAATGGTCCTGCTCACCCTGCCCGCCCTGTCTGCCGTGCTGGCATGGAGCGACACCCTGACCGGGTACATCGCCGGCATTGTGCCCTCCAACACCGCACAGTGCATCGCCATCGGCTACGCCCACTCGGACGCAGCCGGGGCTGTGGCCGCGGTAGTGAAATCAGCCCGCAATGCACTGATGCCGGTCGTGGTTTTAGCCATGACCTACCTGTACACCCGCAGGGGACTGCCCACTGGAGAGGAACTGCGGGTCGGACTGCTGTGGAGCAAGTTCCCCAAGTTCATCGTCGGGCTGCTCATAGCCGCCACGCTGACCACACTGGGCCTCGTTACACCGGAAGGCGCTGCGGCCGCTGACGAGCTGTCCACCTGGTTCTTCGTGGCCTGCTTCGTAGCCATAGGGGCAGGAATTGATATCAGCCAGATCAAGCAGCAAGACCTGGCCGTGATATCCTTCGGTTTCCCCATGACGCTTATACTGTGGGTCTACGTATACCTCTACGCCACCTACATACTGCGGATCCTATGATCAGCAACCGGTAGGCAGAGACAACGAATGCCCGCTTTCCAACCGGGCGCGAACACTCAACAGATAGAGCGCCGCAACCACGGCGTGACTGCGGGATAGCAGGAACGGTGCTGGCACACGCGAAACTATTTCTATAGAACTGCAGGCAGGGGTTGGGAGGAAACCGGCCCCTACGGATGCAGTTGGGCCGCTTCACCGAGAGCCCTACGCATGGAGATGCCTCGGCCGGGGCGAAGTGAAGCGGTCCAACTGCCCGCCTCTGCACCTTCCCCGATTTTCCACTTCTTCCGATTTACCGTCCGGTCATTAATTTGCGATCGCTGCACTTCGTGTGGTTTCAGTCTACCTGAGACCTCCATCTTCCTGTTGGCACCGGAGAGAGGTATGAATCGTGATTCGGAGAGTAAAATGGATGAGCAGACCCGGCGCCGGCCTCATAATCGCCGGACTGTGTACCATGCGACCAACGATTCAAATGCAGCGGGGAGGATAATGCTCCCCGGCGGCCAACTGTTCGATTGGAACGACGATCGAGCCACGATGGTACAGGAGGAGGATTGAGATGTACGTCTACCTGAATGGTGAATACATCCGGCACGAAGACGCCGTAATCCACGTTGAAGATCGGGGATTCAACTTCGCCGATTCGCTCTATGAGGTCACCCGCATCTACAACGGAAGGCCCTTCGGCCTGAAGAGACATCTGCGCCGCATGGAACGCGGAGCCGAACGTCTGCAGATGGACTACGGGGTGAGTGCGGAGGAATTCACCGAGATCACTGATGAGCTGATCCGCATGAATGAAACGCCAGAGGCCTCTCTCTATATCCAGGTATCCCGGGGAGTTGCCCCCCGCGACCATCCTTTCCCGGAGGAGGCCGAGCCCACAGTGCTGGTGATGGTCAAACCACACCAACCCGTGCCATGGGACCAACGCCTGGAGGGAAAGACCGCCATCACCACTCCGGATCTGCGCTACCAGCTGTGTGGCATCAAGACCACTGCCCTGCTTCCCAACGTACTGGCCTGTCAGCAGGCCCGCTCCCAGGGCGCGTTCGAGGCCATACTGGTGCGGAATGGAATGGTCACCGAGGGCTCAAATACCAACATATACATCGTAGATGATGGGACGATCCGAACCTTTCCCCTCGTCAATATCCTTCCCGGCATAACCCGCTCCTACGTGCAGGAGATATGCCAGCACGCGGGCATACCTTTCCAGGAAGAGGCCTTCTCCGTCCAGACCATGCTACAGGCGGATGAGGTCTTTTTGACGGGCAGTGTGGCGGAAATATTCCCCGTAACCAAAATCGATGGGCAGGACATTACCGAAGGAAGCGGTCCGATCACCCGACAGCTCATCGAAAGATATGCCGGGGCAGTGAAATCCCGCTGCGGCAAGTACACCCCCGATCGATGATGCCGAGGGGAGCTCCGGCCGCGCAGGGGGCGCAGCCGGAGCTTCCCATATCCTCGCGCTCGATGCACGCCGGATCTCTCCGCACTCGCACCCGGAGGGGTGCTCTTCAACAGGGCAACATGATAAATCTTAATATGTGGGTTGACAGATGTTAATCTACGACTTATTATAATAGCGCATCGTCAATTCGCTACTGAGGGGTGAATGGCATGTATCAAATCACCTTATACACGGAAGATCCGCTCCCGGGAGACCTTCCCATTCTGGAGATGCTGGGGCCACAGGTAAGCCTGCGCAGAGAACAACCGGGTCAGCTCACTCTCCGCTGTCCCTCGTGGGAGGAAGCCTGTTCACTGGTATCGGTGGCCGGGAGGATTCCCGCCGTGCAGAATATTTACCTCTCCGGAGGAAAACAGGAGGGCGCTCAGTCCGTTGGCTGAAGATTCGGGCAGATGGGATCCTACGGGCGACATTCTCACAACTCGCATGACATGAAGCGCATTGTCTCCCACCGATTTCGCAGCAGGGCTCGTCCCAGGGTCGGCCCGGGCGAAAACCCGGCCCGCTCGAAGGTCCTGAGCGGCCCGTTCGGATAGGGTGTCTCCTCGCCGGTCACCGCGCTCACACCTCGATATCCGAGTTCCCGCGCCCAGCCGACGAGTTGCTGCAGCATGACCGGTCGGTAGTCGGAGAGCGCAGAGGGAGCGCTGTACAGACAGGTCACGAAAATCCAATTCTCGCGGCGCCCGGGGATGGGATAGGGTATCCGCGTCTCCCGAACGAACTCTACCCCTCCCACAGAGGTATCAGCACAGTAACCGATGAGGCCGCAGATACCATCAATGACCGTCGCGGATTCGTCCTCGAGCCAGCGTTCCTTGTCCCCCACACCCACACCCGATGCTCCGTCACCCAGGCAGATAGCCGACGCCTCGCCGGCACGACCGGGAGTCAGGGGCATCACACTGGTGACGTCTCCCGCGGGCAGTTCGCGCCATGCCAACTCTCCCGGTATGGGGCCGCTCCTGCGATAGCTTTCGAGCATCTGCTGCGCCGTCCCCGGGTAAACCAGGCGAAAATCATCCACCACCACCATGGCAGGGAAAAACATCCGGTGCCTGACTGCATAATCCGGGCTTTCAGCCACATCCACCGGCACATATGATCGATTCAGAACCCCGGCGAGTTCCCTGGCTGTCGCGCCCATATAACGATATCCGGGACACTGCGCACCATAGTGCAGATACAGCAAATAGTCGCACAATATTCAAACACCCCACCCTCCAGCTGCTGCAATTATGGGTCACACCGGCGCAAATAAAGAAGAAAGAGCCCCGGTGGGATCCGAGTTGTGCACAAAGCCCGTGCTCTCCCCGGTGATCGTGCGAAAAGAGCACGGGGTGAATAAGTCCACAGGCAACTTCAGCTAGATTGACCGGCGGTCGAACGAAGGGCCCCCTGCAGGCGCCCATATACCCAGGGAGCAACCAACAGGGTCAGGGCCATCTCGGGAACCAGGAAGCTGGCATTGTATGTGGCACTGTAAACTCCAGCTGGCACCCCCTCAGGGGCATACTCGGCAAAGAAAATCACCCCCGCAGCAAAGTGGCAAAGAAATCTTCCGGCAAATCCGATCACCATACCGAGGTAAGGGCGGGCAGCGAAGAACCCGACCGCTCCGACCAGCGCGAAGGCGAGAGGGTAATCCAGGATGAACTGCGCCCAATGTATCACATATGCGTCCAGCGTCAGCCGCAACAGGCCCAACCCGGCACCGGTGGTAAATCCTGCCCTGACACCCCACCGCAGACCTATTATGACCAGGGGCACCATAGCAAGAGTGACCGACCCTCCGGTGGGCATCCGGAAGAGTCGAACATAGCTCAACCCCACGGACAGGGCCAGCATGACCGCCATCTCCGCCAACATGAGAACTCTTCGATTCACTGTATACCCTCCTAGCAGCGGGGGCAGACTGCAGAAAAAGCAAACCGCCGTCGGATGACAGCGGGGGAAGGAGACACTCTGTCTCCCTGCGCTGGAATTACCCAGATCAGGTTCCAGGGGTCGGAAGGCGAGCCTTCCCTCTCAGCCGTGCAGCTCCCCCAACAATGTATTGCAAACTGAGCGTAACACATTGGCGCGCAATATCCAATGGTCCCCGGCAATCGCTGCCAGTTGCCAGTTGCCGCTCTTTCCGTTCGCACATCAAGGTCCATGCACAGTCGCCTGGCGGCGCAGGCCACCAGGTGCAGCTCCTCAATCTCCGCCGGAGGAAGCTTGCCCCCATCGTTTGCCATATGTCAACCGAACGAGATATATTTTCGACGTGGGCCCGATGTTCACAGAGGATACGGCGATAGAAGAGGGGGAGACAATGAAGTACAGGAAACTGGGAAACACCGGACTGAGTGTGTCAGTCATCGGATTTGGGGGAGTGCCGATAAATCGACTGGAACGCCCACAGGCGGAACGCACGTTACATGCTGCCCTCGATGCCGGGATCAACGTCATCGACACCGCGCAATCCTACGGCGATAGCCAGGACAAGATTGGGCGTGCCGTCCAGTCGCACCCCCACAGACATGAGGTGATTCTGGCCACGAAATCTCAGGAACGGAGTGCAGAGGGCATGAGCCAGGCCATTGACGAAAGTCTCGCCGCCCTGCGAACTGATCACATACACCTGTATCAGATTCATGACCCGCGAGAAGGCGATCTTGAGCGGATCGCCGCTCCCGGGGGAGCTCTGGAGGCTCTGATTGCTGCCCGGGAGAGAGGGAAGATCGGACATATCGGTCTCTCCGGGCATAGGCCGGGCATCCTGACTCCAGCTATGCGCGATGACAATCTCCCGCTTTCAACTGTGCAGATCCCACTAAACATAGTGGATTACCCGCTGTTTCGGGCCCACATACCGGTGGCCAGCGAGCAGGGACTCGGAATATTGGTGATGAAGCCGCTCTGCGGAGGCCTTATCACATCCACACGGGAGGCACTCAGTTTTGTTCTCTCCCATCCAGTATCCTCCGCCCTGGTCGGTATGGACTGCACCCGGGAAGTAAAGGAGAACTGCACAGCAGGACGCCAATCTTTCGATCTGTCAGAAGAGGAACAGGACGAGCTGCAGAGACAGGCCGATGTTCTGGGGGTCGACTTCTGCCGGCGCTGCGAGTACTGTCTGCCCTGCCCGGCAGGCCTGGAGATTCCAGATATCCTTCGCTTCGACCGATACTACTCCTCCTACTTCACAGAGGAATGGGCGCAGGAGCAGTACCGACAGCTGGAAAGTAACGTGAGTGACTGCATCGATTGCGGCACCTGCGAGGAACGGTGCCCGTACGATCTGCCGGTACGCGAGCAGCTGGAGGCCGCACATCGACATCTTACATCCTGATCTCAAGGTCGGAGGGGTGCTGAGTGCACAGGGCGCCGGAATACATCCCGCCGGTCGTCACCAGTGCTGGTGTCATACCGGCACCAGCTCTCCCGACATTGCGCTGCACAGCATGCGGGGGAGATGGAGGCAACGCCGCACGCCGGCACCGGACCCATACAGGGATCACCAACCCCGCCCATGCGTCAAACCGGGATAGTACCCTGCAGGCCTCCCAGACCCGGCCGTCCTTCCGGCTCAGACGGGCGCGCCGGGCAGGCGGGACGTTCGCGCAGATCCTCGCCACAGTAGGGGCATATCCAGCTCCCTCTGTCTGAAGCAGAATAGGATGACCTGCCGCATTCCGGACACCGTTTACACAACATCCCTATCACCTCAGCAATTATCATAACCCCACCGCCTGCCAGCTGTGTGTCATACCCCCGGAGATGTTCGGTCCAGCATATCTCATCTCATGCCTGTCCTTTTTGGTCAGAGATGGCGGGTAACCGTCAAATATCCAAAAGACACCTGGCATTTTTCTGGAGTATTGCCGCGTGCACCTCATCCGGCAATCCCGCATCCCGTAGTGCCCGGATACCCTCGTCGCCGGAGCTCAGTGGGTAATCTGAGCCGAACAACAACCTTTCATGCGAGACTGCCTCCACGGCCGCTCTTATCATTGCGGAAGAGAAAAAGGGAGATAGATCAAACCAGACTTCGTCGACGGCCGATTCACCATAGAACTGCCTGTACAGATCCCGACAGAAGGCCAGACCACCGGCCAGGTGTGCCGCCACCACGCGCGGCCGTCGGCTCACCTGTTCCAGGGCCGCAATCAGGTGATAGAAGCGGTTGCCGCTTCCAAAAAACTCCGGGGCCTCCCAGCACACAAACGAACAGTCAGTCAACACAATCATATCAAGATCTGCCGCCAGCTCCAGCACCTCCAGCACTGGCTCGGCATGCAGGGTGAGCCCGGACATGCTGGGATATAATTTCACCCCGGCGAACCCCAGTTCATCTCTGGCACGACGCAGTTCTCCGGCAATCTCTGTCGGTTCGGCCAGAGGTGCGGCGGCAAAGCCAACGGCCGTTCCTCCTTCGGCTCCCTGCACAGCCCGGGCCACCTGGTCATTGATATCTGCGCACCCCCAGGCTGTGTCGGCGAGACCAAACACGACTGACGTCGCGATTCCGAGCGAATCCGCCCGGGCCAGGTGGTGCGACAATCCGCCTCGCCCGCAAAGGCCCTCAGTAGATGCCAGCAGTAGATCCCCCAGGTAGCGGGCAGAGCCCTCATCTGCCACGTATCGATGGATGTTATCCACGTATGAATTGCTGAAAAAGTGCACATGAAAGTCCACAATACCGACGGGAGCGTCACTGTGATGTGACAGATCATCCGGGACCATAGATCAATATCCTCCCACCTGAGCCATGAGGTCCCATCTTCGACAGCGACCCAGCGTTATCCTCTTCTGCGAAAGGACCGCGATTCACCACTGCCGGCAGATGTAAAAAGGCAGGTTGCACACGAAATATCGCGCGGCGAAGTGCGTCAGCGACCGCATGAGCACCGGTAACCACAGCGCCGGGTACAGTACGGCACCCGCCCAGCCGCTCGCTCACCCACCGGCATGGATGGCCCACGAATGCAGCCCTTCAACCCCTTCGCCCAGATGGCCGTTGACAGCCCCAAACACCAGGGGTTCCCGGCTGCGCGGATACCAGGTCTGACACTGTCCCCGCCGACAGAAGGAGGGGTGATTCACTCCCGCAGCTGCCAGATCATGAGTATTGCCGGGGATAGCCGGATGTGACTGATGCGGAACCAGGACCGGGACGAGCGCAGCGCACCGGACAGCTGCCGGCGGCACATGTTCTCTCGGGCGGGCGATGCGTGCGCCAAATCCAGGTCATCAGTTGTCCGCGGCCCGGGCTTTTCGCTGCCGGCGTC
>PUMM01000031.1 GCA_003551365.1 Clostridia bacterium
CGAATGTGGGGTGCCGCGCGAGGCCATCCTCCCCCATCCGCGCGGAACCTATTTCAGTGGGGGGGAGTTTCATTCTCATCGGCGGACGGGAAAAGGCGCGGGACGGTGTGCGGCACTTCTGTGGGTGGACGGCTAAGCAGGAGGAAGTGACGAGAGAGTTCTAGAATTCTGATTCAGGAGTACCCGGTGGTGAGTGATCCGTGCGGAGTCGGCGAAGGGATAGCGGCAGTGAAAGCGTCTGGCAGTTTCCCGTTCGACTCTCATGTGCCTTAGTACTGGTTTTTGTTGTCCTGTGGTGCAGGGGAGTACTCCTGCGGCCTCTGGTGGTCACCTCGCCGCCTGAGCCGACCACTTTTCCAGTTGAGACGGGGGCAGAGGGGTTCAGTGTTTACGACGAAGTCGTTCTGCTGTCTCCGCTCAGTGGCGAGATCACTCCACTGGTTGCCGAGGGTGAGGTGGTATCCAGGGGGACACCGGTGGTGCGACTAGAAGACCCGCGCCGGGAGGCATATGAGGAGAGATTGCAGGAGGTGCGGGAGGCAGCGAGAACATGGAAAGACAAGCATGAGTCCGACTTGCATGCGCTGAGCCGGAGGGTGCATAAGTCTGCGGGGGATGTTACCAGGGCGGCAGTTGCTACCAGGGATGGGGAGGATCCTGCCGGCGTGGTCCAGGCCCTGCAGGACCTGCGGTTGGCGCGTGATTCCCTGCAGGATCTTCGGGATGAGTGGCTGGCCTGGCAGGACCAGGTGGAGGAGCTGGCAGAGCTGCGCGACTCCGCGGCAGAGGAGATACGTGCTCCCCGTCCGGGAGTGATACGGACCGAATTCGATGGCCTGGAAACAGTACTGACGCCCGATGTGCAGCTGAGCGAGGATCTGGCGCGCGCGCTGGAGGCCTTCGAAGCCGCGCCCGGTGTGGGTCCCGGGATGCTGAAGCGAGAGGAAGTGTTGGCTGGATCGCCGCTAGTGCGCATACAGGACCATCTCCGGCTGGAGGCCGTGCTGCTTCTATCGGATGAGGTGCCGATCCTTCCGGAGCAAGGGGCACGGGTCACTGTGCACCCCGAGGGTTCCGGACGCTCCGTGCCTGCCCGGATCCTCGATGTGCTGCACCGGACAGAAGAGCGGGACATGCTCCTGGTCTCAGTGTTCTATGAAATGCCCTATTTTTATGAACGGAGGCTATGGGAGGCAAATCTGGAGATGACGGAGATCGACGCCCATCGAGTTCCGCAGGATGCGCTGGTTTCCCGCGGTGCGGCTGCGGGTGCATTTGTCTCGGACGGCAACGAGATCACCTGGCATGAGGTGGACGTGATCTGCCGCGCGCAGGACAGTGTGATTGTGACGGGGCTGCCGGATGGAGTGGATGTGGTACAGAATCCGCGCCTGCTGCAGGTGGCGCGGCTGGAATAGGTGGGAGGTTCGAACAGGTGTCGGAAGAGAAACGGTCGGAGACAGAGACAATAGCGGGGCGTCTCGCCCGGGTCCGCCGCCAGATCGATGCGGCATGCGAGCGGGCCGGTAGAGATCCCCGCCGGGTGGAGATAGTCACAGTGAGTAAGGGCCAGTCGGTGATGAGGATTTCCCGTGCCCTCGAGGCGGGTATTCGGGTGTTGGGCGAGAGCCGCCCGAAAGAGTTCACTGATAAGTGGAGCCTGTTGTCTGATGTGGCGGATGTACAGTGGCATTTTGTCGGCCCGCTGCAGCGCGGCAACGTCAAGTACGTGGCGGGTCGTTGTGCTCTGATTCACTCGGTGGATGATGCGAAGCTGGCAGAGGAGATTTCGCGGCGGGCTCTGCATGCAGGTACGATTTCGGACATTCTCCTGCAGGTCAACGTCTCCGGCGAGAAGAGCAAACGGGGACTGGCCCCGGAGGGGCTGGATGAGACTGCGGCAGAGATCGCCGACCTGCAGGGGGTGCGGGTGCGTGGTCTGATGACCATGGCACCACACTATGAGGATCCGGAGGAGACACGTCCGGTTTTCCGGGAACTGGCTCGTCTCGGGGGAGACTTGCAGGAGACTGTCTCTGGACTGCAGGACTGCGAACTGTCCATGGGTATGACCAATGACTACCAGGTAGCGGTGGAAGAGGGCGCAACGCTGGTGCGGATTGGACGAGCCATACTGGGAGAGAGGCAATGAAGGCGGGCAATGCGGAAGCCTGAATGGGAAAGAGAGGGATGCACATGGCGGGTCTATGGGATCGCTTGACCGACATCCTCGGCTGGACGCCAGTGGAAGAAGAGGAACAGTGGATGGAAGAAGAGGAAGATGAAGACGCAGATTTCTGGGCGGGTTCTGCACGGTTGCGCGCTGAGGATCACGAAACGCGCCGGCACGTCCGCACCGGGAGAGATGCGGGGAGCGAAAGTCGGATCGTGAGTCTGCCCGGACGCTCCTCCCAGGGGCGCGAGGTTGAACTGGCCGTTGCCGAGCCCGGCGGATTTGATGAGGTGCAGGATATCGCCAACCGCCTGAAAAAGAACATCGGTGTGGTGGTAAATGTCGAGCGTATGGACCGGGGAGAGGCGCGAAGAGTGATTGATTTCCTCAGCGGCACGGTCTATGCTCTGGACGGCGAAATGCAGCAGGTGAGTGGGCAGGTGGTCATGTTCGTTCCGCGCGAGACGCGGATTCAGGTCATGGGAGAGGCAGACAGAGCGAGAAAATCGCCTTCGCGCGCCCGAGAGTCCGGGCTGTTTGATGATGAGGAGTATCAGTGGCAATGATGTCGGCTATCATCGCGCAGAGCCTGCACACACTGGTCAATATACTGGTCTGGCTGATTCTGATCCGCGTCATAATGTCCTGGATCAGGCCGGACCCGAGTGGACCTGCGGGGGAGACCTTCTACCGCATTTTTGCCGTGGTGTTTGAACTCACGGAACCCTTGATCAACCCGATCAGGCAGCTCATGCCGGGCGGGGGCACCGGAATTGACTTTTCGCCCCTGATCCTCTTATTTCTTCTCCGTGCCGTGCAGCGGATGATACTTCAACTGTTGTGAGAGAGGAGGTCGACAGCCGGGTGTCATTGTCGCCGTTAGATATACAGAAGAAGGAGTTTGCGCGCGCTGTCCGTGGATACAGCCCCGCGGAGGTGGACGAGTTTTTGGATGAGGTGGTAGAGGCCCTGCATGATGCACAGCAGGAGAACGAGGTGTTGCGGGAGGAAGTTGAGGAATTGCGCTCGCGCGTGGACCACTACCGCCAGCTGGAGGATACCCTGCAGCACACGCTGGTCGTGGCGCAGGAGACCGCGGAGGAAGTACGCAAGAACGCCCGACAGGAGGCCAAAGTGATAGTAGGTGAGGCCCGGGCGGACATCCAGCGCATGCGCGATGAGGCGAGTGAGTACGTGGAAAATATTCAACGACAGGGCGAGCAGGCCCGATCCAAGATTCTCGAGTATATGGCGCGGGCCAAGTCGCACCTCCGCACCGAACTGGAGTTTGTGGAAAAGGCGGATGAGGACCTGCGACAGACCCGTATTGAGGATCTGGATTCCATCCCGGAGGAGGATAGTGCCGATGAGCAATGATGAGCCTGTGGTGGGTATAGTGGGCGGTATGGGCCCCGAGGCGACGGCCGACCTGTACGGGAAAATTATTGCGGGTACTCCGGCAGCCACTGACCAACTGCACGTTCCGGTGGTAATGGTGGCGGACCCCCGCATACCCGATCGATCCGAAGCCATCCTGGCTGATGGTGAGGACCCGCTTCCATACCTGGTCCGGGCAGCACAGAGATGTGTCGCGGCGGGAGCGGATTTCATCATAATGCCGTGCAACTCTGCTCACTACTTCCTGGAGCGCATGCAGGAGGAAGTTGAGGTACCCATCATCGACATGGTAGAGGAGCTGGCCCGCCACCTGCACGATGAGCATCCCGAGGTGCGGGCTGCCGGCCTCATGGCCACCACCGGCACGGTCAGGAGCGGTCTGTACGAGCGAAGATTGCATGAGGTGGGCATCGATCTCGTTCTTCCCGATGAACGGGACCAGGACGAGATCATGCAGTGCATATACGAGATCAAATCCGGTTCCCGCGAACGGGCGCGAAAGGGTTTCGACGCCGTGGCGCGCCGCCTGATCCAGCGTGGCGCACAGGTGATAATTGCCGGGTGTACGGAGATACCCCTGGGGCTGCAGGCAGGTGATGTTGCCCCCGTGCCGTACCTGGATGCGACACTGGTGCTGTCGAGGGTGGCGGTGGGACTTGCCCGCGGTGAGCGTCCCGTTCCGGATCTGCATACTAAGGAGTCGATGAACCGTGAGCAGTGAAGAGAAGCGAAGAACAATTCTGCATGGGGGGAAATTCTTTTCGCCCGGGGTGACGGCGTCAGAGTACGGGGCCGTTGGCATGACGGGCGGACGCATCGCGGCTGTCGGAACGCCTGACGAGGTTCGCTCGGTGATGGGTAGCGGGGCAGAGGAGATCGACATGGAGGGTGCATTCGTCCTGCCTGGATTCGTGGACGGCCACTGCCACCTGCTCAGCTACGGCGCACATCTTCGTTCTGTTCAGCTGGCGGATTGTCGCAGCATAGAGGAGATGAAGCAGAGGGTCGCCGAGCGAGCGGAAAGGGAAGAGAAAGGCACGTGGATTCTGGGCAGGGGATGGGATCAGGACTACTTCCAGGAGCGCCGGTATCCCCGTCGCGAGGATCTGGATGCAGCGGCGCCCGATCACCCCGTGTACCTGCAGCGCGCCTGCGGTCATGCCGCGGTGGCAAATTCACTCGCCCTGCAGCGGGCGGGAATAACCGCGGATTATCCGGACAGTGAATCCGGATACCTGGAAAGGGATGCAGAAGGACAACCCATCGGCGTGCTGCACGAGGAGGCACAGGGTCCCGTCGAGACGGCCGTGCCCGACCCCGATGATGCGGAGATTATCGGTATGCTGCGGGCCGGGATTGAACGCGCGCACCGGTCTGGCCTGACTTCTGTTCAGACCAACGATGCGGAGCGCCCGCCCACTGAGCTCATGGAGCTGTATCGAAGAGTCTGCTCGCCCGGTTCCCTGCCGTTTCGCGTGTATCTGGATCCCGCGCAGCGGGACCTGGAGGACCTGGCTTCTGCCGGTCTGGTCACCGGTTCGGGGAATGAATGGGTGCGGGTGGGAGGCGCGAAGATTTTCGCCGACGGCTCACTGGGGGCGCGGAGCGCCGCACTGTCCAGGGAATATGCAGATGACCCCGGAAACCGGGGTGTGATGGTAACTGCTCCCGATCTTCTGCGGGAACAGGTCAGATGTGCCCACGAGATGGGTATGCAGGTGGCCATTCACGCCATCGGAGATCGTGCCCTGGATGCGAGCCTGGATGCTCTGCGCAGGGCCCTGCGGGAGTGTCCCCGCCCCGATCACCGCCACCGCCTCATACACTGTCAGATAACCCGCCCGGAGCAGATTGCGGCCATGGTTGATATGGAATGCATCGCCGCCATCCAGCCCAAGTTTGTGACCACAGACCTTCGTTGGACCGAGCAGCGGGTGGGCGAAGAACTGACGAGTACGAGCTACGCGTGGCGGCGGATGCTGGATGCCGGACTTTGGTGCGCCGGAGGATCGGACGCTCCGGTGGAACCCATTGAACCTCTGCTCGGAGTGTGGGCGGCAGTCTGCCGCACCGATTCCGCGGGAGATCCTCCCGGGGGTTGGCTCCCGCGCGAAAAGATCTCCGTAGAGGATGCGCTCTGGGTGTTCACCGGTGGTGCAGCTCGGGCCGAGTTTTCTGATCGGGAGAAGGGACGACTTGCACCCGGTGCCCTGGCCGATCTGGCTGCACTGTCTCGCGACCCGCGGGAGGTACCCCCGGAGGAGATTCGCGATCTGGAGATCGTGGAGACATGGGTGGGTGGCTCTGTTGTGCACAGCAGCCGCTGAGCCAGGGATCATCCTACAGGATTATGCGGCGCACGTGGTCGGATGACCGATCCGCGGTAGTCGCACGCATCAGCATCCCCTGCACAGTATGCGGTCAAAGCGCTCACCGGAAAAGGCCGAACGCCGGGCCTGAAAGCGGGGCGGACTCGGGGGAGACTACCAGCGGTTGGGCTGCACGCGTCGGTCCCCCCTGTGCGGGTGACCCGGGATTGCTCCGGAACCTGTGCAGTTCTTCCTGCCGGATTATCGGGAGCATTGGCATGCACCGGATTCTACCTGCGCCAGGTGCAGTGGCTTTCCGATCGTCTGACACTGCCCCATCATTTTTCGCTGTCTGCAAACTTCTGCCTTATCTGCGCGCGGTCATTGAAGAACGCTTTGTGGCCCAGCTCCAGGAGCACAAAAACGGTGAGAGCCACGCTGCCCACGATTCCGAGCATTATGGCAATCTGATATTCTATAGCAGTCAGCGGCGATACTCCGGACAGGATTTGCCCGGTCATCATACCTGGCAGGAAAACAATTCCCATCCCGACCATGGAGTTAATGGTGGGAAGGATGGCCGCCGCGAATGCGTCGGAGACAACCGATCTCATGGCCATCGAGGGAGTGGCTCCGAGCATGAGGGCTCCTTCCACCTGCGACTTTCTGGCCTTCACACCGTCAATTAGCCGCTCGGCGCCGAGGGAAGCTCCCGTCATACTGTTCCCTATCAACATGCCGGCGATGGGTACGAAGTACTGCGTTTCGTACCAGGGTTGAACGCCCACCACGATCACCAGGAAGTAGAGCAGGGTGATAGTGGTTCCGGCGAGAACTGATATCGCTATGGCGCGCACCAGAACATGGCCGAGCGGAATGTTCACCCTTCGCAGTACGTTGTGCACGGCGAAGGTTTGCATGAGAAGGAGTAGGGCGATGGCAAGCAGTGCGTGATTGACCTCCAGTATGTAGGCCAGGACATATCCCATGATTACCAGCTGCAGGGACATCCGCACGGTCGATATCACGATTTCTCTCTCGCGGCCTATCCTCAGCCGCTGCACTATGAGGAGCAGGACCAGCAGAAACACATATGCGGCTATCATGCGCGTGGGGCCAATCGTTATGATGTCCATGATGTACCTGCGGCCACCTCCTCGACCCTGCGTATCCGTCCGTCACTGACCAAGACCATAACATCTGCTACTTCTCGCGCTATCCCCTGGGAGTGCGTAACCATCACCATGGTTATGTCACGCCTGCGACATTCTTCGCTCAGCTGCTCCACCACGTAGTGTTCGGTAGAATCGTCCAGGGCGGAGGTGGGCTCGTCCAGGAGCAGGGCCTCTGGCTGCATGAGGATCACTCTGCACAGAGCCACCCGCTGCCTCTCACCACCGGAGAGGTCCTCGACGCCATCTGACAGGTCCTGGTTCAGCCTCATCTGTTTGACAAGCCTTTTCATATCCCTGTCCTCCGCTTCCGGCAGCTGTGCATAGTGATGCCCGGCCAGCAGGTTATCCCGGATGCTGCCCGGAAACATGACGGGTGATTGAGGTGCCAGAATGACCCGCCGCCGTAGCTGCACGGGATCCCACTCCTCGAGAGGCCTATTGCGATACTGGATAGTCCCCTCGTCTGCACTGATGAGGTGGTTGAGGAGACGCAGCAGGGTGGTCTTACCGCCCCCGCTTTCCCCGACGATGCAGGTGATAGCTCGGTCGGCAATGGTCAGATTGTCGACGGTCAGGATGTCACGATACTTCACGCTGTGCAGGACGAATCCTCTCTGGTCGCTCATACTGTGTCATCACCCTCCGTCAGAATCTCGCCCGCCAGTTCCCGCACCTTCTCCCGGCCGCTGGCGAGAATCTCATCTCCCAGCCTGGTGGTTTCGTAATATTTCCGCACCTTGCCCTCCTCTGTCCTGTCGTGTCGGGTGAGCAGTCCCCACTGTTCGAGCCGGTGCAGCATGGGATATACCACGCCGGCGCCGACGTCGTATCCGTGTCTGCGGAGCTCCTGTATAATCCAGACGCCGTAGATGGGCTCCTCACTGGCGTGGTGCAGGATGTGCAGGGATAAAAACCCGGAATACAGCCGGCGGAGCACCTTTTCCCTCAAGGCTCTGACCCCCCTGTATCGTGTTACGATATCGACTGACGATATTATACGCCGTCTGACCGATCATGTGAAGTGTATGACGATGCACGCGTGCCGGAGTTTTCAGTCATGCGATCATATCCTGCCGCGATATGGGAATGCGGTATCGTACAGAAAAATGTATTGTGCCACCGTGATCCCCAAACCGTTCCGTGCGGTGGGGCGGAGGATGCGGAGGGGATGTGATCCACTTACCGTGCAGTGGTCCGGATATCTGATGCACCTCCGGGGCTGAGAGCGGACGCCGGGCGCGGTTTGCCGGTGGTGGGGAAGCGGCGAGCGTGGGCATGGCTGGTGTGATTGTGGAGCCGTTGTGACCGGGGTTGTGCCGGTTTGCGCTGCTCGGATGAGTTGTCCGGTGTGCAGCGGGTAACCTAGGCCTCGGGGTGTCTTTATGTGTGACGAAGGATACGAAAGAATTCTGCGCCGCCGGCTAAAAGAGGCGCGGCGGGTCTGTCGCCGCCGGATCAAGCACCTGCACCAGTATACATTCAGTCTGACACTACGTCAGGGTGCGGGGGAGTTGAGCTCCTATGACAATCATCCGGCCGACCTGGGCACCGAAACATATGAGCGTTCGCGGGATGTGGGCCTGCTGGCCGCCGCTGCACGGCAGCTGCGGGAGATCGACGCAGCGCTGGACCGGATGCGCAATGGCGAGTACGGCCGGTGTCAGGCATGTGGTGGCTCCATTTCCTCTGCGAGGTTGATGGCGAAACCGACTGCCCGAACCTGTGTGCGGTGTATGCAGCAGCGTTGATTCGACTTCACTTCGCTGACCGGACCCGAAAGTGGCGGCGATGTCTCACCTGTGCTACAATGGCGAAGGATTCCAAGGATAGGTGGGACCGAAGCGATGATGCTTTACATCTGGTTGCTTGCGGTGTTTGTACTCGATCGAATCAGCAAATTTCTGGTCACAGAGGCTCTGTCGCCGGGCCAGTCCGTTGCGGTTCTGGGTGGTCCCGTACAGCTTACGTATGTGCGCAATACGGGAGCCGCGTTCGGCATACTGGCCGATCGCACCAGCTTCTTCATTGTCATTACATTGCTGCTGGTGGGGGCTATCCTGTGGTTTTATCACTGCTCATCGCTCAGGCGACTGCTCAATGACATCGGAGCCGGTCTGGTCGTCGGCGGTGCGTTGGGCAACCTCACTGATCGCCTCCTGTGGGGGTTCGTGGTCGATTTCGTTGATCTGCGCGTGTGGCCGGTGTTCAACGTCGCCGACGCTGCCATTGTGCTCGGGGGAGTAGTCCTTATCGTGCACTATCACCGCCGGGTTCCGACTGAGGCGGAGGGAGTCGACCGGGATGCGGGGGAGGTGTCCGGATGACCGGCAATGACGATGACATTGCACCCGGGTCCCAGGTATTGAACTGGACCGTTTCCGCAGAGGATGAGGGGCTGCGGCTGGACGTGTTCCTGGCACAGAACACTCCCCAGGCCTATTCCAGAACGTACATCCAGAATCTGATCCGCGAGGGCAATGTTACGGCCGATGGCGAACTCGTCACGGTGCCCAGTAATCTGGTGAGCGGGGGTGAGTTTGTCGAACTGGTGGTTCCTCCACCGCGCGAGAGTACCCTGGAGCCGGAACCCATACCTCTGGATGTCCTGTTTGAGGATGACGATATCCTGGTCATCAACAAGCAGCGGGATTTGGTAGTGCATCCCGCCCCCGGTCACTATTCGGGTACGCTGGTGCACGGTTTGCTGCATCACTGCTCGGAGCTTTCCGGCATAAACAACATCATGCGTCCGGGCATCGTGCATCGTCTGGACAAGGATACTACCGGCGCCATGGTGGTCGCCAAGACCGACCGGGCTCACCTGCATGTTTCGCAGCAGATAAAGAAGCGTCTGATGAAGCGCATCTACCTGGCACTCACCCATGGGGTGCCGGAGGTGGAGTCGGGCAAGATCGAGACCCGCATTGCCCGCGATCCCGATACCCGCTTCAAGATGAAGGCAGTGGCGCGCGGCGGAAAGGACGCAGTGACCTGGTTCCGGGTGCAGGAAGTGCCCGACGACGGCCACGCTCTACTTCGCTGTGAACTGGACACCGGGCGGACTCATCAGATCAGGGTTCACTTGGAGTACATAGGACATCCGGTGGTCGGTGATCCGATGTATGGGGGAGAATACCCCGCATACGGGCTGCAGGGACAGGCACTGCACGCTCGTGAACTCTCCTTCGAGCATCCCGCCACCGGGGAGAGAATGACCTTCACGGCTCCGCTGCCGGAAGACTTCACCGCAGTCCTGGATCGGATGCGCCACGACAGTCTGTGAGGTTGCAGCGTATTGCCCGTCAGGACATCTCCCGGGTGTTTACCCGCCCTTCCCCGGTGTTTACCCGGGGTGCAGACCGGGTTTTTGCTCACGGCAGCACCACCCATCATACCGATCAGAGAAGGGGAATACCTTCTTACCTGTCTATCCCATGCGCCCTACAATGATAACAACAGATCATTGATAGGAGGGCGTAAACATGACCGAACGACAGACAGTTCTTATCATAGATGAGGAACGGCAGTTCACCGAAGATCTGAGTCATCATCTCGCGGAGCAGAGCTATGACACGGTTGTAGCGGTTGATGATGAGGAGGCGCGCAAACTGGCCGATGTGTGCGATCCAGATGCGGTGATCGTTGGCACCATCCGGCCCAGGGGAGCGGCCTTTCATCTGCATCGTTGGTTCCGAGGGGATCCCACGTTCCGGGACATTCCGTTGATCGTTGTCGATGTTCCTCCGGAGAAGCAGTTGACGCGCGGCTGGAGACGCGACGAGGGCATGCAGATGGAGGCTTATGAGTACTTTCAGAAACCAGTACGGATAGAGGCAGTAGCAGATGCAGTCCGCAGGTCGCTCAGTGTTCGCAGAAAGCGCATACGGGTACTCGTCGCCGACGACCATGCCATGGTACGCGAGGGAATCCGCGCATTGCTGAGCCTGCACGAGGATATTGTGATCGTGGGTGAGGCCGTGGATGGAGCCGAAGCAGTGGAGAAGGCCAGGGATCTCTCACCGGATGTAGTGCTCATGGACATAGTGATGCCGCACATGAACGGTCTGGAGGCAACGCGCCAGATTAGAGGACGCAGTGCAACTGCACAGATTGTCATGCTGACCCAGTACGACGATGACGAGTATGTTGCCGAAAGCACCAGAGCTGGCGCCCGGGACTTCATCTCCAAGCGAGATGCCAGTTCCCGGCTGGTAGAGACCATTCGCGCGACAGAGTGAGGGTGACGTCATGCGCGTGAGGCAGGAAGTTCGAGGTACCCGAGAGGGGGACCGCCATTGTCACGGGTTCCGGTAAGATTGGACGGCCGAGACGTGAGGGGAACACCGGACATGACCATACTGGATCTGGCGCGGCAGGAAGGGGTGGAGATCCCGACGCTGTGTGAGCACAGCGCGCTCTCCCCCTACGGTTCCTGCCGCGTGTGTTTGGTGGAGGAGGAGAAGAGTGGGGCAATGCTGGCGGCCTGTGTGACGGGCCTCGCCCCGGACATGGTGATCAACACGCAGTCGGAGCGCACGCTGAAACACCGAAAGATGATCGTTCGCATGATGCTGGCCAGTCATCCGAGTTCCTGCACGGTATGTGACAAGGGCAATCGGTGTGAGCTGCGCCGCGTAGCCGGAGATCTGGGCATAGCATCTCCCGGCATGGATCGGGTCGCCCAGCCCACCCAAATAGTGGACCTCAATCCATTCATAGAGCGAGATATGAGCAAGTGCATTCTGTGTGGCAAATGCATCCGCATATGCCATGAGTTGGTGGTTGAGGGCGCCCTGAGTTATCGCGACCGGGGATTTGCTGCTCATGCTGCCACCTTCGGGGACGGCGTACTGGAGGGTTCGGAGTGTACCTTCTGTGGAGCCTGTGTTTCCGCCTGCCCGACCGGAGCCCTCATGGAGAGGCGGCGGGGCTACACGGGCAGCGGGGATCGCACCGTACAGACCGTGTGTCCCTTCTGCGGGTGTGCCTGTCCCATATCGGTAACGGTCAAGGGCAACAGGTTGGTCAGGGTAGAACCCGCCGACCCCGAACAGCCGCTGTGCGTGCGCGGTAGTTACGGGCTGGATTTTGTGCACAGCCCGGACAGATTGCGAAAACCACAGATCAGAAAAAACGGTGAGCTCGTCCCGGTGGAGTGGGATGAGGCCCTCACCTACGCCGGGGAGAGGATGCAGGAGATTATCTCTGATAGAGGATCCGACTCCGCGGCGGTGTTGGGGTCATCGAAGGGGACGAATGAGGAGAACTACCTGCTGCAGCGGTTTGCCCGGGCAGTACTGGGGACCAATAACGTGGACAACGGCGGACGACTGTATAACGCGGCGGTCCGCGTGGGGTTGAGCGAGACGATTGGCGTGCCCGAGACCACCGACCGCATCACTGCACTGGCAGACGCTGATGTCATACTGGTGGTGGGAGCAGACCTGGCCAACTCGGCTCCCCAGCTGGCCTATGCAGTCCGCAGGGCGGTGAGGCTGGGTGATGCACAGCTGATACTGATTGACCCCAGTCGCACCAGAGTGGGCAGCATGGCAGATATGTGGCTGCAGCCGCGCCTCGGCACGGATACGGCATTTCTCGCCGCAGTTACCCATGTGATCTGCCACGAAGACCTGGTAGACCAGGAGTTTGTCGCGCGCAAGACGGAGGGATTTGAGGCCCTGTGCGATGCCGCGGCCGAGTGGACGCCCGAGTGGGCTGAAGAGGTGACCGGGATCCCGGCTCGCGAGGTACGCCGGGTGGCTCGTACCTTCGCTGGTGCGTCACAGGCGGCAATCATCTACGGAACCGGCATCACCCAGCAATCCAGACCGGCCGAGGGAGTGAAGCATCTGGCCAATCTCACCATGTTAACCGGCAATCTCTGGCGGGCCGGAGGCGGACTGTATGCGGTGCAGAAGGAGAATAACGGCCGCGGTGCATGCGAGATGGGGGCGCTGCCCGAGTTTCTGCCCGGATATCACCGCGTGGACCATCGCGGTATGCGCCGGGGTTACGAGGAGAGCTGGAATGTGCAGGTGCCCGACACGCCCGGGCTGAGCGTTCTGGAGATGATGCTCGCCGCGGAGCGCGGAGAGATCGGCGCACTGTACGTGGTGGGTGAGAATCCGCTGAAAAACTATCCAAATCCCCGCAAGATGAGACGGGCACTGGAGTCCGTTGATTTTCTGATGGTACAGGATTTGTTCATGAGTGAGACAGCGGAACTGGCCGACGTCGTGCTTCCTGCCGCCAGCTTTTGTGAGAAGCGTGGCACCTTCATCAATTTTGAGGGTCAGATCCGCACCCTCAACCAGGTATTCGAACCGGAGGAGGGTGCCCTCACAGATTGGGAGATAATCCTGCGCCTGGCGGAGAACATGGGTGTCCACCTGCCCTTCGCCTCTGTGGAGGACATTCAGGAGGAAATATCCGACCTTCTGCCGGAGATCGGGCCGCTGGATGCTGCCACGCACGTCCGTGATGCAAATGACGAGGCTGGATCTGCTGCGCGGCGCTGGCCGGTGTCCAGAGGTATTGCACGTTTCTGCCCGCCGGAACTCACGTTGCCGGAAGAACCGCCGGCCGAATATCCGTTCACCCTGGTGGCCAGCAATACCCTGTGGGGACAGGGTGGGGGTGGACGCACGGGTCGTTCGAGTCGACTCAGTGAGTTCGCCGGCGAGAGTTTCGTCGAGGTTTCCTGCGTGGATGCTTCCCGCCTGGGACTGCAGTCCGGAGATAGGGTTCGCCTCGTATCTCCGGTCGGTGCGGTTGCGGTGCGGGCGAGCCTGTCGGAGGAACTGCCGGCTGGGGTGCTGACACTTCCGGCCCATTTCCCCGATGCTCCGGCCACCGCCCTGTTTGACGTGTCACTGGATCCTGATACCGAGACGCCGATCATGAAATCCTGCCACGTTCGCATGGAAAGGAGAGGGTCGGATGAGAACTGACACCGGAACTCGCACGGAAGTGTTTCGAACCGTGGTGCAGGACATACTGGACGAACATGCCGCGGAATCGTGGCCACTGATCGCTGTACTGCAGGAAATACAGCATCGCATCGGCTACATTCCGCCCGAGGCCGTTCCCCTGGTGGCCAGCCGGCTGCGGTTGTTCCCCGGAGAGGTCGAGGGAGTTATAACGTTTTACTCGCAGCTGCGGGATCGGCCGCAGGGTCGTACAGTGGTGCGCGCCTGCCGGGGAACGGCCTGTCACGTCAGTGGCGGTACGGCGGTACTCAGGGCCCTGGAGGATGAGCTGGGCATTCGGGAAGGCGAAGCCACCCCCGATCGCGAGTACAGTCTGGAAACTGTGGCGTGCGTGGGAGCGTGTGGACTGGCCCCCAACGTCATCGTTGATGACGATGTGTACGGAAGTATGACTGCCAGGAAGGCGCGTCAGCTTCTGCAGAAGGACGGGGATGAGTCATGACCACACCACATCGAGTATTCGTCTGCCATGAGACTCCCTGCGTTTCGCTCGGGGCCGAGGCGGTGTACGACGCATTTCGCAGAGAGATCGACCGGTTGGGCCTGGACCATGTGTCGCTGGAAATGAGCGGCTGTCACGGCCATGGACTCTGCTCCGGCGGACCCAGTGTGGTGGTGGAGCCTTCCCGCTTTCTGTACAACGGGCTGAAGCCGGAGGATGCTTCGGTAATCGTGCGCGAACACCTCAACCGGGGCCGACCTGTGCAGCACCTGTTTCACCGCGATCCCGGCACGGGCCGGTATATAGCCCGCTACGTCGATGTACCGTTTTTCGCCGGGCAGGAACGAGTTGCCCTGCGTAACTGCGGCAGGATCAATCCCGAGAGGATCGAGCACTATGTGGACAGGGGAGGCTACGGAGCTCTACAGCTGGCGCTGTCCACCATGACTCCGGAGGAAACCATTGACCTCATCGAAGAGTCCGGATTGCGCGGCCGGGGTGGGGCGGGCTTCCCCACTGGTCGCAAATGGCGCTTCTGTCGTCAGGCGCGCGCCGAGCAGAAGTACGTGGTGTGCAATGCGGACGAGGGCAACCCCGGTGCCTTCACGGATCGCTCCGTGCTGGAGGGTGATCCCCACTCGGTGGTGGAGGGTATGATCATAGCCGGGTACGCTACCGGTGCCAGTCAGGGATACGTGTATGTTCGAGCCGAATACCCTCTGGCGGTGCGCAGGATCCACAAGGCCATTGACGATGCACGGCGGCGGGGATTTTTGGGAGAAGAGATACTGGGCGTTGACTTCGATTTCGATCTCCGGGTGAAGGAGGGAGCCGGGGCCTTTGTCTGTGGTGAGGAGACCGCTCTGCTGCAGTCGATTGAGAGCGAACGCGGCATGCCGCGACCCCGACCACCCTTCCCCACCGACATCGGTCTAAATGGAAAGCCGACGGTCATCAACAATGTCAAGACTCTCTCATATGTTCCGATAGTCATCGACCGTGGACCGGAGTGGTTCCGCGGTCTCGGAACCGAACAGAGCTCGGGCACAGCCGTATTCGCGCTGTCCGGAGACATTCGTTACAGCGGTCTCATTGAGGTCCCCATGGGCACCTCGCTCAGGGACATAATCGAGCTGGGCGGCGGAATACCGGAGGGTAAGAGTGTGAAAGCAGTGCACACTGGAGGCCCCGCCGGAGGCTCCGTTCCGGCTCATGCGCTGGATATCGCGGTGGATTACGAATCCCTGCAGTCCCTCGGTTCCACCATGGGTTCCGGCGGCATGCTGATTCTGGACGAAGAGGCCTGCATGGTGGACATAGCGCGGTTCTTCATGGATTTTGCCCGTTCAGAATCCTGCGGCAAGTGTGTCCCCTGCCGCCTGGGTACCAAACAGATGGTCACCATTCTGACCCGCATTGCCGGGTGCCGCGGTGTCGAGAACGATCTGACACTAATGCGGAACATAGCCGAGACCATGCGCGTTGGCTCACTGTGCGGTCTGGGGCAGACCTGCACCAACCCAGTCATGGCCACGCTCGAGCACTTCGAGGAGGATTACCGGGCGCACATTCAGGATGGGGCGTGTCCCACCGGGGTGTGCGATGTTGAATTGGACGGCACGCGGGTGCGTGCGGCACATGATTGACCGACGTATCCGGGATCGTGCCGGGGCAGCTCATCCGAGGGAGGGAGAAGCTTGAAATCCATAACCAGAGCAAAACCCATGGAGGAGATCGCCGAATATCTGCAGCCGTTCAACCGGATATATATTCTGGGCTGCGGCACCTGTGCCACCATGACCCGCACCGGTGGTGTGGACCAGGTGGTACAGATGAAGGAGCGTGTACAGGAGATAGACAAGTGGGTGACGGGCTGGCTGGTGATGCCCACAGCCTGCGATGAAATGGCTGAAGCGGACATGGAACGTGCGGCAGGAAACCTCGACTATGCCGACTGTGCCCTGGTAATGTCCTGCGCCATGGGCGTACATCGCGTGAGTGAATCTCTGCAGAAGCCGGTCATACCGGCCCTGGATACCCTGTTCATCGGTCTGGAAGAAGAGCCCGGACATTTCCGGGAGGTCTGCGATCAGTGTGGGCAGTGCATCCTGGGTGAGACTGCGGGAATATGCCCTCTGACTGCCTGTCACAAGGGACTGTTAAACGGTCCGTGTGGGGGTACTGATGGAGGCAAATGCGAGGTGGACTCGGACCGGGATTGTGCCTTCACACAGATATATGACCGCCTGAAGGCGCAGGGCCGACTGGACCTGATGCGTCGGGCGCGTCCGGCCCGGGACTACCACGTGGAGCTGACACCCAAGCGCGCGATTTTCAGCGACAACGAAGAGGGAGGATGACCATGACTTCGCAATTCGGACGATATCTGGACTCGGGCGAATTCATCGTTACCTGCGAAATTGGTCCGCCAAAGGGCAGCAATATCGAGGCCATGGAGCATCACATAGATCTTCTGAAGGATCGGGTACATGCTATCAATGTCACCGATCATCAGGGATCGGTCATGCGGCTCTCCTCGCTCGCGGGATCCCTGGCGGTCAAGGAACATGGAGCTGAACCCATTCTGCAGATGACCTGTCGTGACCGCAACCGACTGGCCCTGCAGGCGGATCTATTATTTGCCCACACCCGCGGCCTGAACAATATCCTTTGCCTGACCGGAGATGCTGTGGTGGTGGGAGATCACCCTGAGGCCAAGGGCGTTTTTGACCTCGACTCCGTGCAGCTCCTCGAGCTCATCCAGACCATGGAGGGTGGTCGCGATGCTGCCGGGAAGAAACTGGTTGGAGGCGTGGACTTCCGCCGCGGCGCGGTGGTTACCCCCGGAGCTGACCCGCTGGAGCCGCAGCTCATCAAGTTTGAGATGAAGGTGGAGGCGGGCGCCGAGTTCTTCCAGACTCAGGCAGTGTTCGATCTGGAAACCTTCGCATCATTCATGGACCAGGTACGCGGGTACGGGGTGAAAGTCTTTGCCGGAATTCTCGTACTTACTTCGTACCGGATGGCCCGCTTTGTGCATGAGAATTTGCCCGGCATCCGGGTACCGGACTCCCTGCTGCAGGAGTTGAAGGACGCTCCCAAGGGCGAGGGACTGGCCACGGGAATTGATATTGCCGCCCGCACCATTTCCGCGCTGCATGAGGACGGCATGTGCGATGGGGTGCACGTCATGGCGATAAATGCGGAGGAGTCCGTCCCCGAGATTCTGGATAAGGCGGGACTGTGAGAGTGGGGCGGGGCTGCTGCACTACAGTGGCCGGAGGAGTGTCTGCGGCCCCGCTTCAATCCAGGGCGATTATTCTGCGTCGGAGGGCGTATTTCACCAGTTCAACCCGGTTGTGCAGATCCAGCTTGCGCATCAGATTAGTGCGGTAGCCATCAATTGTCTTAATGCTGAGATCCAGCATCTCGGCTATCTCCCGGGCAGTGTATCCCTCTGCCAGTAGCTTGAGCACCTGGCGCTCCCGGCCCGTAAGGCTGCTGTAGGGATCCCGTCCCGCCGCCACCTCTCCGTCGGAGCGGTACGCGTCAACGAAAAACCGTGCGATGGAAGGGGACAGGAAGGAGTTGCCCTGATGCACCGAACGGATGGCTGTCACCAGTTCGGAAGAGGCGGTGGTCTTGCTGAGGAATCCATGGGCTCCGGCTTCGATTATGGGGAACACGTATTCCTTGTTGTCGTACTGAGTCAAAACCAGAATCTTGACATTTGAGTTTCTCTCCACGAGACGCCGCGTGCACTCCAGGCCATCCATGACGGGCATCATTATGTCAATGAGCACTACGTCGGGTTTCAGCTCCTCGACCTTTTGCAGCGCCTCGCGACCGTCTCGCGCTTCGCCCACCACATCGACTTCGGGGGACAGATCCAGGAGTGCGCACATGCCCTCCCGCACGATGGCGTGATCGTCGACCAGCAGCACCTTTATCGTATCCATGCATTCCACCTCTCCGGGGACGGCCCTTACTGCAACGGGAATCGTGCGGTGGCGGTCGTACCCTCACCAGGCTTCGAGCTGATGTGGCATCCGCCTTCCACCAGTTCCAGGCGCTCCTTCATAATGAACAATCCAGTTCCCTGACCCTCGTCACCTTCCCTCAGATTAAGGTCATCCACGTTGAACCCCCGGCCATCGTCCGACACTTGTAGGCGGAGCTCGCTATTGTTGCGCCGGAGCGATACGTGGACGTGGTTGGCGTCGGCATGCTTGATGATGTTCCCAACCGCTCCCTGCACCCAGCGGAACAGACTGATCTCTGCTTCCGGTGGTGGAGGTGGATGGATCTCGTGCAGGTCAAAAGTAACCTCTATCCCCAGCGGAGTTAGAGCAGACTCCACGTGTTCGCGCACGGCGGGAACGAGGCCCATGGTACTCAGGAGGGTGGGGCGCAGATCGCTGATGACGCGGCTTACCTCGCGATTGATCTGCTTGGCTGAGGCGTGAGCTTCGTCCAGCACCTCCCGAAATCTTTCATTCTGGATGTCCAGCATATTACACATCTCGGTGAGCACCTGCAGTTTGAGAGCCAATCCGGTAAGAACCTGACTGGTTTCGTCGTGCAGGTCGCGGGCTATCCGTTCCCTTTCCTCTTCCTGGGCCACTATCAGGCGGCGCGCGATGCGCCAGTATCGGCGTTGACTCCGATTGAGCTTCTCGTACATCTTCGCACTGTCCACGGCCGTTCCCAGCTGGTCACCTATAGAGTGCAGAAGCAGCATATCCCGGCGGGCAAAATGTCGTGGAATCCGGCTGGCACAGTTCATGACTCCGAGTATCCGCTCGCGGGATCGCAATGGTACGCTCACGAATGCGCGCAATCCCTCCATGTCGATGAGGTGCGGGCGGGCAGCCCCCGGTTCCTCCGAGATATCGTCGACCAGCATGGCGCGCCCGGTCTGTGCCACCCTGCCGGCGAGACCTTCGCCCACCTCCAGGCGCATCTTTTCAACGTACTCCTCGGAGAGACCGCGATAGACCCGATACTTGAGCTCCTGACTGTCCTCCTGTAGCAGCATGATTCCGCCCTGTATGCCGTCCATGTATTCCAGCGTCTTGTCCAGACCTACCTTCAAAACGGCATCGAGATCACCGAGTCCGCTGACCGCCGCCGACACTCGGCTGAGAATGAGAAGGTCATTCCGGTTTTCCTCCGCCGGCATCGAATCATCTGAAGTGAAGGGAGTCATATGTGTACCTCCTAAGTACGGGGTGTGCATCTACGATACCGGCACCTACTTTGCAGTCGATGTTATGCCAGTATTTCGTTCGGGTCAATGTATGTGCTGACGCATTGCATTAACTGTACGGGAATTGATGCGCGATTACCCGCTGTTGTCCAGTTATTGTATAACCTATTTTAGCAGTTGTGTCTCTCTTTTGCACACTTGAACTGCGATGGACGCCACCTCAAGTGGGTAATTCGTCTTACCCTGCAGAATCGAGCAGTCGTCCCACCAGTTTAACGGGGAAGAAACTCATGAGGGTGGTGATGAATACGGCCAGGGCGGCGTAGGAGAAGCCCTTATCATACTTTCGGGCGATTATGGGGGTGGCGGCCATGCTGGGCATGGCGTTCTGCATTGTCACGAATCTTTGCACGGTGTTCGGACCATGCAGGAGCCGGAGCGGGAGACCGATGACAAGCGGCGCGACCAGCAGGTGCCCCGCGCAGACGACGACCAGACTGTAGTGCAGAGCCCCGCGCGCGGACACATGGATAGATCCCACCCCCATTCCCACCGCCAGGGTGGCGGGCGGCTCAGTGGGCGTGAGGATGGGCGAATTGAGGTCGAGGTGGGGGAGTCGGTGGAAGTAGCGGAACCGGTGGAAGTGAAACGGCTCCGCTGCATGAGCCCCGGTTGCGCAAGGGGCCGGGGCTCGTGGTGCGTTCGTTCGGAAAGGGAGATGGATTCAGATGACGAGAGTGTCGTCCCTCGAGCTCCATCTGACATTATTTTCGATTTCGAATTCCCTTTCCTCACCCATCATCTGCCAGGCCCGTATCCGGTTTGTGTCCAGAAGGATTTCGTAGCCGGAAACCTCTTCCATCAGCTTGGTGTCCTCCTTCTGTTCTCCCCGATAGATAGTCACCATGCACATGACCATCAGCTCCTTTCCGTATCGCATTCTGCCGGGTGCAGGGTGTCGCGAACAAGTCGTGTTACTTAGAAAGCGCATAGTAACACTATATGTGAGTCAAGTCTAGCAGAGTGATTTCACGGGGTCAATGATGCCGCGCTCACTCCGGTGCTGCGCACCCGGTGAGGTCTTCGTGCAGCTCGGGGGGGGAGTGTTCTACTCAACTGCCCCCGGGCTCCTTCTTTCCGACCAGACACTCATATTCGCACTGCCGGCAGTACTTGATCACGCGAACCTTCTTTCCGTCCTCCGTCTCCTGCAGCTCGGCGCACTCCTCGTCCGCCGCCATCTGCCCCGCGCACCGCTTGCGACTGTAGCTGCCGTCTCTTGCGGGAAGCCTGGTTACACCCGTCTGTCCGGGAGTATGAACGATGTCGTCAAAGGCGTTCGCCGGGCAGCTCTGCAGGCAGGGTGCATCGCAGGAGGAACATGGATCGAATGCTGACGGTCCGGTGGACAAGAGCGCCTGGTTGATCACCAGTGCGCGGAGGCGCACTCTCGGACCGTACTCCGGGGCGATGAACAGGTTATTTCGGCCCACGCAGCCCAGCCCGGCCTGGGTTGCCGCGTCCTTCAGGAAGAGCCCTCCTTTTTTCGCGTGATAGGGCATGTGGTGTACTCTTACCCTGGCATGGTATGTCTCTGCCCAGCGCTGGAGCTGGTTGATGACAGAAGCCAACTGACTATTCCCGCGTGGCGGTGTGTCCCCGAACCACCAGTCCAGCTCGGGAGTGTCCTTCGGATGAGCAATCCCCACCACTACGACGCTCCGCCCGCCCTCGGGCCAGTCCACGGCTTCCTCCTCATTCAGCTGTGGGGCGAGGAGGTGCGAGGGCGATTCGTGCAGATCCCGTACGTGGGCGATGCCGGCGATGTCAGCGCCGAGCTCCCGGGCCCTGTAGAGCAGGCTGGAGGACATTGTGATCAGCTCGGTATTATTCATGTTTTCCTCTCCTCAGTAACATGGGTGTGCTGGTTGATGTATAGGTTGACCATCTCGTTTGCCGCTGTGTGCCTCTGTCTCAGACAGCGGGGACGTCAGGAATGCTGCTCTGGCGTGCCAGTATGCGCCGGTCCCGTACCTGACGGATATCTACCGGCGATCATCCTCCACAATATCTTCAATGTCAGATGAGGACTTCCCTTCGTGCAGGGATGAATCCCGCGCCGATGCATCGGAATTCACGGTGACGCATCGGGCGGCTCAGTAGAATGAGCCGGATAATGTGCAGAACTGATGCAGAAGAAGGATGCAGGATCTCCATGCGCAAATGTGGGATGGGGAGGACAGAACAGTACGGCCCGGATGGCTTCGTGCAAGACCCTGCACCCGCTTCGCCCCCCGGGCCAATGGATGCAGGCAATGCCAGATCATCGAGAGGGAGGAACTGTCTCATGAGTGAAAGTCATGCCCAGAGACTCCGGGAGATGCTGCAGGGAGAGGGCACCCTGCTCCGACCCTGTGCCTACGATGCCCTGTCGGCAGTTTTGATCGAACGAGCAGGATTTTCCGTGATTGGAACCACGGGGTACGGAATATCCGCTTCCCTGCTCGGGCAGCCAGACATGGGTTTCGTCGATTTTTCCACCATGCTCGAGCGGACCAGAACCATCATCAATGCGGTATCCGCACCCGTAGATGTGGATATTGACACCGGGTACGGCAATGAACTGAATGTGCACTGGACGGTGACCAATTTTATCCGCATCGGGGCGGCTTCTGTGCGTCTGGAGGATCAGGTCTGGCCGAAGCGGTGCGGTCACATGGAGGGTAAGTCGGTCATATCCTGCAGCGACATGGTCAGAAAGATAGCTGCCGCCGTGCAGGCCAGAGAGAAGGAGAACTCCTCGCTGGTATTGGGCGCCCGGACCGATGCCCGTGCGCTGGAGGGCGAGGGGGCCGCCGCAGAGAGGGGTAAGGCGTATGCAGCGGCGGGTGCAGACTATATATACGTGGAGGCACCCCAGAGCCTGGATGAGGTGAGGAAGCTCAAGGAGGTGATCCCGGTTCCGCTGGCCTTCAACATAATCCCGGGTGGTGCGACTCCCCCCTTCACCATACCTCAGCTGGAGGAGGTTGGAGTTGACATGCTGTCCATTCCCATGGTGGCGCTCTATCCGGCCGCCCGGGCCATGCGAGATGCTCTGGAGCTTCTGCACCGGGAGCGGGATCTGGACCGGGTGTCTGACATGGGTACATCCTGGTCGGAGTTCAACGATATGGTCGGGCTGGCCGAATGGGAGGATTTGGAGGCGCGCATCGCCGGCGAGGATTCCCGGGACGGATAGCTGCAGCGGGGGAGTGCTCGGCAGGTTGAGATATGCGGCAGGGTGATGGGTAGTGGCCTCAGCTATCGTCGACCGATAAGCTTTCATGCATGGCGGGTTGAGGTGGCATGCAGGAGAGAGTTTTCGGGCTATTTGTCATCGCCAGGTTGGGCGATGTAGTGACGGTTGCGGTTGCTTCCCCGCGCTTCGAGGGCGCCCATTTCCACCAGTTTCTTCAGGTCGGAGTTGGCCGTTCCCCGGCTGACGTCGAAGCGGTCGGCGTACTCACGACTGGTCCATACCTTCCCCAACTGCGCCTCCGCGGCAGCCGTGGATCGTCTGCCGTAAGCATCCAGGATGGGTATCCCCCGGGTGAGCTGCAGCGGGTCATCGTCCGGTGCAGCCGGCTGCGTGCCGGCCGCATGGTGTTCGTGGTAGGCCTTGTATGCGGCTGATAGCCATCTGTAGGCATAATCCTCCGCTATGCTGCGCGTTTCCGCAAACATCCACGTCACCTGGTGGAACTGGATCTGCAGTGCTGCAATGAGGTTCATCAGCCAGCCGCTCTGCACATTTTCATTTTTGAGCAAATCGGACAGACGTCCCTCCACGATGACGGCGGCGTAGGGCAGGACGGTCAGCTCCTGCAGGGTGAACGTCAGGCGTCCCGACACTGTTGCGGTGGCCAGATCATCGATCTTCTTTCTCTCTATGGCGGCAATCATCCGATTGTCGTGAAATAGACCGTAGTCGCCCGCGGGGAGCTCCCGATCCACCAGCTGTACGTGGTGGTCGGAAAACTTCCACGCGTATCGTTCATTGCTGTCCACGGCAATGCGCAGTTTGTGGCGCAGTGCCCGGGCCTGCGGCACTCTTATTCCGGGTCTGGCACCCTTCATGCTCCCGGCGGATCGCCAGAATATGAGGGTGCGCCCCTTTCGGTTCCTGGTCCATACGAACAGGGATCTTCTTCTCTGCCTCCGGTTCAGGATCAGGTCCACAGCCCCGCCTCTTCTTCTGCAGACGTTGACCTCGCACTCTTCGACCACCTGGGGTTGCGTCGGCCACTCGCTGACCGGGTGGCAGTACAGATCCCTGTCGGCCGGCCATGTGTCCCGGGTTGCCAGCACTATGGGGTCGGCATCTTCCACGGGCAGAGATAACAGGTAGGGGAGGCTGCTGTCGGTCCGCGGGTTGGTGGCGATGATGAAGCTGCTTTTGCCCTGCGCGTCGGTCATTCTGTTTTCCCTCCTCGCACGTTATCCTGTCAGTCGCCAGCGCAGCCGCTGTTGACCGCATTCTCGACCGCCAACTGCTTTCCTCTACAGACGCGAGGATGGTCAATCGTTGGCGGGAGTGCATCTTATTGCGCTTCCTGCTCTCCGGAAGCGACAGAGCGGGCTACCGTCTGTCCAGCAGCTGCGGAAACTGGATGACTGCCGTGGCCCTGCGCAGGTACCGTGGCAGCGGGAGCCTCTTCGATAATGGACGATCGTCTGCCCGACCCGTACAGTGCTGAACTCAGGAGACATAATCGGGCAGCAGACGGGGGGAGATCCCGCTGTCCAGATCGCGCTCCCGCAGCTGCTGGTTGTAATCGCAGGCATGCTCCAGATGCAGCTGCCCGGGCGAGTACTGATCACTGCGTATGGCAGCCTCTGTGCCCGCGCGGCGGCCGAATACCAGTGTATCCAGAAGACTGTTGCCTCCCAGCCGGTTGCGTCCGTGGATTCCACCCGCCGCCTCTCCCGCGACGAACAGGTTGGGCACCTGCAGGCTCTCGCCCCTTTCGTCTATCTCGATGCCCCCGTTTTGGTAGTGGAGTGTTGGGTAGACGAGAATGGGGTACTCCGACATATCGATTCCGAAGCGTCGGTACTGCCGGTACATTGCCGGCAGCTCCCGCTCTATGGTACCCGATCCATGTAGCTGTTCGATCATGGGGGAGTCGAGCCACACCCCGGCCTGACCCGTCTCTGTGCGAAAGCCGCCCTCTCGTTCGGTACATTCCCGAATTATGGCCGATGATACCGCATCGCGCGTCTCCAGTGAGTAGACGAACTGTTCACCATGGGCGTTCACCAGCTGGGCGCCGAGCCCCCGCATCTTCTCCGTCACCAGCTGTCCCACCATCTGCTCTGGGTATGCCACCCCGGTCGGATGATACTGTGTAGAATCGAGAAATATGAGTGTGCATCCGGCCCTGTACGCCAAAGCCAGCCCGTCTGCTGTAGCGCCGTAGTGGTTGGTGGTGGGAAAGCCGGAAACGTGTAGGCGGCCGAATCCTCCAGTGGCTACGATGGTAGATGCGGCACGTGCGACCAGGGTCTGTCCTGTCTCCATGTTCTGCATGATGGCGCCGGCGCACCTGCCTTCCCCGTCCAGCAGCAGCTCTACAGCTGGAGAGAATTCAACTACAGGAATGGCATGGTTGAGCAGCTCATCACGCAGCGTTCGCATGATTTCCGCGCCGGTGTAATCGCCGGCGAAGAGAGTGCGCCGGCGGGAGGTTCCCCCGCCGTGAATGGTGTGCAGCGTACCGTCCTCATCCCTGGAGAACATGCAGCCCAGATCCTGCAGCCACTTGACTATGTGCGGTCCATCCATGGTCAGGGCGCGAACCAGCTCTCGTCGATTGGTGAAGCCGCCTCCTCCGAGAATATCGAGGAAGTGGATGGCGGGAGAATCCCCCTGCTTGGTGGATGCCTGCATCCCGCCCTGCGCCATCATGGTGTTGGCATCGCCCAGGCGCAGCTTGGTAGCCAAAAGCACATCTGCTCCCCGGGCGTGTGCCGTCAGGGCAGCGGCCGCGCCCGCCCCGCCCCCGCCGATTATCAGGACATCGGCCTCATAGTCAGGATTCTGCAGGCAGATGCTTCCGGGATCAATCCGGGTGTATCCCTCCAGTACATCGGCGAGTTCCACTGGCACCCGGTTGCCCTCATTGGGGCCGGCCCGCAGCCTGCGCTGTGTGTCCTGTCGATAGTCAGGATGGAATTGCTGCAGCAGTTCCTGCTTGTCCGCTGGCTCCAGCGGTGCGAGACTATCGTTCAGTCGCCGTGCTCGCGTTTCCTCTACTTTCCGCATGCAAGCACGCATTTCGTCAGTAAACAAGGGACCTCACCCTCCTCACTGTCGTCCAGTGCCCACATCAGAACCAAATGTTGACGCGGACGTTTGGTGATACATATTTCCTGCTGGCCCGCGGACAATTCCCGGATTGAGGACTTTGCTGCCGGAGACCCATACCCGGCTGTGCACCTCCGCGGGATCGCGTGTCCGATACGTTGTGACGTCTCCCGCTATGTCCGCCGGACACACTTTCCGGTGATGATATATCCTGCCATCGCCTGGGCACATATTCTACGTCCGACCGCGCTGCCCCTCCCTGGCCGCTGCGGGACGGGGATGCGTCGCCCTGGCAGCTGGTGCGGCGTGTATTGTCCATTGCACGCTTTGCCCGGACTCTCTGCCCGGCGATTGGCTGCCGTCAGGGCGAGTTTGCTGTGCACGGCCGTGCAGAGGACTGGCATCGTCGGGAGGGTGAGGCGGGACTGCAGATAGCGACCCGGCGGGCACAGCGATGCACTGCATACTCCCCTCCCGCCATCAGCCGCGTCGAATAAATGCAGAAAGCAGGGCAATATCTCAGTTGAGATCGGAAGGAGACGCGGGGATTGATGTGGTATCTATACATCGGGAGCACATAGTCTCCCGCAAAGCTAAATATGCACGGAAATCCGTACGAGGAGAGGAGGTGGGGCGAGTACTTCACCGGGGTATAACCACAGATTCTCCCCAGTGGCGCAGATAACAGGTATTCATGGTTCCAATTGGAGGGATGTCAGAATGGAAACGTTACTCATTATCATCGGCCTCGCAGTCGTGGCAGCAACCGTCTACTTTGTCATCAGGCGGTACGACGTACGGATGGTCTTGTTTGCATCCGGACTACTTATGGCTCTCATATCTCTCGAACCGCTCGCGGCGCTTGAGGCCTTCTCCGATCGGATGGTCTCAGCTGGTCTTCTTCGTGCCATTCTTACGGTGATGGCCTTCGCGTCGGTAATGAAGGCTACCCAGTGTGACCTGCACCTGATACATCTCATCGTCAATGGTCTCAAGAAGGTGAGGCCCATTCTGGTACCCGCCGCTGCGCTCGCCACCTTTGGCATTAATATCGCTCTTCCGAGTGCGGCCGGGACCAGCGCTGCGGTCGGTGCGGTGTTCATCCCCGTGCTCATGGCTGCCGGGATTCATCCAGCTGCTGCCGCGTGCTCAGTTTTTGCCGGCACCTTTGGTAGCATGCTCAATCCGGGGCTGGCGCACAACCCGTTCGTTGCCGATCTGGCCGACGTGGGTGTGATGGAAGTCATAGCTACCCACATGCCGGCGTCCATCGCCTCTGGTGTCATCGGCGCGATTGCGCTGGCATTTGTGGTCTGGCTGCGCAAGGAGGACCGCGGATATGCCTACGACGTGGAAACTCCTGAGGAGTTTGAGGTAAAGATACTGAACGCAATTGTTCCCGTTGTACCACTGGCGATTCTGGTTCTGGGCGCTACGGAGATCATTCCCGCCCTGGATGTGATTGACATACCGGGAGCGATGATCATAGGTGCTATTCTCGGTCTCGTCGTCAGCAGAACCGACCCGGCAGAGGTCACGAAGAGCTGGTTCGACGGCATGGGCAACGCTTTCAGCAATGTAATGGGGATCATCATTGCCGCTGCGGTGTTCGTGGCCGGGCTCGAAACCATCGGTCTGGTCGATGCTCTCATCAACCTGATGCTTCAGTTCGAGGCCATTGTTCTGTTGGCCGGAACATTTGGCCCCTTCCTGCTCGCGGTCATCTCAGGTTCGGGCGATGCTGCGGCCTTTGCCTTCAATGAAGCCATCACGCCGGAGGCCGCCATGTTTGGTCTCGGGATCATTGATCTGGGCGCACTCGCGGCCCTGGCGGGGGCTCTGGGAAGGACCATGTCCCCGGTGGCGGCGGCAGCCATCGTCTGCGCGGGCTACGCCAATGTCAACCCCATAGAACTGACCAAGCGGATGTGGCCCGGAATGATCATCGCCGCTGTAGTGTCCATGCTCATACTGGGTTACATGTAAGCTGAAAAGGCTGGGAGACACACACTGTGGAGTCTGTGGTGGGGAGTATCCTCGGTTTCACCGATCGCGCCGGGGATACTCTCTTGTCACCACAGATGGTCGTGCAGGTGCGGCTGGTCTCCCGGTGATTCAGGCCCTCAAACTCGAAGGGAGGCAGTGTTGTGAGTCACCGTCTCAGAGTTCAGACGGACCGAATTCGGCGGGACCTGGAGAATCTGTCCGAGTTCACCGCAACATCCGAAGGAATTACGCGGCTGTCCATGGGACCGGAAGAGGAGCGTGCCGTGGAGTACGTCAGCGAATGCCTGGCAGAAGCCGGGCTGCAGGTCTCCACCGATGGCATCGGGAATCTATTCGGACTGCGGCCGGGACGTGATCCTACAGCCCCCGCTCTGATGATTGCCTCGCACGTGGATAGCGTGGTCCGCGGGGGAAACTATGATGGCAGTGCCGGGGTTGTTGCCGGGCTGGAGATAGTGCGCACGCTCAATGATCTGGATGTGCAGCTGGATATCCCACTGGAGATTGGCGTCTTCCGGATGGAGGAATCAGCTGCCTTCGGCAAGAGTTGTCTCGGCAGCCGGGCATTCGTCGGTCAGCTGCATGCCGACGAGTTGGACCGCCTGACCAATAGAGAAGGAGTGACCCTGCGGCAGGTACTGGAGGATAGGGGGGTCGACCCGGAGAGCGCGCTGCGGGAAGCTGTGCGTGATCCAGACAGTCTGAGCGGATATATCGAGCTGCACATCGAACAGGCGGACAATCTGGCCTCCCTCGACGTTCCCGTCGGCGTAGTGACCGCTATCGCTGCTGCCACCCGGTTCAAGGTGGAGTTCACCGGCCGGGCCCGGCATTCGGGGGCCACGCCAATGGCGGAGAGAGAGGACGCGCTGTGTGCGGCATCGGAGGCGGTTCTGGCCGTCGAACGCATTGCCTCCCAGCAGCCGGACGCGGCCACGGTGGGGACGGTCGGAGTTCTGAATGTACAGCCGGGAACGATGACGACAATCCCAGGCTATGCCGAGATACAGATCGATTTGCGTGACATCGATGGCGAGCGGAAAGACGCTCGGGCTTCCGAGATTGTGCAGACGATAGAAGAGATCGCGGACCGCAGGGGAGTGGGGTGCAGTATAACCCGGACGGCTCAGGATGAACCGGTGACCACTTCGGAACGGCTCGTCGAAACACTGTGTCAGGCCGCCGATGGCCGCAACATTGAATATGAGCGGATGCACAGCGCCGCAGCGCACGATGCCGCCCACGTGGCGGAGATCACCGATGCTTCCATGGTGTTTATCCGCAGCTACGGGGGCAGTCATAACCCGGAAGAGTGGGCCGATTATGACGATATTGCGCTCGGCACAGAAGTGATGCTGGAGGCGGTGCTGCAGCTGGAACACAGATGACCGGGCAGCAGTGGGAGGGAGTGTTCAGCAGTGAAGTACGATATCATATTGCACAATGGGCGCGTGATTGACCCGGTAAATGACGTGGATGGTTATGTGGATATAGGCATCAGGGATGGAAAGGTCGTCGAGGTGCGGGAGGGTTTGGACGCCACCGAGGCTTCCGACAGCTTCGATGTATGCGGCATGCTGGTCGTTCCCGGGCTGGTGGACATGCATGTGCACGCCTCCAGTTGGATCGGGGGGCATCTGGGGCACAAGATGATGGCTCTCGCGGGAGTTACCACCGCTCTGGATATGGCCGGACCCACGGAGAGCGTCCTGCAATTGGCCCGGGATCACGGTGTCGGGCTGAACCTGGCGTGTCTGCATTATGTGCGTCCGGGACACACCATCGAGGATGAGGATCCCGGGGAAGATGAACTGCAGCAGCTGGTGAAAAGCTGTCAGTCAGAAGGAGCTCTCGGCATCAAGCTCCTGGGAGGGCACTATCCCATAACACCGGAAGCTACGGAAAGAGCGGTACGGGTGGCCAATGCGATGGGAGCGTACGTGGCCTTTCACGCCGGCACATCTGAAGAGGGATCCGATATCAGGGGGTTCAGGGAAGCCGTGCAGATCATCGGCACTGGCAGGGCCCACCTGGCGCACATAAATAGCTATTGCCGCGGGCACGTCAATGGCACGATCGAGGAGACGCAGGAGGCCATTGATATTCTCACCCGCAATCCGCACATCAGTTCTGAGTCATATCTCTCCGGGGTCAACGGCACCAGCTCCAAGTGTTCGGACGGCGTTCCCGAGAGCAAGATCACGCGAGATTGCCTGTCGCTCGGCGGATTTGCACCCACCGAGGAGGGCTTTGCCGAGGCCATAGAGGCCGGCTGGGCGCAGATAAATGTGCAGGCCGGAGGCGTCAATAAGTTGGCCGTGGGGCAGGAGGGCCTCAACTACTGGCGGGAACGGGGTACGGACGGAACCGTGAGCTTTCTGGTGAATCCAGGAGAGAGTCGCTACCTCCTCGCGACGGCCAGGCGCGACGACGGGGATTTCGTCGTCGATGCCATAAGCACAGACGGTGGCGGCATTCCGCGCAACTGCACCTTGGAGCTTGGCCTCGGCCTGGTCAGGTTCGGTGCACTGAGTATGGATGACTTCGTAATCAAGACCTCGAGCAATCCTGCCGGAGTGCTGGGCCTCAGGGATAAGGGGCATCTGGGTCCGGGTGCCGATGGTGACGTGACTGTGATCGATTATGACACCAGTTCCCCCTATATGACCATATCCAACGGCCAGCTGATAATGTTCAGAGGGGCCGTGGTGGGCAGCGGAACCCGCCTCGTCACCACGGAGGCCGGCCGGGAGAATGTGGAGAAATACGGTCTGCAGCCTCTGGTCGTCGACCTGCAGAAGGACAGCAGTTTCTATGCCTGATGCGATGTAACCGGTCCGTCGGATGAACCACTCGTGCGAAAGGAGCGGGACTATGAATACTGCCGATACCTGTGTTTCCGATGATCTGCAACAACGATTAGTTGAGATGCGGCGGGACTTCCATCGGTACCCCGAGTCCGGTTGGACAGAGTTCCGAACCGCCTCCATTGTGGTTGAGAAGCTGACCGGGATGGGTTATGAGATCAGTTACGGCTCCGAGGTGCTGGCGCAGGATTCTGTGATGGGCGCTCCCACGGCAGAGGAGATTGAGCGGGCTGCCGCCCGGGCCATCGAGGCCGGCGCAGATGAAGAGATTGTGGCGAACATGGAGGGTGGTCTGACGGGAGTGGTGGCCACTCTGGATACGGGACGCGATGGGCCCACCGTTGCCTTTCGTTTTGACATGGACGCCAATGACATAGGTGAGGCACAGGATGATGATCACCGCCCGTACCGGGAGGGCTTCGCCTCAGAGCATGACGGAATAATGCACGCCTGTGGACACGATGCCCACACCGCCATGGGATTGGGTTTGGCTGAGGTTCTCGCGGGATGCCAGGATGAGCTGCGGGGCAAACTCAAGCTGATCTTCCAGCCGGCAGAAGAGGGAGTGCGGGGCGCCAAGGCAATGGCCGATGCCGGCGTTGTCGATGACGTTGATTATCTCATTGGTCTGCACGTGGGGCTCAAGTGCGGTCCGGGGGAGATGATCGCCGGAGCGAGAGATTTTCTGGCGACCTCCAAGGCGAATGTGACCTTCACCGGCGTGCCGGCTCATGCCGGGGTAGAGCCGGAGAGCGGCAGAAACGCCCTGCTGGCCGCGGCCAATGCGGCGATCAACCTGCACGCCATATCGCGGCACAGCGATGGCGCCACCCGGATCAACGTGGGTACTCTCAATGCGGGTAGCGGCAGAAATGTAATTCCGGCGCAGGCCAGGATGATCCTGGAGACCCGGGGAGCTGACACCACTCTGAATGAGTTCATGTGGGAGCGCGCAGAGGAAGTGCTGCAGGGGTGTGCGCTGACTAACGGTGTGGATCTGGAAGTGGACATGGTGGGCGCTGCCGTGGGAGGTGAATCTGACGCCCGTCTGGCGGAGGAAATCTCCCGCATCGCCGCCGACATGACGGAGATATCGGATGTTCAGAAGGAGGCGGCGTTCGGTGGCAGCGAGGACTACACGTATTTCATGGAGCGCGTGCAGGAAATGGGCGGTCGGGCTTCCTTCATCGTGTTGGGCACCGAGCTCGCTGCGGGCCATCACCAGTCGTACTTCGATATTGATGAAGAGGTAATGACCACTGGAGTGAAGCTGCTGGGGGCGCTGGCCGGGAAGCTGACTTCGATGGAATGAGCCCGCCCTGGCGTATGTTTGCCGCAGCACTCCGCGGTGCACGTACAGGTGATGCATCACGAGGTGCGCAGTACTGAGCCCGCCGCTCTGCGGGGCAGAAGGGCTGCGCACTGCGCATTGCCCGGCGGCGCGGGTTGCAGATGACCGGGTTTGCCCCGCGGCGAAGTAAGTCTTGTAGGTAAGCCGGGGCGTAGGCGGTGAGTGCGTCCCGGCTCTCCTCAACCGGGGAGGCTGTATGCCTTCCCGGCAGGTAGGTGAGCGCGATCAGTTATCCGGCAGTTTCCAATGATGATTGGGACATGGTTGCCGCAACATTTGACATTGCTGACCCCCTGTGCTAATCTTAGGCGGAACTGAGAGGAGCCTTTAAATCGGTCCGGTGAGACCGATAAGGAGGTGAAAGATGGATCGCATCGGCGGTAGCTCTCCTCGAGCAAGAGAAATGTCTCCTTTAACTTCGCAAGCCTTCTATTGCATTTCCCACCCTTTCGATTCTTATAACGCCAATACAGTCATCTCGCTGCAGGGGCATCGTTGCGCCAGGGGCGCCGCGGGCGATATACACATGGTGTCCATGTCAGGAAAGGAGCTGTGCGATGAGTTCTGAGGAGAATCTTAGTATTAAGGCACAAATTATGGATGCAGAGGCCATGAGAAGGTCTCTCGTCCGGATTTCGCACGAGATTGTGGAGAGGAACAGGGGAGTGAAGGACGTGGTCCTGGTCGGGATACGCAGACGGGGTGTCCCGCTGGCCAACCGACTCAAATCCTTCATAAAGGAGTTTGAGGAGGTGGAAGTGCCCGACGGATCCCTCGACATCACCCTGTACCGGGATGACCTGAGTCTCCGGCATGATCGTCCCATGGTCCACCGGACGGAAATCCCCTTCGATATCACGGGGAAAACCGTGGTTCTGGTTGATGACGTCGTCTACACCGGGCGCACCATCCGTGCAGCCATGGATGCCCTGGTTGATCTTGGGCGCCCCGGCACCATACAGTTGGCCGTCCTGGTGGACCGCGGACATCGGGAACTGCCCATTCGCCCCGACTATGTCGGCAAGAATGTGCCCACCTCGCGGCACGAGGTAGTGGAGGTCCGGATTGAAGAAGTGGACGGCGTTGAAGATGTGATCATAATGGAGAGAAATCGGGAAGGAGCCGAGTGAATTGCCCGAACTAACCAGCAAGCATATTCTTGACCTGGAGTCCATGCCTACGGAGGATATCGAGCTCATCCTGGACACGGCAGAGTCCATGCATGATGTTCTGGATAGAACCATTAAGAGGGTTCCCGCCCTGCGCGGCCGCACGGCTGTCAATTTGTTTTATGAGCCGAGCACCCGGACGCAGACTTCCTTCTATCTGGCCTGCAAGTATCTCAGTGGCGATATCGTCAACGTTTCGAAGAGCTCCAGCAGCCTGGAAAAGGGAGAGTCACTGCGGGACATGGTGCTCAATATCGAGGCAATGGGTCCGGAGATCGTGATCATACGCCATCCCTCCGGGGGCGCCCCACACTATCTGGCCCGCAATGTCAGCTGTTCGATAGTGAACGCCGGGGACGGTCAGCACGAACACCCCTCGCAGGGTCTTCTGGACCTTTTCACCATAAGGCAGCACAAGGAATGCCTGCAGGACGTCAGGGTGGCCATTGTCGGAGACGTGCTGCACAGTCGAGTAGCTCGCTCCAATATCTGGGGCATGAGCAAGATGGGAGCGGACGTTACGGTGGCTGCCCCCTCCACCCTGATACCGCCCTTCGTAACTGAACTGGGGTGTGCGGCAACGAGCGATGTGGATGAGGCCGTCGATGGGGCCGACGTGGTATATGTGCTGCGGATCCAACGTGAGCGCCAGGAAGGGGATGCTTTCCCCGGAGTCAGGGAATATCACGAGATGTTTGGCATCAATGCGGAAAGACTCAGTCTGGCCAGTCCGGATGCCATACTAATGCATCCCGGCCCGATGAACCGGGGCGTCGAGATCAGCAGCGAGGTGGCCGATGGCCCACAATCGGTCATACTCGAACAGGTGAGAAACGGAGTTGCAGTACGCATGGCTCTCTTTTATCTGCTGCTTGGAGGAGGAGAATAAATGGAACGGGTACTGATCAAAAATGGACACATAGTTGACCCGAAGAATTCCGTAGATGCGCCGGCTGATCTTCTCATTGAGGACGGTGCCGTGGCGGCGATTGGCGATAATCTGACGATAGAGGGAGCCGAGATCATAGATGCTGACGGCTGCACGGTCACCCCTGGCTTCGTCGACATCCACACCCACCTGCGTCAGCCGGGAGAGGAGTATAAAGAGGACATTGCCAGCGGTACCAGGGCTGCCGCCCGTGGGGGATACACGGCGCTGGTGACGATGGCCAATACCCGACCCGTCATAGATGATGACGTCGGCATCCGCTTCATCCGGGACCTGGCCGACCGGGAGGGTGTCGTCAGGGTTTACCCCATGGGTTCCGTCAGTCGGGGACTCAAGGGTAAAGATCTGACCGAGATGGGGCTAATGGCCAGAGCCGGAGCGCGGGGCTTCTCTGATGATGGCATGCCCATAAAATCGGGCAGGATGATGCAGATGGCCCTGCAGTATAGCGACATGCTGGGTCTTCCCATCTGTGTCCACGCGGAGGATCTGGCGCTCACCGCCGATGGGGTTGTCAACTGGGGAAGGATATCTACTTCTCTGGGTCTGCCCGGGATTCCCGATTCGGCAGAGAGTTCCATGATCGCCCGCGATCTGGAGATATGTCGGGAGTTTGGCGGTCACCTGCACATCGATCACGTGAGTACTGCACGATCCGTACAGCTCATCCGTGCAGCCAAAGAAGAGGGGCTGCACGTGACCGCCGAGGTCACACCGCACCACCTCACCCTCACGGAGGATCTGATAAAGGAGAGCGGATTTGACACCAATACCAAGGTGAATCCGCCCCTGCGCTCCGAGGAAGACCGCAGAGTTCTGGTCGATGCTCTGAAGGATGGTGTGCTGGATGCCATTGCCACAGACCACGCGCCTCACCATTTCGATGATAAGGACAAGGAATACATTTTTGCCGAATTCGGCATCTCGGGACTGGAAACGGCCTTTTCCCTCCTGCATGATCGACTCGTTCTGACTGGCGAGCTGACCATGCAGCGTCTCATTGAGGCGCTCACCGCTTCGCCTGCAGCCATTTTTGATCTCGCCGGCGGCGAGCTGGGGGAGGGGCAGCCGGCAGATATGACCATAATCCGGACGGATTCCGAATGGGCGGTCAACCCCAGGCGATTTGCATCAAAGGGGCGTAACACCCCGCTGGCCGGCTGGAGCCTGACCGGCCGGGTGGATACGGTGTTGGTCGGGGGGCAGATCGTTGTGCGCGATGGTGAGCTGCAGTGCTGAGGGATGCCCCGGCCCGGGAGTCGCACTACACTGCTGAAGTGGTGGAGAACATCCCGGATGGTTCTGCCGTACATCTGGTGTTGCGCGCTGAGACCAGCCCACCTCCTGAACCCGGGCAATTTCTGCACGTCACTCCCCGGAGACGAATCGGATCGGATCCGCTGCTTCGCCGCCCCTTCAGCGTAAGTGACTGGGATGCCGACCGGGGATACCTGCGACTGCTAATTGCCCCGGTCGGAAGGGTCTCTCGTCTGCTGTCCGGGATGGAGCCCGGGGACGAGCTGGACATCCTCGGTCCCCTGGGGACCCCCTTTCCTTCTGAAGCTGCGGAGGGGAAGAATGCGGTGCTGATTGCCGGGGGCATAGGTGTGGCTCCCCTGCTTTTTCTCACCCGTACCCTGCTGCAGAGGGAAATCGACACAACAGTGTTTGTTGGCGGTGCGGGGAGCGAGGATTTGCTGGCGCGGCCTGTCTTCGAGCAGCTGGGCGCATCGATCCACCTCTGCACGGAGGACGGTTCGGTGGGACATGAGGGTCTGGTTACCGACATGGTTGACAGGTTCCTGCAGCAGACACAAAGAGTGGACAACACCGTGATATTCTGCTGTGGACCGGACGGCATGCTATATGCCGTGACCCGATTGTCGAGGAGGTACGACATCCCGGCGTATGGCTCCTTTGAGGCTCACATGGCCTGCGGCGTGGGGGCGTGCATGGGATGTTCAATTGCCCGTGCCCATCCGCAGGGGAAAGAGGATTGCTACCTGCGAGTCTGCCGTGAGGGACCGGTTTTTGCGCTGAAAGAGGTGATCCAGCATGGTTGATATGTCGACCGAGCTGGGACCGCTTCGATTGAAGAATCCTCTCGTCGCAGTATCGGGCACCTTCGGTTACGGTGAGGATTACGGTGAGATGCTGCCCCCCGATACCTTTGGCGCCGTGGTGGTAAAGGGTACTGCGCCCGAACCCTGGTGCGGCAACCCGCCCCCCAGAATCTGCGAGACCCCCTCGGGCATGCTCAACGCCATAGGTCTGCAAAACCCGGGTGTGAAGCGGGTGATCGCCGAGTACCTGCCCGTCCTGGAGGAACTCGACACCACTGTGGTGGTAAACGTCGTTGGACGAACAGTGGAGGATTACGTGCGGGTGGCCGAAGAGTTGACGGGTGTGGGCGGTGTGGACGCGTTGGAGCTGAACATCAGCTGTCCCAATGTGGAGGCCGGGGGCATGGCCTTCGGCACGTCACCGGCCGCTGTCGAATCCCTGGTTGCCGAGGTTAGACGGGTCACTGACCTTCCGCTGCTGGTAAAACTCTCTCCGAATGTCACAGACATTGGCCAAATTGCCAGAGCAGCCGAGCGGGGAGGAGCTGACATTGTCAGCCTGATCAATACGCTGCTCGGAATGGAAATAGATGTGCAGAGCGCCCGCCCTGTGCTCGGGAACACCGTCGGCGGACTGTCCGGCCCCGCCATCCGACCGGTGGCGCTGCGCTGCGTATGGCAGGTGCGGGAGGCCACCGATCTCCCGATACTCGGAATGGGGGGTGTCGCCTGTGCCCGCGACGTGATCGCCTTCATGCTGGCCGGTGCGTCGGCCGTCGGCATGGGTACCATGATCTTCTCTGATCCCTCACTGCCGGGTACAGTGCTGCGGGATCTGCAGCAGTGGTACGAAAGGGAGGGGCGCCCGACGGTGGGCGCTGCTCATGCGGAGAGGAGTGAGGGAATGTGAAGCCGCAGGATCGCCTCATAGTTGCCCTTGATGTGGATGAAGGGGATGTAGCATTGAAATATGTGGATACCCTGCTGCCGGAGGTGCAGCAGTTCAAGGTTGGTCTGGAGCTGTTCTGTGCCGAGGGTGCATCACTTCTGGACGAGATTCGTGCGCGCGGTGGGCGGGTGTTTCTAGATTTGAAGCTGCACGACATACCGAACACCGTTGCGTCGGCTGCGCGGGTGCTGCGGCGCTCGGGAGTATGGATGACCAACGTTCATGCATCCGGTGGGACAGAGATGATGCGGGCGGCCCGCGAGGCATTGCCGGAGGCCCATCTTGTGGCCGTGACAGTTCTCACCAGTCTGGATCGAAAAACCGCACAGAGTCTCTGGGGCACCGGGGATGATATTGAAGAGATTGTGCAGAGGTGGGCGGCTGCTGCCCGTGACGAGAACTTGGATGGGGTGGTGTGTTCGCCCAGAGAGATTGCGGCCGTCCGCAGAGTTACTCCCGCCGATTTTTCGATGGTCACTCCCGGCATTCGTCCTCGCTGGGCGGCGGGGGCTGACGATCAGAAGCGGGTTACCACTCCGGCTGAGGCAGTGGAAATGGGAGCGGATTATCTGGTCATAGGCCGTCCCATCACCGCGGCAGATGACCCACGAGAGGCCGTGCAGCGCATCATGCAGGAGATACGGGATGAGGTGGGTTGAGATGACCAACAATAGACGAAGTGAGGAAGAGGTGCTGCAGTTATTCCGGGACACTGGCGTTCTGCTGGATGGCCACTTTCGCCTGACATCCGGAAAACACAGCCCGCAGTTTCTGCAGTGCGCCCAGGTGCTGCGTTTTCCCCAGTACACCGAAGAACTGGCGGCCATGATGGCGGATCCCTTCCGCAACGCAGAGGTAGACAAGGTGGTGGGACCGGCCATGGGTGGGATAATTCTGTCCTACGAGGTGGCCCGGCAACTGGGCACTGAATCCATATATACGGAGAAGTCAGATGGCGGCTCGCAGTTTCGCCGCGGATTCTCAGTCGAGCCCGGAGAACGAGTTCTGGTGGTAGAGGATGCCATCACCACTGGCGGCACCGTCAACTCAACCATTGAGATCTGTGCGCAGACCGGTGCCGAGCTGGTCGGAGTTAGTGTCCTGGTGGATCGTTCCGGACGGGCGGTTGATTTTGCAGTCCCCTACCGCGCGGTAGTTACCGTAGAAATCCCGGCCTACTCCCCGGCCGAATGTCCGCTGTGTCGCGACGGGGTCGAGTTGGTGAGTCCCAAGGATCTGGGCATGTAGTCGGTGTTGCGGCAATATTGCGGTCGCGTGGCGGGTTCCCTCACCCCGGGTGACGGAACCCGCTCGTTGAGCTCGTCGATGTCCCTGGGACACTCAGCAAAATCGCCGGGTCGGTTCGCCCCGCATGACGATCTCGACCGGCGGGTTTGATCCGGATTTTCTGCGCGTCGCTACCCTGGTGTACGCGGGGGCAATGCGGGGCGAGCCGGCACCCCTGACGCGGCACGGGCCTCTGTCG
>PUMM01000192.1 GCA_003551365.1 Clostridia bacterium
AGGAACTCCCCTGCCAATTTCGCGGATGATCTTGCCCAGCTCTATTCCCATGGGCACCTCAATCAGTCCGCTCCGTTCGATTTTCCCGGTCAGGGCAAAAACGGCCGTTCCGGTGCTGTTTTCGGTTCCAATGCTGGCGAACCAGTCGGCGCCACGGTTGAGGATTTGCGGGACGACTGCGAAGGTCTTGACGTTGTTCAGTACAGTCGGCTCGCCCCAGAGGCCTTCCTCCGTGGTCCTTGCCCTCGGATGAGGTTTGGGCATTCCCCGGTTTCCTTCAATGGACATGACGATGGCTGTGGACTCTCCGCAGACAAAAGCTCCGGCTCCCTGGAAGATCTCCAGGTCGAAGTTGAAACCACTTCCCAGTATATTGTCGCCCAACAGATTCTTCTCTCTTGCCTGCTCGATGGCATTTCTCAAACGAACAATGGCGAGTGGATACTCAGCCCGCACGTAGAAATACCCCTCCGAGGCTCCAACGGCATAGCCAGCTATGATCATGCCCTCTATTACGGAATGGGGGTCTCCCTCCAGCAGTGAGCGATCCATGAAAGCCCCTGGATCTCCTTCATCTGCATTGCAGATGATATATTTCTGCTCTGAATCTATCTGAAGACAGGAGTCCCACTTCCGTCCGGCCGGGAAACCTGCTCCCCCGCGACCTCTCAGGCCGGATTCGGTCACCTCTTCGATGACTTCTTCCTGGGTACTCTCCAGGCACTTGAGAAGCCCTCTGTATCCATCATTTGCGATATACTCGTCAATGCTATCCGGATCAATGTTGCCGCAATTGCGCAGAATTACCCGCTTTTGATTCTTGAAGACGGGCTTGTCTGTCAGCCTGGGTATCTCTTGCGGACCTTCCTCACCGAAGCAACCAAGAGCCATGTCTGGTCTGGGATCATCCTGCACGAGGTAACTGTCGACCAGTTCAACGGCCTTTTCGGGCGTCATGTCCCCGTAACAGATGCGGGGCTGCCCGGGCTTGATGATGTCCACCAGTACCTCTGCATAGCAGAGACCAATACATCCAACCTGCCTGACAACAGCGTCGATGTCGTTATCTTGTATGTGCTCATTTATTGCGTCAAAGACATCTATAGCTCCCGTAGCCCGACCACAGGTGGCAGAGCCAACCATGATTACGGGCCTGTCATCTTTGTAGAGGCGGTCGCAGGAATCCCGGGCTTCCTTTACTATCTGCTCGAATCTAGCTCTCACTTTGCTCCAGGACCTCCTTTACCTTCTTCGGTTGGACTCTCCCGTAGACCTTATCGTCAACCATCACCACTGGAGCGATGGCACAGGCCCCCACACAGTTGACCCGTTCCAGACTGTACTTCTGATCGGCGGTAGTCCCGCCACATTTCACATCGAGCTCTCGCTCCAGGGCATCGACAATCTGCAGTCCGCCGCTTACGTGACATGCTGTCCCAAGGCAGACCTTGATTTCATGTTCGCCTCTGGGTTCGAAATAGAACTGAGAATAGAATGTGGCCACTCCATAAACCTTGCTCTCGGGTATGCCGAGATAGGAGCTGATCTCCTTCATTGCCGTGTCTGAAAGATAGCCCATTTCATCTTGGACGGCCTGCAACATGGGGATCAAGTCATTTCTGCTGCCCTCAAACGAGGATGCTATGGTTTTGATTTGCTCTGTCACACTGATTCCCCTCCATCGATTGCTGTACTCGCGAGAGATAGGCTGACCTGATAGGGCAACCGGATTACTGTACGTTGTCTGCAGTACGAACGCTCCTTGCGCACGCTCAAATTGTGGTGAAACAACGTGAGAGCCCGCAAACCAGTTATCCACCAAGCAGTCAGGTTCGATGACGCTTCGAAGAACGCCAAGTACGGTTGGACTTCGCTGTAAACTATAATGTATTCCTCCCTTCGCTTCAATGCGATGATCTGCCATGAACCCTGCCGGGGATGGGTCCGACACTGGTCATTGCAGTGCAGCTCACATGCTGCCCGAGAGGTTTTCCACCTGCCATTGAGTCCTGGTCCTCTCATCAGTCAGAGTCAGCCCGGAGACTGGAGTGCCAGGTTGACCAGTGGTGATATTCGTCACAATCCTCACCGATTCCCCCCTGACCTGGATCCTGTGCGCCGATCCAGTGTTGAACCGGTAACGATCTGAGGCATTGTCCGAGGACAAATGCTGCAGGCCTCTTCTCATGTCGTGCCCTGGCAAAGACCTTGCACCGCCAGAAGCCGGGAATTCTGTGAGCTGCGGGGGTTCATTCCGGCCAAAAGACTAAGGTTACTCGTAGAGGGTGAGGAAGCAGCCCCCGGTTGAGCCTCGGTTTGAGGCTTGCGAGGGGAGATGATGTGTCCCCACTGGAGGCGGGCACGAATCGTCGACGCATAACACATGTAGATAATCACAGGCGATGCCATATTTTCTTAATTCTTCTGCTTTTCTGTAGGCAAATATGCAGGAACTTCTACCTCTTCTGGCGAATAAATAATAGATTCGGTTTTGCAGCCGGAGAGCCTCCCGAGACCGGAAACTACCAACGGCTTCCGGGACCTCACGCGCGAGTCTTCTCGCCCACCGGTGCGAAGGTCCGAGATTTATCCAAACAAAAATGGAGGAGGGGGCGCGATGATGTTTGACATGGTTAAATTATCCCGGAGGTCGGTGGTGTTAGCTGTCGTTTTGTCCCTGGTGGTTTTGGGGGCTGCCTGTGCGAGGGAGACGGTGGTCGATGTGGAGCCAGACGAGTCGCAAGAGGTTGTGCATCCCGAACTCATAGTGGCTATTCCAGGAGAGATCCAGGGGACAGATCCCCAGCAAGTGACGACGGTGGTCGATCTCGTGCACACGTTGATCACCACACCCCCAATTAGCATGGGACTCAACAATGATGAACTGCTACCGTTTGGCGCGCAGGATGTACAAATGTCAGAGGACGGCCTGGAAATGCGCATAACCTTCGATCCCGAGCGGACATTCCACAATGGTGTCCCCGCCAGTGCGGAGGCCTGGAAGGCATCTGTCGAACGCTACATCGAAATCAGTCCCTATGCTTTTGATTATGACGCCGTGGAAGAGATTACTATAGATGGAGATACGGCAATCCTCAGCCTCTCTGAGCCCGGCCCCGGTATGTTGGTAGTGCTGTCCAGTTCCTATGCGGGAGCAGTTGAAGCGGCTGCCGCTGCAGAGATGGGGGAGGAGGAGTTTGATCGAGAAACCATTGGTTGTGGTCCCTACAAAGTGGACGAATGGGTGGATGGATCCCACATAACAATGGTCCGCAACGAAGATTATCTCGACTATCTTCCGTTTGTGGACAACAACGGGCCGTTCGCCTTTGAAAAGATCACCGTTCGTTTTATTCCCGAGGGTTTCACCCGGGTGAGTGAACTGCGAGCTGGCAGTGTTCATCTCATAACTGGGGTCCCCAGTGAGAATCTGCAGATGCTGGAAGATGACCCGGATGTGACCCTACATGACTACATGAACTCGAATGTTCGCTATACCCAAATGAACACAAACAGATTCCCAACAGAAGACTTCAACGTTCGTATGGCCATTGCCCTGGCTCTCGATCGCGATGAACTGCAGGATGGTGTAGATGATGTGATCCATCCAGTTTTCGGTCTGGTGGGGCCTGCCATGGTGCGGCACCACGAGGAAACCGAAAGCCGACTGAGTGAGGAGTACGCGCACGATCTGGAGCGGGCAATGCAGATGTTGGCAGAATCTGGCTGGGAAGAGGGGTCGGACGGAATTCGGGTGAAGGATGGCGAGAGGTTGGCATTCGAGTTTGCCTTCAATGGTGACAACCCCATCGATGTTCGTGCCGCCCCCATCGTCCAGTCTCAGTTGAGCAGGATCGGTGTGGATCTACAGCTGCGTGAATACGACGGTCGTTACCTGCGCGACCTGGTCGAGGAAAGGGACTTCGACATGATTCTCAGCAACTGGTCCTGGCTGGACCCCGGTGGGGTATGGCCGGCCAGTCTACGCGAAGGGGCTGCACTTGCTCCCTGGTCTCATCCGGATGCCGAGGCCATCCTGGACCGGGCAGTTCTTGAGCCGGATGATGAGGAAGGTGCCAGGATTTGGGGCGAGCTGTCAGAGCGAATATGGGAGGATGTCCCCTTTGTTCCTCTGTGGAGCGATCGGCTGTTTGTGGCCACCCGGGCTGATGTTAGCGGATTGCATATGAGCGTTAGCGGGTCCATCTACCTGCACGATCTTGGGATTGTGGATTGACAGATCATGCGCGAAGAGAGATGTCTCGCACGGCTGCAGGATGCGGTGGACGAACTGGTGGCGCAGTACGTGTCGCCGGATTCTCCCGGCATGGCTGTTTTGCTGGCATATAGTGGCGAAGTTCTCCTGCAGCGGGGATATGGAATGGCTGACGTTGAGGAGCGGGTGCCGGTGACTGCCGGCACCCGCTTCATCATTGCTTCGGTCACCAAACAATTCACCGCTGCGGGCGTAATGTTGCTTGGCATAAGGGGTGCCATAGACTATGATGAGCCAATTTCCTGCTTCTTTCCCGATTTTCCGGGCTGGACTAAGCGCGTGACAGTTCGCCATCTGCTGACCCACACTTCTGGCATCCCCGATTATCTGGGGGCCGACTTCTGGAAAGAAGCGAGGGAGAGTGACTTCACGCTGACCGAGGTGCTGGACCGAATTGCCCATTACGATGAGCTGGAATTTGCTCCAGGAGACAGCTTCAGCTATACCAACTCCGGTTACGTGCTGTTGGGGCCGATAGTGGAGGCAGCTTCCGGTTTGCCCTTTTCCCGTTATATGGATGAGAGTATCTTTGCCCCCTTGGGCATGAGAAACACGGTGGTGGGCGAGCAGGCATCTCCCTATCCGGGGCAGGCAACGGGATACTACCGCGAGGAGGATAATGGTGAACTGGTGCGTGCTCCCTATAACCTGTCTGTCGTGGGGTGGGCTGATGGCAACATCATATCCACCGTGGGTGACCTGCTGCGGTGGGATCGGAGTCTTTACTCCCGGCAGCTGCTCTCAGGTGCTGCTCTGTGCGAGGCTCTGACTCCGGTTAGACAGGATGACCCCTCTTTTTCTCGCTATGGGTTCGGTTGGATGCTCAACGAGCGCAGGGGCGTACCCGAGGTATGGCATGCGGGGAGTACGGTTGGTTATAACGCCTGGCTCGGTCACTATCCGGAGCAGCGGGCCACGATTGCTGTTCTCAGTAACTCCGCTGAAGTGGACCCACACGGCGTCTTCATCGGAGCCCTGGCGGAGCTGCTTCTTGCCGACGACATGGAGCCGGTTCCAGCGCCGATTGCGGTGGAGGATGGTGAGTTGAGAAAAATGGTGGGAGTCTACGTCCCGGCTCTGGCGACCGCGCGGCAGATGGGGAACCTGGTGCTCGAGATGAATGACTCGGGACGTCTAACCACGGCCGTTGATTCTGACATGTTTGCCGGGCTATCCCTCGTGCCCGTGTGCGAGGATCAGTTTCGGATCGACAATTCTGCCGATCATTATGTGCATTTTCTGCGGTGCTCCGAATCCAACGCCGTTACGGGGCTGCGCTATTGCGGCAATGGAATGGTCCACAATTTCGTCAGGATGTAGGGTGATGCAAAGTGGTCATATATGCTCTGCACAGACTGGGCTTCGGTATTCTGACGGTCCTGACTGTGACGGTGGTACTGTTTCTCATCATGCATTCCATGCCGGGGGACCCGATTCGAATGATTGCGGATCCGCGCATGCCGGCCGAACAGATCGATATACTGCGGGCCCGGTGGGGCCTGGATCAGCCACTGTATGTGCAGTACTTCACCTGGCTGTCCCGCATAGTGCGCGGTGATTTCGGCACATCAATCACCACGCGCCAACCAGTAATGCGTCTCATCTCCACCAGGTTGCCCTATACCCTCGTCCTGGCCGTCAGTGCGCTCGTTCTGCGTTACATCATTGGCATTGCGGTGGGGTTGGCCGTGGCCGTCAAACGTGGGTCCTGGGCGGATAGGATTCTGGTGGTGACCTCCACAGCCCTGTACTCGGTTCCGCCGTTTTGGCTGGGTATTTTACTCATTGTCCTGTTCTCTGTGACCTGGCGCATCTTTCCCATATCTGGGTACGTCGGCCCCAGGTCCATTGTACTTCCCCTGCTGAGCCTCATGCTGCCGCCGATCGCCGACACCATGCGGCTGACTCGTTCCGAGGTCCTGGAAGTAATGCGGGAGCAGTACGTAACCACAGCGCACTCGAAAGGATTGCCGCGGCGGAAGGTGTTTTTCAAGCACGTTCTCAGGAATGCACTGATTCCCGTTACAGTCACCTTCTTCCTGTCCCTTCCCTGGTTGATAGGGGGCGCGGTTGTCGTCGAAAGCGTATTTGCCTGGCCCGGCATGGGACGTCTGTTGTGGCGCTCGATTATGAGCCAGGACTTACCGGTAGTTCAGGGGGTCGTGTTGATCATAGCCGTTCTCACGGTCATATCAAACACGGTGGGGGATGTCATGACCGGTCTTCTTGATCCGAGGATACGACAGGAATACGAGTCCGGATAAATCGCGTGTCATATTGGGGGAAGCTGCATGGATCTTCTTCTGGCCAGCTTCATACGAGCATTGAAACATCCCATGTTTGCCGTGGGCCTGGCAATACTGGTGTCAGTTCTATTTGCTGCCGCGTTTGCCGATACTTTAGCTCTGCGAGACTACTGGGATATGGATTTCGGCCGCAGATTGGCTGCTCCGGGAAGCGACCATCCCTTTGGGACAGATCAGTACGGGCGATGTCTGTACAGTCGCGTGATTCACGGTTCGCGCATCGCCCTGCGGGTCGGACTGGTCGTTGTGGCCATCCAGTCAGCAATTGGTGTCTCTCTCGGGCTTCTTGCCGGTTTTTTCTCTGGATGGGTGGACAGACTTATTTCTTTTGCTGCCGATGTAACGTGGGCCCTGCCGCCACTGGTCTTTGCCATGGCCATTGTCATGGCACTCGGACCAGGTCTGGATAATGTGATCATTGCCATCGCGGTTGTCAGCTGGGCAGCCCTGGCCCGGGTGGTGCGATCCAAGACCCAGTCGGTCAAAAATATGCCTTTTGTGGAGGCGGCCAGGGCCATGGGACGGACCAATGCTGGAATAATTACCCGTCATATATTGCCCAATATCCTGTCACCGATAATTGTGCTCATGTCTCTGGCGCTCCCGGCGGCAATCCTGTCGACTACCGCCCTGAGTTTTCTGGGATTGGGTTCACAGCCTCCCGCTCCCGATTGGGGTGTCATCCTCAACGAGGGTGTCAACTTCATTGAAGTCGCTCCGTGGATATCCGTTTTCCCTGGGCTGGCCATAGTGTGGACCGTGCTGGGCTTCAACCTTCTGGGCGTGGGATTGCGTGATGTGCTGGATCCACGTCTGCGCGGATGACGACGACCACAGTTCAGTCCTGTCGCAGAGGCTATTTTGAGTCCTGTCACTTTGTCACCTGCAGGATCCTCCGCTGCGCTTTGCGGCGGGGATACTTCTTCGGTGCCGCGTATGACCGAACCTACATCCGATTTCGCCGCCCAACTGCAGAGAATCGGAGCGCCGAACGCGACTGGCAGCCGGCCTCCAGACTGTAACCATGATCTGACGCGGGATGCCGGAGGCTTATGTCCGTCCAGATGCCAGCACAAGCAATGATTCGAGCCCCAAGATATCTTCCTTTCTGGCGCAGGAGATGGTGGGATGAACGCGAAAACTGAACTCTGTAGTCTGGGCACCAGCAGCCACCAAAGAGGATGGGAATGGAGGGGGAGGAATGCTTGCAGTCGTCAACGCCAGGATTCACACGGTTTCCGATGGTGTGATTGACGAGGGAGTACTGTTCATTGATGACGGCCGAATTGCGGCGGTCGGCTCAGATCTGGATGTTCCCGAACATGCCGACGTCATCGATGCGCGGGGGCGAATCGTCACCCCTGGCATAATCGAAGCGCATGCGCATGTCGGGATAAATGAACTTGGGCTGGGTTCGGAAGGCTCAGATGGGAATGAGCGCAGTGATCCCATCACCCCACAGGTCGATGCCCTCGATGCCATCAATCCGCGAGATACCGGATTTGATGATTTTCGCCGGGCGGGAATTACCTCAACGCTGATACCTCCGGGCAGCGGCAATCTGATCGGTGGAGTGGCGGCAGTTGTGAAATGCAGGGGAAATATTGTTGATGAGATGGCCATCAGACATCCCGCTGGGGTCAAGGCAGCTTTGGGACAGAATCCCAAGGGAGCCTATGGGGGGCAGGGAAAGGCACCCGCCACCCGCATGGCCAATGCCGCAATGATACGGCAGGCTCTGGACAAAGCACGACAATACCTGCGGAAACTGGAGAGGTCGGAAGACGAGGGGAAAGATATACCCGATTTTGATGCGGAGTCGGATGCCCTCATTCCGGTGTTGCGCGGGGAGATTCCGCTCAGAGTACACTGTCACCGGGCTGATGATATAGTTACCGCGGTCCGCCTCTGCCGCGAATATGATATCCAGTACACGCTGGAGCACGTCACCGAAGGTGACCATGTAGCTGATTTTTTACGGGAGAACGATGCACTCTGTGCAGTTGGACCGACTTTGAAATACGGTACCAAGGTGGAGAATCGTGAGCGCAGTTTCCACACACCGGTGCAGCTGGCCCGAAAAGGTGTAAGATTTTGCTTTATCACCGACCACCCGGTGGTGGCCGGACAGTATCTGCCGCTTACAGCCGGGATTGCCGTGTCCTGGGGAATGGACTACCACACCGCCCTCCGATCAATCACGCTTTCTGCGGCCGAACATATCGGGATAGATGACCGGACGGGGTCCATCGAGGCAGGAAAAGATGCGGACATCGTCATCTGGTCCGGTGATCCGCTCGATTACGCTGGCCTTGCCGACTACACGATAATCGATGGCCATATCGTCCATCAGAGGGAGGGTTGATAGTACCATGCGCGCATTTGTCGGAGATCGCTTTTACCCCGTCGATGGCCCCCCATTCGATGATGGCGTTATGCTGGTGCGAGACGGAGTGATAGAGGAGGTGGGGCGCGACGTCCGGGTGCCGGAATCGGCGGATATTGTTGATCTGCGGGGCAGAGTCGTTCTGCCTGGTTTTGTGGATGCTCATAGTCACGCCGGCATCTGGGGGGATGGAGAGGGATCACCCTCCGCCGACGGCAACGAACGAAGCGACCCCATCACTGCTGAGGTCAACGCCGTGGATGCGGCCAACCCGCATCAGACCGCCTACGCCAGCTGCCGTGAGGGTGGAATCACCACCGTGCAGATACCGCCCGGATCGGGCAATGCTATCGGCGGCCTGAGCTTTGCCTGCAAGACGCACGGGGCGGTCATTGATGAGATGGTCATCCGCTCGCCCACCGGCCTGAAAGGCGCTCTGGGCGAAAACCCCAAGCGAGCACATGGGCAGGGCCGCAACCAGGCTCCCTATACCAGAATGGGCACCGCTGCACTCATTCGTGACTACTTCGCCCGGGCGAGAGAGTACATGGGCAGGCGGGAAGGTGATGGTGACGATGTTCCCGACACTGATCTGGGTCTGGAAAATGCCTGCCGCGTGCTGCGCGGGGAGATTCCATTTCGCGTTCATGCCCACCGCGCCGATGACATAGTGACTGCTGTGCGTCTGTGTGAACATCTGGACATACCATACAGCATTGAACACTGCACCGAGGGATATCTGGTGGCCGATTATCTCGCCGAACGCAATGTATGGGCGCACGTGGGGCCGGGTCTCACGAGCAGAGTGAAGGTGGAGCTGGCGCAGGCGAATGATGAGAATCCTGCTCGGTTGGACCAGGCCGGCGTCCGGGTATGTCTCGTCACGGATCATCCATTTCTGGATGCCCGCTACTTCATGGCCTATGCCGGGGTGGCCTGCCGAAATGGCATGCCATTTACTGCAGCACTGCGGTCTATGACCCTCACTCCGGCTGAGTCCATAGGCATTGATGATCGCGTGGGTTCTCTCACTCCTGGCAAGGATGCCGACTTTGCCATCCTGGGGGGAGAGCCCTTCAGTTATCGGGCACCAGTGCAGGAGACGTACATTGAGGGGGAGCGCGTGTACACGCGCCCCGAATACTGAATATGGGGGTGTTCCCATTGTTGGCAGTAATAAATGCCCGGCTGCATACCGTATCCTCGGACGGTGTGGTGGACGGGACGATACTGATTGATGATGAGGGCAGAATTGCCGAGCTGGGCGATAATCTGCAGGTTCCCGCGGGGACGGATGTCATCGATGCACGCGGGCGAGATGTAACTCCTGGGATCATCGAGGCTCACTGTCACGCTGGCGTCAGCGAAGAAGGCGTGGGCTGGGAGGGCAGCGACGGTAATGAGTCTACCGATCCCGTTACGCCGCAGATGCGTGCGGTGGATGGGGCCAATCCTGAGGACAAGGCATTTTCCGCCTTTCGCGAGGCTGGGGTTACCGCTGCACAGATCACTCCCGGTAGTGCCAACATCATTGGGGGACAGCAGTTTGTCGTCAAGTGTCGTGCTGCTGCCATAATTGAGGACATGGTGGTACGCGAGCCGAGCGGAATGAAGGCGGCGCTCGGTGAAAACCCCAAGCGCGTCTATGGGTCCAAGAAGGGCCCCGCCACCCGAATGGGCAATGCTGCTACCATGCGACAGTGGCTGCAGAAGGCACGCGATTACGTCGCCAGGGCACAGTCGGATGATGACGATAACGGTGGCAAATTTGACGCGAAATTGGAAGCTCTGCGCGAAGTTATAGAGGGGAATATACCGCTACGGGTGCACTGTCATCGCGCCGATGATATGGCCACAGCCATACGTGTGGCCCGCGAGTTCGATATCGAGTACACCATCGAGCACGCAACGCAGGCGGCGAAAATCCCCGAATATCTGGCCGAACACGACGTATTTTGTGCCGTGGGCCCCAGTTTGATGTTTGAGGCCAAGGTGGAAATGCGGGGTAATGGCTTCGACTCAGCAGTTGCCCTGCATCGTCACGGGGTCAGATTCTGCCTGACCAATGATCATCCCGTGGTTCATGGCAGGAATCTGCGAGCGGCCGCCGGAATTCTGTCCAGCTGGGATGTTCCCCCGGACGCGGCTCTGCGCAGCGTGACGCTATCTGCCGCCGAACACATGGGATTGGGGGATCGGATGGGTTCTCTCACGCCCGGCAAGGATGCCGATCTGGTAATCTGGTCTGGAGACCCTCTCGATGCCAGAACGTTTGCCGATGTAACCATAATTGATGGCACAGTGGTCTTTGAGAGGGAGTGAGGGTTCCATGCTGGCGATCACCAATGGAGAGATTTACCCCGTTAGCGGGCCGGTCATCCCGGAGGGAACCTTGTTGTTGCAGGAAGGCGAGATCCAGGCTGTAGGTGCTGATGTAAAGGTGCCAGCGGATGCTGATGTGATCGATGCGGGCGGATGCCCGGTCACTCCAGGTCTGGTTGAAGCACACGCTCATGTCGGCATGATAACCGCTGGGGTGGGATTTGACGACGCTGACGTCAATGAGACCACCGACCCTGTCACCCCACATGTTCGGGCACTGGATGGCCTCAATCCGCGCGATGAGGGGTTTCGTGATTGTGCTCTGGGTGGAATTACTGCCGCTCTAGTACTTCCCGGCAGTGCCAATGTTCTCGGAGGTACGGGAGTGATCATCAAGACCCGGCGTTGCAGTGTTGTTGATGACCTGGTGGTGCGGGAAAATGGAGGAATGAAGGCGGCGTTGGGGGAGAACCCCAAGAGTGCGCACGGAAAGAGCAATGAGCGATCCCC
>PUMM01000052.1 GCA_003551365.1 Clostridia bacterium
ATAAGAGCTCTATCTGTGATATCATGGTCGAATAGGGGGTGGCAGCATGTTCGTGAAAAGAAGCTGGAGCTACTATAAGGGCAAAAAATACACCACCACGCAACTCGCCGAATCATACCGGGACCCGAAAACTGGCCAAACCCGACACCGCGTCCTGATGACCCTCTCAGATCTGCCCGAACACGTCATTGAAGCCATCGATCAATCCCTCAAACAGGGGGAGACCGTTGTCCCGGATCGTGACGTCAGGGTCACTGCGGGTGACACTGTGAGTGGTGCGGGGCTTCTGAGCATATACCGGATCTGGAAGCAGGAAAGGATGGAGCAGCTTCTCTCCACGCTGACTCCGGCGGAAAGAGAGTCAATGCTGGCCATGGTGACGCAGAGAATTCTGCAGCCGGGGAGCAAGTTGAGTCTCAAGGAGCAGCTGGGGGGCAGCATACTCTCCCGGGTTCTGTCCAAAAAGCGACTGGATGAAAACGAGCTGTACCGGGTCATGGACAAACTGCACGAAAGCTTTTACGACATCCAACACCGAATCCAGAGTCGGGAAGAGGCCTCACCGGTGCTGCTTCTTTACGATTGCACCAGCACTTACTTCGAGGGCGAATGCGCAGAGGATGCAGAATACGGCTACTCCCGCGACAAGAGGTGGGATCGGTATCAGGTGGTGGTGGGACTGGTATGCAACGGGGACGGCGTCCCCATCGCCTGTGAAGTATGGCCGGGCAGCACTCCGGATAAGAACACGGTGTCCGATCAGGTGAAGATGCTTCAGGATCGCTTCAGCATTGAAAAGGTCATCCTGGTTGGCGACAAGGGTATGTACCATGAGGCGGCGATTGAAGAGATCGAAAAGGCCGGTTTTGATTATATTCTGAGCACAGAATGGAGGAGACAGCGGAATCTGTTGGAGGCCATGGCTCCGGATCAGATGAGCATTTTTGACGAGGAAGGGGTGGTGCAGTGGGAGGAGGACGGTAAGCGATACGTCGGCTGTGTGTCGGAGTTGAAGAGGCGCAGGGCAAAGAATCGCCGGGAGGAGGGAATGACGGAGGCAGAGGAGCAGCTGGAGAAACTGTCGGAGACGGCGCGAAAGGGGCGATACTACTGCTGGACCCGCCTGCGGGAAAAAGTCAACGAAATCCTGCAAAACGAAGGCGTTAGGGGTTTGTGGCGCGTGGACATCAGCGCACTGGACGAGACGGAATCTCCCGAGCAAAAGGCCAGGCTGCAGATGGTCTTTGAAGCGGATGAGGAGGCCATCTCGCAAAGGGAAGCCATCGAAGGCAAGTACGTGCTGGAGACCTCCCTGGATGCCGGGGAGTACTCCCCACAGAAGGTGGATGAGACCTACCGGAGCCTGGCTGAGACAGAGCGGGCGTTCCGACACATCAAGAGCTTCCTCAAGATCCGCCCCGTTCATCACTACAAGAGAGAGCGGGTTCGGGCCCATGTGTTGATCTGCTTTTTGGCGTATTATCTGGTGAAGAAGATGGAGCTGCAGATGCGACAGCAGGGCGAAGAGCGGGAGGTCGAGCAGCTGTTGCGACGCTGGGATCGACTCGGCCTGAGCCAGATCACCATCGAGGTCGGAGATCAGAAGCGGGAAGAATGGCAGTGGACTCTCGGAGAAGAGGGTCAGGAAATCCAAGATGAAATCAAACAGGTTGGATGGTGGCGATCCATTGCAGCACACAAGAGTGGTCTAACAAAGCAACTAATGAAATAATCCGCAATCTCCCGCCACGGCAGCCCTCACGGGGCTTCCTTGTCGCAAAAAAGGGGGATGAAGATCGGCTAGATACCACATGCTGAAAAGGAGCTGCATTACCTGCCGAGATTCTATTCTGGCATGGATGTGAAGAAACTCTTCGGCAGCGACATACTGCCGGAGGATTTGAACGACCATACCATGAGTCGCGCCCTGCAAACAGACGGTGGTGGAGCGGCATTTTGCCTTCATCAAGGATCCCAAGATTGTGGGCCCGGTGTACATGAAAAAGCCCCAGCGGGTGGAGGCTCTGGCCTATGTATTTCTCATGGCACTTCTGGTGTTCAGCATCCTGCAGCGCCGGGTGCGGCGAGCAATGAAGCACGAAGAAGAGCCGCTGATACTGCATGGGAACGTGAAAAGCTTCAATCCCACCGGGCAGCGCATCCTGCAGCTTCTCACGCACATGATGGTGATCAAAATGCCGGATGGAAGCAGGCAACTGCCCGACAACATACCAGTTCCCGAAAGATTACTGCGATTGCTGAGTCTGCCCGGTGATGTCTTCACGCGCATTCCGGATACCTGATGGGGCAAAATGACAACTCAATAATTACTGAGAGGAAACGGCAAGGGGTGCGAGAAGGGCGCTGCAGCGCAGCGGAGGCAAAACCCATTCCACCCAGCCAGCCATGCTCGGATTTGACCAGATAACGAATCTGACGCCCCACCAAAGGCCCGGCACCCCAGGGATGCTCACAAGCAAACAACTCGTTCCAGATCCTCATCTGCTCCTCGGTTTCTACCAAAACCAACTCCAGACCGCGCACCTCGCCATCTATCATCGTCTGGCCGACCGGGTTCGAGCCCACGCCTTTTTGTGCATGCTGGCTTACTATGTCCGGTGGCACATGGAGCAGGCACTGACACCCCTCAAGAACCGGGAACCGGAAATCTATCATAGCTTCGCACACGTTCTCTACCGACTGCAGCAGCTGCAGCTGAACACCGTGGAGACAGAAGGGGTGACCTTTGATCTGGTGACCGAACCGGACACCCAACAGCGCCTGTTTCTTGAGCACCTGGAAGTGAAATCTCTGCTTCCCAAAACTCGGAGGTTACAGAAACAGTGATAGGCGAAATCGCAAAATCTTCACGCTGGGCCTTGGATCAACGACAACCCCGCAGTTACAACTTCCGTATGGCGGTTAACGCGGAATACGCCGCATGTCGCCTGCTCTGTCTGAAGCCAAGTCCTTAACCCGGCTTCAGACAGAGCATAACGCCCGCACATCTCATCACGGCATGACGTAACGTAGATGTGGTATCAGCCAAATCTACTTCTCAGCCAGCACCCACTCATCGAGCACTTCCCCATTTATGACATGCTGCACGATGATCTTACGGGCCTGATCCGGGCTTACGTTCGCATACGTCACGTGGGGCCCCTCAGCGGAACTCACCGTAAGCAGTGGTTCATGCTCGCAGGAACCGGCACAACCCGTCTGCGTAACGCTGACTCCCTTCACATTTCTTTCGGCCAGCTCGTTGATGACGGCAGACACGACCTCTCGTGCTCCGGCTGCTATACCGCAGGTTCCCATTCCGACCGCGACCTTCACATCGCCGCCCTCTCGAACAGTGATGGCCTCCCTAGCCTGTTCCCCAACTTTTTTGAGGTCGTCCAATGACCGTATTTTATTCATCGCCATGATCACCTCCATGCCCAATATCCGGGTCCGTCAGCTGATGTACCCGGCGTGAGCTCCGCGCTTTGTATAGTGAGTATGCAGCAGTTCATGTGATCGATCACTCAGTGGTTCGCCAAGATATTCCTCATACAGCGCCTGTACAGCCGGGTTTTCGTGGGACTTCCGCAGCGGCATATCGGTGTCAACCGCATAAATGGCTTCCATACGCTTATGCCGCGTGACCTCGTCGGTGGGGATGGGCTGACCGCCGCCGCCGATGCAACCTCCCGGACAGCACATAACTTCAATGAACATGTGGTCTGCCCGCCCGTCTTGAATGGCTTCGAGGAGAGCCCGGGCCTCGCGCAGGCCGTGCACTACGGCAACCTTCACTGGCGTACCCTTCAGATCGACCTCCGCTTCCTTCATACCCTCCAGACCCCGCACATCGTGAAAATCTAGAGATTCCAGCTCCTCTTCCGTTACCAGCTCATAGACGGTGCGTAGGGCGGCTTCCATCACCCCACCAGTGGCACCAAATATAGCCCCAGCACCCGTCGATATTCCGAGTGGTGCATCGTACTCGTCATCGGGTAGGGAGTCGAAATCGATTCCCGCCTCCGAGAACATAAATCCGAGCTCCCGCGTGGTCAATACGACATCGACGTCGGCGTAACCCCTAGCCCCCATCTCCGGCCGGCGGGCCTCAAACTTTTTGGCGGTACAGGGCATGATCGACACCACGAAGATGTCCTCGGGGTCGATGCTGTACTTCTCGGCGTAGTAGGTCTTGGCCAGGGCTCCGAACATCTGTTGTGGCGACTTGCATGTGGAGAGATTGTCAATGAACTCGGGATAGAAGTGCTCCACGAACTTAATCCAACCCGGACTGCAGGAAGTGATCAATGGGAGTGCACCGCCCTCGTTGAGCCGCGCCAGCAATTCGCTACCTTCTTCCATGATCGTCAGGTCGGCTGTGAAGTTGGTGTCGAAAACCCGATCGAATCCCAGCTGACGCAGCCCCGCCACCAGTTTTCCGGTCACGATGCCGCCGGGCTCCATACCCATGGCCTCGCCTACAGAAACTCGAATTGCAGGTGCGGTCTGCACCACCACGTGTTTGGCGGGATCACCCAGCGCATCCCACACCTCATCACGATGGTCTTTCTCCGTTATGGCTCCCGTCGGGCACACGAGAACGCACTGGCCGCATTTCACGCATGCGATCTCCCCCATCGGCCGTTCAAAGGCCGGTCCTACTTGCATTTCGAATCCCCGGCCTACTGTACTGAGTGCCCGGACGGTCTGAACCTCAGCACAGACGCTCGAGCAGCGCTGGCAGAGAATGCACTTGTTGGGATCACGTTTGAGTGATTGACTAGATTCATCAACGGGATGCCATGACTTTTCGCCCTCATACGTAAGTTCACGTATTCCCATGTTCCGGGTCAGTGTTTGCAGCTCGCAGTTCATGTTGCGACTACAGGAAAGGCAATCGCCGTCATGATCTGAGAGGATCAGTTCCAAGTTGATCTTCCGAGCCTCGCGCACCTTCGGACTGCTAGTGCGTACTGACATGCCTTCCGAGATGGGTGCGGTACAGGCAGCTTGCAGTCCCGCTCCCTCGACCTCGACGACACATACCCGGCAGGCACCGATTTCGTTGATCTCGTCCATGTAGCATAGCGTCGGTATCTCAATGCCTTCCTGTGTGGCGGCCTCAAGAATGGTGTGTTCGGCTCGGGCAACTATCTCGCGTCCGTTTATGGTTAAGGTGATTTCGTCCACTCAAATGCACCCCCAGTTAGTTATTCGCAGCTTCGTCTGCCTCAGCCACATCCTCCACATCGCATCTGAGGCACCGCCTTGCTTCGGCAACCGCCTCGTCCGGGTTGTACCCGAGCTCGATGACCGAGAAACCACTTCGTCTATCGGCTGCCACCCTTGGCATGGCTATTCGCTCAGTTTCGGTCTCCAGTAGTTCATGTCCGATAACTCTCTCCACCGGAGCCATGTGAACGACCTGCCCATCTCCTCCCAGGTAGGCATCAATCGCCGAGGCAGCCTTCTTGCCAGCAGCAATGGCCTCAATCACTGTGTCGGGTCCTGTGACGCAGTCCCCGCCTGCAAATACGCCGGGAATGTTCGTTGCCATCGTGTCATCATCTACCACGAACGATCCCCAGTCAGTAGTCTCAACCCTCTCACCCGTCACCGAAAACTCGCCCTCCGGTCGCTCGCCGATGGCAAGTATCATATAGTCAAGATCCAGAGTGAAGGTTGAATCCTCTTTGGGAACCGGACGAGGACGACCGCTTCGATCATACTCACCCAAACTCATCTCCTGACACTCAAGAGCGTTCAGTCGGCCGTCCTCTCCAACTGCCTCCATTGGTGTCGCCAGGGTGATGATTTCAATGTCCTCTTCCAAGGCGTCTTCAATCTCCTCGTCGATTGCGGGCATGTCCTGCTGGCGACGTCGATAGACGATCTTGACATCTTGTGCTCCAAGGCGGCGAGCCGTGCGCGCCGCGTCAACTGCTGAATTGCCGCCACCAATCACCGCCACCCGGGCATCAGTCAGATCAGGGCTCTCGCCCGTGTTCACGTCTTGCAGGAAGTGGATTCCCTGGACCACCCCGTCTAAGTCCTCGCCAGGTATGCCGAGGCGCATGCTCTTCGGGGCCCCAGTTGCCATGAAGATGGCTTCGTAGCCTTGCTCTTTCATTTCGTCCAGCGTGATGTCGGAGCCAACTCTAACGCCAGTTCTAAACTCCACACCCATCTGCCGAACGGTCTCGATCTCAGCGCTGAGCACCTCATCGGGTAGCCGATATCCGGGAATACCCGTTGCCAAGAGGCCACCTACGGTTTGCAGTGCCTCGAATACGGTAACGGAGTAGCCCAGCCTGGCCAAGAAGTGTGCAGCGGAGAGTCCCGCCGGCCCGGACCCAGCGACAGCCACTTTTCCTTCTCGCAGTTCCAGTCGATCGAGTACCGGAAGCTCACCGTCACATTGCATCGCAGCATCAGTGGCGAACCTCTTCAGAGCTCGAATCGCAACCGACTCGTCGATCTGTGTTCGCTGGCATTTCGGTTCACACGGATGGCTGCAGACGTAACCGCAGACGCCAGGCAAGGGCATATCTTCCTTGATCAGCAGATATGCCTCTCTGTGTCTTCCCTGACGCACGAGGTCGATGTAAAGCGGCACGTCCACCCCAGAGGGACAGGCATTCTGGCAGGGAGATGTGAATAGAAGTGAACACACTGATGCGGGGCATTTCTTCTTCCGCACGTGTGCCTCATATTCCTCCCGGAAGTACCGCACCGTGGTCAGCACCGGGTTCGGAGCCGACTGTCCGAGCCCACAGAGTGCCATCTCCTTGATGTGCTCCCCGAGCTCTTCGAGCCGCTCGATATCGCCCTCCTCACCCTCGCCAGAAGTAATCCGCTGGAGTATTTCCAGCATCCGTTTCGTGCCGATTCGACAGGGGTTACATTTGCCGCAAGACTCATCCTGTACAAACTCAAGAAAGAACTTCGCGAAATCGGGCATGCATGTGCCCTCATCCACGATAACAAGCCCGCCAGATCCCATGATTGTGCCAAGCTCATCCAGCGACTCGTAGTCAACGGGCGTGTTGAGATACTGCGGGGGAATGCATCCGCCGGATGGGCCGCCTGTCTGAGCTGCCTTGAACTCTTTGCCGTCGAGTACGCCACCGCCAATGTCGAAGACGATTTCGCTGAGCGGCATGCCCATGGGGATTTCAACTAGCCCCGTATTGACAACGTCACCGGCCAAGGCAAACACTTTGGTTCCCTTACTCTCCTCTGTGCCGATACCGGAAAACCACTCGGCACCACGCAGGATTATCGGAGCAATGTTCGCAAAGGTCTCAACATTGTTGAGTACAGTGGGCTTTCTCCATAGCCCCTTGTTGGCTGGGAAAGGAGGTCGCGGCCAGGGCTGCCCAGTTCGTCCCTCAATGGATGCAAGCAGTGCAGTCTCTTCGCCGCAGACGAAGGCTCCCGCTCCCACCCGGAGAGCAATGTCGAACTGAAAGCCGGTTCCGAAAATGTCCTCTCCCAGTAAGCCGTATCCCCGCGCCTGTTCGATGGCATGGTTCAGGCGCTTCACTGCCAGCGGATACTCTGCCCTGACGTAGACATAGCCCTTCTCAGCACCAACTGCATATCCTGCTATGCTCATGGCCTCTAGGATACTATGGGGATCTCCCTCGAGGATGCTTCGATCCATAAATGCTCCGGGGTCTCCCTCGTCAGCATTACACACCACGTACTTCGTGTCTCCCTCGGCCTGTGCGGTGAATCCCCACTTGAGGCCGGTCGGGAACCCCGCGCCGCCGCGACCGCGAAGTCCCGATTCCTTGATCGTTTCGATTACCTCCTCAGGCGTCATGGAGGAAAGCACCTTGCCCAGTGCAGCGTAGCCATCACGAGCAATGTATTCTTCTATGGAGTCCGGATCAATTATGCCTGAATTTCTGAGCGCGATTCTGACCTGATTTTGGAAGAACGGCACATCTTCCTGCTGTGGGATGAACTCATCAGTGCCCGGCAGCCTATAAGTCAAATCCTTCACAATTTGGCCCTTCAAAAGGTGCTCCTCTATGATCATCCGGGCATCCTCGGGTCCGACTCTCTGATAGAGGATGCCTTCCGGATAAACGACCACCACCGGGCCGAGATCGCAGGGTCCCATGCAACCCGTCTCAACCGTACGAACCTCCTCATTGAGCCCTAACTCCCAAATGGCTTCATTCAGCTCGGCTGCAGTCTCTTGGCAACCCGAGGATATGCAGCCGGCACCTGCGCAAACGAGGACATGAGCGCGATAATTGCTCATTGCTTAACCGCTCCCTTCGTTACAGGATTGCTTCCGGATCTTATGTTCTGTTGGCCGAGTTTGTGGTCCGGTATTTCGTCATCAGCTGGGCGCCGGGTTTCAAGTATCGTTTGGTCAGTACCTGCCCTTAGCGTGACGGCGTCTGGGCGTGAGCCCTACGGCGTAGTAATTCTATGCTTTCCTCGAGATATCGCCTAAGCCACTGAAGAACCACCGGAGTGAACAGCGCTTCATACCCGAGATCCGGGAACCATTCGCTCAATTGATTTACGTCGAATTCGAACAGATCGCTGTTCACCTCATGTCGGTAAGTGATTGCTAGCCCGGGGTTGGATGCCACTAAAGCCATAATCGTGGATGCCAAGTCGCCGAGGGGCAGTCTATCGATGTGGCTGTGTCTAAAAATCGCCGTCACCACGGTGCCTCTGAAGTCCGATTGCACTTCTATTTTTCCGCCGGTAGACGTGCAGGCATTTTCCAGAAGACTAAGGCCGAGGCCAGCCCTGCGAGTTGGTTTCGTGCTGACAAATGGATCCGCCACTGCCGGGAGGATCTTCGGATCAATGCCTCTGCCGTCATCGCGAATCGACACGATGAACCGGTCGGTTTTCGATAGCTCCTGCACATGAACCGCGATATGCTGTGCATCCGCGACAATGGAGTTCGCCACTATGTCCAGAATGTGCAGCGATATTTCGTTCATTGTCTTGGACAACATCCGCCTAGCTTTCGCCTCCGTCTTCTTCGTAGTGCTGTAGCATGTCGCTGATACGGCTCGGAGTTATCCGCACGTATACATCATCATTGTTGACCGTTGCAACGGGACCGAGACCACAAGCACCAACACAGCGCACCACCTCGAGGGAGAACTCTCCGTCCGAGCTGGTGTCTCCCACGGGAATTCCAAGCTGATCCTCCAATTCCTCGAGCACCTGGGCGGCTCCGCGTACGTAGCAGGCGGTGCCCTTACAGACGCTTATATGGTACCTACCTTTGGGCTTGAGTGAGAACAGCGAGTAGAACGTAACTACACTGTATACATCGGTCACTGACACACCTAGTCCTTCTGCCACCCTGACCTGTAACCGCATGGGCAGGTATCCGAGAATCTCTTGGGCCTGATGGAGGACCTCTATGAGGGCGCCAGGATCGGCTCCATGTTCATCTACGATCTGATCGACCTGTGTCTCCACCGAATCCCAATCAATGTCGTCTTCATGCCATGTTGAGCTTTCATGCTTTTCATCTTCTCTGGAGCTCATCGCCACACTCCTTTCCGATTTGCAGTAGTCCGGACTGCGTCGGACCCTTCAAAGGCTAGTATCAACAGCGGGCAACAGCGGGTCCACATCACCCTTCTAACTCTTGAGTCCACTGCATTAACCGACAACCTCGCCTCCTGATCAATCTTCGCCCCCTCCGCAGGTACCGGTGTCCGACCATAGAGAATTGAGAAACAGCCGATTTCTGTGGGGGAATCACCCCGGTAAAGTGATATCCTGAATCTCCTGCGATCCCGTTATGTTGTATACGATATGAGCTGCCTCGCTCGCCTGTAACCCGTGCTGTGCTGAGTCCAGTCAGAGCCAACACCAGCACGACGAATTTCTCTGAGCAACTAGGAAAACTGGTTCCTAATTACATGATGAACGGCCAGCGCGATGATACCTCCCCCTAGCGCTGTGAGGAGTTGGGGTGTTTGCATCATTAGAGCTATAGGTTCAGGAACGGTAACGAGCAGTCTCACCGCAGTTGAGAGTACCAAGTACTTTGCGAATGCTCCAGCTGCGATTGCCACGTAGAGCTGACGAGTGCGCAATAGAATGAACACAAGGACCATAATGGCGTTACCCAGTCCGATAAATGGTATCAGCGGACCCAGAAAAGCGGGCAGTATGCCTCGCCAGAAGGCGATGACCGGTGTGCAGATACCGACAGTCACGCCTGCCCAGGGCCCTGCCACGAGGGCCGCAAGAAATAGCATCGCGTTGACCACCGGTCCGGTAACCGGTTGGGGCAGCCCGGCCATTTGAAATGCTACCGTAAGAGCCAGCAGGATTGCTGTCCGTGCAATCCATCGAGTCGTAGGACTCACATTCGACGATACGCAATTCGACATTGAACCACTCCACTTCCATGAAGGGCGGCATCTCAACAAACGGTGTTAAGTAAATCTCCCATATAGAGTGTTTGCCTCATTTCAGTTTGCCACCCTGCCTTCTGATTCTTCCGTCATACCGCCCTGTCTCGCCAGTTGCGCCATGGGTTGTTCGGCGAAATATCGCCTACCGGCAATCCACTCCTCGTGTTGCTCCCGCAGTAGCGCTCCGCTTACGCGGATCACCGCCTTGCGGTACTATCTCCAGCAGGGATCCCAGAACCTAGTATGGTAAACTGCTCATAAAAGCCATCGTGATTCACCTCCGGTTTGCTTTCTTCACACTCTCTAATTCGAAGGATCACGGTGGCTTCTCCTGTTTATGCTACCTGCGGTCTCGCCGAGTGGGTTTGTAGGGCCCTCCCAACGCAACTCTTTCGAGGCCAGTGTGCTCCCCCAAGGGTAGCTCTTCAAGAGATCGAATTTACACCACATACTAATACTATACTCCATGCGACATCTCGAACCTGTATCACAGTACCTAAACCATTAACTATACTAATCCCACTGGGAGAACTCGTCAACCTCTTGTAGCTGCTAGTATCCGCCAAGGAGATGTGGGTCGAGATCTGCGATCCCGTTCTGCTGAATTGTCAGGTCATCAGCGGGCTGGCTCTCCCCAGCGCATGCAGCAGCTGCGAGAGCCCTCGGATCTGCGCCCCCGTTTTCGAACCACTTTGGGGACTAATTTTGGCTATGTAGGAGCAGCATCCTCTCCGTACAGATGTTGTTCCAGATGCACCGCCGGCGCTTGATATCCTATGGATGAGTGCCGACGCTGCGAATTGTAGTACCGCATGTGCTGATCCATGATTGACTTTACTTCGTCGAGGCTCTGTGCTTCTGTGATCAGAGAGCCTAGTTCCGTCTTGATCCTACCCCATAGGGACTCGACCCACGGGTTACCCTTGGCCCCTGTCTCCGAGTAGGAGACCTGCGCTGAAGATTCGATGAGCAGCGTTCTGAGCCATTCATAGCTGGTGTAGA
>PUMM01000082.1 GCA_003551365.1 Clostridia bacterium
CTATGTCGATGGCCTCGAGCAGCCCGTCGAGCCGGTTGCGCGGCCGCCCTCCCGGCTCCGTCCTGGCGCCCTTGGTTATGCCACTACCCCGCCAGTGGGTGACATAAATACCCCCGTATCCCCTGACCACCTCGGCCAGAGCGACGACCTCACTGGGGTTGGTAGCCGATCCCGGTCGATAATCCATCCCGGTCGACAGGCCCGCAGCTCCGGCCTGCATGGCGTCCTCGACATATGCACACATCGCCCGCACCTGCTCGGAGCTGGGTCCCGGGCGGTCAGCCTCGGGACCCATCACGGCACATCGCACGGTGTTGTGTCCCACGAGAGGAACATAATTCAGGCCGATGTCTGCATCGTGCACGCGGGCAAGAAACTCGGAAAACTCATGCCAGTCGGGATCCCACCCCTGCCGATCCCGCATGGCTGCACGAATGTTCTCGATAGATGCGGTCATCGGCTCCGTGTACTTGTAGTGCACCAGGTCATGCCAGACGTCATATTCCCAGAACTTCAGGAGGTAATGCTCATCAATGGGCGCCGGGGAAAATCCACAGTTCCCCCCCACGTAAGTAGTTACTCCCTGGTAGGCCAGATTGCGAGCATCGGGATAGGAGAAAAGCGTGAGATCTGCGTGCGAGTGCACGTCAATGAAACCCGGAGCCAGAATCCAGTCGGGATCTGCATTGATCTCCCGGTGTGCGCCCACATCGGAAAGGTCTCCGGTGACCAGCCTGCCCTCGGCAACTCCCACATCCGTGCGAAAGACCGGATCACCGGTACCGTCACACACCGCAATGTCACGAAAAATCATGTCCAACATACCGCACACAACACCTCAATTCTTCAATTTGGGATCCAGCACATCTCGCAGCCCGTCGCCGATCAGGTTGATGGATAGGGCCGCGACCAGAATCATCAGGCCGGGAAACATGGTCATCCACCAGCTAGTGCGGATATACATACGGCCTGCATTGAGCATGCTCCCCCACTCCGGCTTGGGTGGCTGAGCTCCCAACCCGAGAAAGCTCAAGCCGGCACAGAAGACTATGGCAAAGGCAACCTGTAGGGTGGCGAATACCATCAGAGGCGCCAGGATGTTGGGGAAGATGTGCCGGACAATGATGCGCGGGTGCGCTGCGCCCAGCGCGTTGGCCGCCTTGACGAACTCGGACTCCTTGGTAGAAATGACTGAGCCGCGAACCAGTCTGGCAAACCTCGGTACACCGGCAATGCCCACGGCCAGCATGGCATTCTGCAGACTGGGTCCCAGCATGAACACAATGAGCATGGCGATCAGTACGCCAGGAAACGCCAGCATCAGATCCAGGAATCCGATGAGAATGGTATCCAGAGTGCCTCCAAAGTAGCCCGATATCATACCTAAAACTGCACCGATGCCCGCCCCAATGCTCACGGAAATCAACCCCACTCGCAGGGACAGTCGGGCACCGTAGAAAACCCGCGTCATGATGTCCCGACCGTAGTTATCTGTACCCATGGGGTGCTCCAGCGACGGGGCTTGGCGGGTCTTTCCCGGGTCAATCTCATAGGGATCATAGCCGGTCAGTATCGGTGCAGCCGCTGCGATGAGGATCAGCAGAGACAACCCAATACTACCTATCAGCGCACTTCGACTGCGGAAAAACCGCCCCAGCATTCGGCGGAAGTGTGACTCGGCAGATCCCGCATTCTTCTCATTCCTATTGCCCACCTGATAGACACCCTTTCTAGCTGTAGGTAACCCGTGGGTCGAACAAGCCGTAACAGATATCAACAAGAATATTGACCATGACGTAGAAGAAGGCAGACACCAGCACGGTGCCCTGCACCAACGGCACATCCTGCGCCATGATGGCATCGACCAGCATACGCCCGATGCCCTCACGCCCAAACACTGTCTCGATAATCACTGTGCCGCCGAGCAGTCGACCAAACTGCAGTCCCAATACCGTCAGTACCGGAATCATGGCGTTTTTGAGTGCGTGCTTGTAGATGACCACCCGCTCGCGCAGGCCTTTGGCCCGGGCAACCTGTATATAATCCTCGCGCAGTACCTCCAGCATACTCGAGCGCGCCAGCCGGCTGACCACTCCGGCGACCTGCACACCGAGCGCAAGAGCGGGCATTATCAAACGCTGGATCCCGCCGGTGCCGGTGATGGGCAAAAGACCCAGAGTGACCGACAGCAGCAATATGAGCAGAAGCCCCAGCCAGAAGCTCGGCATGGAAACTCCAACCAGCGACACGACCATCCCCATGGTATCCAGCCAGGTCCCCCTGTTCACCGCCGACACAACTCCAGTGACAATCCCGAACAGGGAGGCGACCAGCAGACCGGCAAATGCCAGCTCGGCGGTCGCCGGAATTCTCTCTCTGATCAGCTGCGTGACTGGCACCCGGGCAGACATGGAGCGCCCCCAGTCTCCCTGCGCCAGCCCCTGTAGATACCGCACGTACTGTGTGTGTAGGGGGTCATCCAACCCCAGTTCCTGGCGTAAAGAAGCCACGCGCTCCTCGGTGGCGGCAAAGCCCAGCATGATGGAAGCCGGGTCTCCCGGAAGAAGATGCATCAACAGGAAGACCAGCGTCACGATTCCGAGCAGAGTGGGTAGGCTGGTGATCAGGCGTTTCAGTATGTAACGAGACATGTTCCCCACCTCACAGCAGAGTATTTTGCCGGGACCCGTGCGGATCCCGGCAGATGGGTCTCTCTCATTTACTCATCCAGAGCCACCTGGTAGATCACGGCACCTTCGCGGGCCGCCAGGGTGGTCACAACCGCGATGATCGTCGCATCATGCGGGGCGTATAACTCTTGCACGGTCTCTCCAAACCAGTCCTTGATAACTGCCATGCGCTGCCCTTCCTCCACCGAGTCGTCCAGTTCGAGCAGCGGATATATGAGTCCCTCACGTTCTATGGTCCAGAAGTCGGTCTCGAGCTCACGAGCGGGAGCATCCACAGTCGGTTCGCCCGACAGCATATCGAGGTGCCGCATCACGTTGACAACCCCGCGCATGTGAGTATCGGCATCGTCGGGGCACAGCACGCCCTCTCCGCCAACCTCAGATAGAATCGCCGGGATTCCGTATTCACGAGCGGCTGCTGCAAGACTGAGACCATCCTCTGCTCCGGGCAGCCCGCGCGGCTCGAGTATGTAGGGCAGACCGTAGACCCGGCCCATCTCCAGAGTCTCCCGGGTCACCCGCTCATCGTCCACCTGCGCCACGCCTATATAGGGCACGAGGGCCTCAAATATGTCCCCGCCGTGCATATCGATCAGGTAGTCACAGTCCTCAACTGCTGTAGTCCAGAGAAAATCAGCGAGGGCGGCTGAATACGAGCCGTCCGGATCACCCGGAAAGACCCGATTGAGGTTACGATCGTCCATCGGCACTACTGCCTCACTCCGGGCCAGAAATCCCGGGACATTGGCGACCGGCACCAACCGCAAAGTACCGGACAGCTGCTTCGGATCGACCTCGTCGATCAGGCGCACCGCTGCATCTATACCGTTGTATTCCGATCCATGCACTCCGGCAGTGACTGTCAGGATGGGACCAGAACTGGCTCCCTCAATCTCCACCATCGGAAAGCGCATTGAACCATCTTTGTGCTCGCGTTCCATCATTTTCATCTGCTTGTTCTCAGCCATGTTCGCTGTACCCCTTTCTTGAGTATGTATTTGCAGCCCAATCGCAGCCGGAGAAACACCGCTTGCCGCCAGTCAACTGGGCCGCACGTGTTCACTGTGGCGGATCGAAGTATACTTCGTGCAATATCGGGTGCTCGAACTCCAGACGGTAACCCTGAACGTTATCCTGAAACGCCGAATGCTCCTTCCGTCCGTGGAAGGGAACCATGAGGGCCAGGTCCATGATCCTCAGCTGAATGTCACAGTACATCTCATAGCGCTCGTCTTCATCCGGTATGCTGACGGCCTGCTCCAGCATCTCATCCAGTTCGGAGCACTTGTAGCGGGAGATGGCAAAACCGGTACCCACATTGGATGAATGGTACAGCTGGTTCAACACGTGCGGGTCGGTGTAGCCGAACCAGGTGGAACCCATCTGGTAGTCGTCAGCATCGCGGGTGACCTCCCAGAGATAGTCACTGGTCACCACGCGCGGGTTGATCTGCACGCCAATGTCGGACATCCTGGCCTGGAAGAATTCCATGCGGCGGGCGTCCTGCAAATCGAGTATGTCGACCTCCAGCGGTTCCCCATCCTTCTCGCGGACTCCTCCGTCAGTGCGCTCCCAGCCAGCCTCATCCAGCAGTTCCTCCGCCCTATCCGGGTCATACTGATACTTATCCTCAACTTCCGGGCAATAACCCCATGTGGCCTCGGCCAGGGGACCATAGGCGGGCGGCATCAATCCATCAAACACCGTATCGACCATCTCCTGCTGGTCGAAGCCGTAGTTGAAAGCCTGACGAACGCGTATGTCTTCGAATATTTCGTCCTCCGTGTTCATCCACATTATGGCCGGACCGCCGGGATTCTCGGCAGACTCCGTGCCAAAATTGGGATCCTCCTGCAGGGCGGGCACCGATTCCTCGGCCGCTTCCAGGATAACGTGGACTTCACCGCCCTCCAGGGCAGCCACCCGGGTGGATCCTTCCGGAATCTCCTCAAACACCAGCTCATCCAGGTATGCGGGGCCGTCCAGATCATATATGTCGGGTGCCCACTCATAGTCGGGATTCCGTTCCAGAATGACCGTGTCAGCAGCAGTCCACTCGACAAACTTGAAGGGTCCGGTGCCCACCGGATTGCGTCCGAAATCGTCAACGCCCATTTCCTCTGCCGCAGTGGGCGAAACGGGAGCCAGATGCACCTGACTCATGGCATTCAGGATGGCACGCGATGAAACCGTTCGCTCATAGTTGACCCTCACTTCGTACTCATCCAGAACTTCCGTCGATTCATAGGGACCAATGTAGTCAACCGCCGCCTTGGACATGGTTTCCGGATCGACAATTCGGTCAAGGCTGTACTTCACGGCCTCAGCATTGAATGGGGTACCATCGTGAAATTCGACTCCTTCTCTCAGCTGCATGGTAAGCGAGGTGTGATCATCATTCCATTCCCAGCTGGTGGCCAGCCCTGCTTGAAAGGACTGATCCTCGAAATCGCGGGCCACCAGAGGATCGAAAATGTGGCGAGTTATGGAATGCGAGCGCCGCGCCCCACTGACGTGCGGATCCAACACATCACCCGTAGATGCCAGACCCACAACGAGCTCGCCTCCCTGCTGGGGTCCCGAGGGCTCCTCGTCCACAACTGGTTCATCGACCTCTTCTTCCTCAGGAGCACATCCTGCCACCAGGGCGGCGAGAAGCAGAGCTGCCGCCACTGCCACAGCCAATAAACGTGTTCGCATCCGGAAACAACCTCCCTATGTGAATTCGTCCTGCAGTACAGATCTTAGACGGAGGGTGGCAGAACGCCTTGACAGAACCTTGCCAGCGCCTGTCGATATATTGCTGTTTAGTAAGGTATTGTACAGTGAATGTATCTGGATCCGGGGAGAATCCCGTGTGAATCGAGATGTAACATCACGAAGCATGTGGGTTCACCCGGAAAGGCCCGCATCTCACGATCACAGAGAGGGGGGTATGAGGCTGATGAGTGAGGGCACCAAACCCCACAACACGGGGTCGGCTTCCGCTGCAGCGAAAGGCCCGCCAGGAGCATGCGACCCGATCATCCCCGTCGATTGCGCCTCTGCGATCTATTCCGGTTTACTGCGCGCCTCGTCAGCTGCACTATCACCTGCGCAGCTGCGCGATCACTCCCCGGGCTCTGCCCGTGTTCCCGCAGTTTGCCGCATCGGACTACAAAGCGCAGGGTCTTGCGACAGTGAATACTGGAGCCAGCATTTGCTGACACCTGAGGCGCCAGAGTGCCGGCGCGACCCACTGTATTCCCGGGTCGCGCCGGCGGGAGGGGGGGGGATTATTGATCTACCTCGTTATTTCTGACGGGCAAGGGGTTGCCGGCCAGGCCGCAGCCAGTCCGGGTCATCCCTCTACCGCAACCTGCGGAGATCCTCGGCCACATCGGGAAGATTCAGATCGAGACAGGTCTCCTCCAGCGGGATGGCCGTTTCCGGGTCTATTCCCCGTGCCTCGTAAAACTCATCCAGCATGATCTGCAGATCCACAACGCTACCCGCGGATTCGCGGGAGTCCTCCGGCAGCGGCTCTTCCAAGAAACGTTTGGGCAGCGTATCATGCTCGCGTCTGATGCCCATCTTGTTGTTCAGAGCATACTCGAGAGTTATCATTCGCCGGCCCACATCTCGCGCCTCTTCCTCCGTCCACCGCACGCCGGTGAGAGCGTGGAGGAAGTCTGGCACTTCGTGCATCTGCAGGACTTCCATGCAAACCATGGTGTTCTTGCAGACATTGAAGCAGTCGGAAAGCGCACACCACTCGCCAAAATCGGCCACGAGCAGGCCCTTACCTTTTTCCTCCAACCGCTTGGCCGGCTCCGGGAGTCCATAGCGCTCTTCAGCGAGGTCAGTATCTTCCGACATCTCAAAGAACGGCTCATAGCGCAGGTGATCTGCTCCCCGCGTGGCGGTCGCAAATGTCAGGGCATATCCCTTCATTCCGCGGGGTTCGGCCTGTATGATCTCCAGGCCCTTGACCCCCATGGCCAGTTCTTCACCCTTGCCGAGCCTCTCTGCGGCCTTGAAAACACCATCGGCGAGCACATCACCAATGCCCTCGCGTCGATAGATCTTTTCCACCAGAGCAATGGTGGTATCGACATTGCCCCAGGACAGGTCCAACCCGTCGACTTCCTCGGGGCTCACCATGCCCAGCTCATTCAGCTCCATCAACCAGGAGATGACTTCCGAGGTGGTGATTGCATCCATGCCCAGGCGATTCACCATGTCATTGCACTTCAATATTGCCGCGAGGTTGGAATTGTATATGCGAGATCCGAAGCCAGCCATGGCCTCATATTCCGGACCCTCTCCCTGTAAACCGGCGAAATCCTCACCGGAGGGCACCACATACCAGCGGCTGCAGTGCAGGGGACAGGCGTGACAGGCCTTCGGCTTCACATTGTAGTTTCTCGCCAACTCCTCGCCGCTCATTTTCGCGGCCTCTGCAAAGTATCCGCTCTGGAAGTGCTTGGTCACCAGGTAACCGCCCTCGTTGAGGGGGATGACGTTTCTGGGTGTTCCCAGCCAGGCGCGGGACTCGTAGTCCGGATGCTCCAGTATTCTCCGGGTGAGAAGCTCGTCCCACTCGCGGAATTTCGCATCATCGTACGCCGCAACTGAGCCGGTTCCCCGCACCGCCAACGCCTTCATGTTTTTCGAAGCCATGACGGTGCCCATGCCGGTTCGACCCGCAGCGCGCACTCCGTTGGCAAATACGGCTCCAAAGGACACGCCGTTCTCTGCAGCGGGACCACACGCAGCCACCTGTACCGAGCTGTCGCCGATGTCCTCGCAAATCAGATCATTGGTCTCAACCGCATCGCGTCCCCAGATTCCGTCCGCATCTCTGAGGGTAACCTCATCATCGTCGACAAAAAGGTAGATGGGGCGATCCGCGCGGCCGGTGATGATGATCTGGTCGTAACCTGCGTACTTGATTTCCGAGCCTATGTGCCCACCCGCATTGGAATCACCTATGATACCGGTGTGTGGGGACTTGGCACTGACATTGAAGCGGGAACCCATGCAGCTGAGCGTACCGTTTACGGGACCCACGCCGAATATCAGCGGGTTATCCTCGTCCAAGGGGTCGGTATCTGCATCGATTCGATCGTACAGGGCGCGCATATTGAAACCGCGCCCACCAATCCAGTCCTTGATGAGTTCCTCTGATAAGGGTTCCGTGTCGACCTCCCCGGTGCTGAGATTTACGTGCAATATCTGACCTGCAAAGCCGTAGTATTTTCTGCTCATCAGCGATTCCTCCACTCATCGAGCATGCCGCGACACAGGCGGCGTGCAAAGTCATCCCGCTTGCCCTGGCCAATTGTAGCCAGTTCAGAAAAATCCAGCTCATCTTCCGAACCTTCGACGCTTAAGGCTCCGGTCGGGCACTGACTCGCACACGATGGCTCGCCATCGCACAGATCACAAATTATGGCCACTCTGTCCTGCGGGTGCAGGTTGCAGGCACCAAATGGGCAGGACTGCACACAGTCCCCGCACCCCGTGCAGAGGCTCTCATCCACTTCCACCACGCCGCTTGCCGATTCCTGGCGGAGTGCCCCGGTGGGGCATGCCCTAACACAGGGAGCATTGCTGCACTGCTGGCACACCACCGGGCAATCGATTCCTTCTGCCTCAATCTTGACTACCCGTACCCGCGAACTGCGGCTACCATAGTCTCCGTAATGCGCATGGGTGCAGGCTGTTTCGCACAGGCGGCAGCCACTGCATTTGTCCGGTTTCACTGTTAGCTTCATCTGACCATCCTCCTTAGTATGAACATCACATTATGTCGCGCGGCACTACATTTTGGGCGCCGAATAATTCGCACCCCCTCGCTGACCTGCGCGGACCTACAAAGGAGAGCATCACTTCCTACAGTGCTCTTCCCTCCGCGACTTTCACCCTTTTTCGCCGCAATCCTTGTCGGGTATTTGCCCTCCAGTGTCTCTCACTTGCTCTTGCGCTCCGACCACCGGAAATCATCCGTTTTCCATTGCGTAGGTGACCACCAGAGCGTCCAACGCGACTACCTCGCCACAACGATCCACCGTCAATGGGTTGATCTCCAGCTCGCGCACGGACGGATACTCGTGCAGCATCCGCCCCACGGAAACCAGGGACCGGCGGATCACCTCTATGTCCGCCGAACCTCCGCGAAAACTCTGCAACATAGTCCAGACCGCTGTATCTCGCATGAGAGCATCGGCCTCAAATTTGCTGAGCGGGGCCAACCGAAAGGCCACCTCTCCCAGGGATTCGGCGTAGAGACCGCCCAGGCCAAATACCACCACCGCACCAAAGTGATCATCCCTGGTGCCTCCAACTATGAGATCCAGTCCGCCGCTCAGCTGCTTCTGAACGGTGACGCCCTCGACTTCTGCCGCGGGAGCATGCTGCCCCACGGAGCAGTGTATGTCTCTCCAGGCACGCTTTACATCCCCGCGGTGCAGCAAATCCGTCTTCACCCCGCCGACGTCGGTCTTGTGCGTAATCTGCCGGGACAGCACCTTCATGACCACCGGATAACCCAGTTCCTCAGCCAGTTCTACAGCGGCAGCCATATCCGCTGCCTGTCCCCCGGGCACCACGGGTATGTTCAGCTCTCGCATTATCTGGCGGGATGCTTCCTCGTGCAGTGCTCCTCCGCCCCGTTCCTTATGTTCCCGCAGTATGGACTGGATGGTTTCAGTCATCCCCCTGCACCTCCCATCGGAACTCCTCATATGCCACCAGGTGCGACAGGGCTCTGGCAGCACGATCGGGGGTGGAGAAGGTGAGCAGGTCATTTTCCTCCAGAATCCGCACACCCTCTCTAACCGGCTCGCCCGACAGAAGGACGGAAAGAATCGGCTTGTCTACGCCCCGTTCGGCCAGAACATTGCGCATCCGCACCATCTCCTGCGCAACGGCCTCTCCAGGCATGAACAGGACCGGCACAGTTACCAAAATAGCCGAATCCACACCATCATCCTCCAGAACCCGGGCCAGGGCAGCCGCGTGCTGCTCTGCCGTGGCGGCCGCAGTTATGTCAGCGTGCCCTTCTGGTTGGCATACAGAGGCGAAGGGTGGCAGCAGGGTCCGCAGTGACTGGCGGGTCTCTTCCCGCACCCGGGCCAGGCGTACCTCCCCGCCTTCCTCCAGCACGTCCGTACAGTAGATTCCCGGCCCACCAGCCTGGGTCACCAGGAAAACATTCCGTCCTGCGGGTCGGGGCAGTCGATCGAAGGCCTGCAGGACATCAGAAAGCTCCTCTACAGATTGTACGCGCCGGACACCCGTCTGCTTGAACATACCGTCATAAATCTGATCCGAACCGGCCATGGAGCCCGTGTGGGACTGCGCCGCTTTCGCTCCGTGACTGCTCCGCCCCACCTTCAGCACCACGACCGGTTTTTCCCGGGCGAGCCGGCGGAATGACTCCGCCAATCTCCGTCCCTGCACGTAGCCCTCGAGATATAGCCCCACCACGGAGGTGTCGGGGTCCTGCCGCAGGTAATCGAGAATCTCCAGGAGATCAAGGTCGGACATATTGCCGACACTGATGAATTTGTTGAATCCCACCGGGTGCGTTCGGGACGCCCAGTCCTGCATCAACCAGGCACCCATGGCCCCGCTCTGTGACAGGAAACTGATGCCGCCCGGCTCCCGGGATACCTGAGCGATGAAAGTGGTATCGAGACCGTTCACATTATCCACCACTCCCACACAGTTGGGGCCCAGGACGCGTATCCCCAGCTCTGTACAGGCAGCCAGCAGATCATCCTGCGCGCGCTGGCCCTCCTCGGTACGGGCCTCCGCGTAGCCGGCAGCAACCACCACCAACACCTGCAGATCTCCCCGCTCCGACTGCCTGGCGCGCAGGTCCTCTATCAAGGACCCGGTGAACCGCGCCGGTACGGCGGAGATGGCCAGCTCCACAGGCCCGGGGATGTCGCAAAGGCGGGTGTACGCAGACAGACCGCAGACTTCTTCCCCACGCGGATTGACCGGATAAAGCCCCCTGGCGTAGCCAGCCTCCTGCATATTGACGACGATCTGATGCCCCGCCTTTTCGGGATCTGTAGAGGCACCCAACACGGCGCAGCCGCGGGGTGCAAACAGTCCACTGAGGTCATGCACTGGCTACACCTCCGCACTCCCTGTCTCCCCTGACCAGAAGCGACGGTTTTTCTGTACAGTACCGGTTGACAGACAATCTCTTCATCGGGTTCATCGCATCCCCCCAATTGACAGATCACATCGAGTGCACCAACCTACTCCGACGATCCTCTCCTCAGAATCAGATTGCCCCGGGGGCTTTGTTGCTGCAGGCGACCGGACAGGGCAGCAATCTGTCCACCCTTCATGGTCATGATCGGCCACCCCCGCAGCTTCCGCCCGGCCACCAGGGAAAAATCCGAGCGCGAGCCGAGATCAGCGGCCTGCACCAGGCGCTCTTTCTCCAGATCAACCACCGTGCAGTCCGCATCGCTTCCGGGCAAAAGCGCACCCTTGCGGGGGTAAAGTCCAAATATCTCCGCCGGACGCCGGGTCGCCACCTCTGCGATCCGGGACAGGCTCACATTCCGGGCGTGATAGCCCTCATGCAGAAGGATGGGGAGGTGCGTACCCAGTGCCGGATAGCCGGGCAGGACGTCCCACATGGACCCACCGAGGTTCTTTTCGCCCCGCGTCAGAGTGACATTATCGGTGCCTACCGTGTC